>JAEWYL010000198.1 GCA_023395675.1 Chloroflexota bacterium | reverse complement strand
CTGGAGACCCTGGACGGCCGGCGCCTGCTCGATTACGCCGACCACCCCCTGCACGCCGTCTCTTACTCCCTGCCCTTCGAGGGGGTGGTGAGCCGCGAGGAGCTGCTGCGCCACCTGCACGTCCACCCCCGCCTGCCCGAGGCGCTGCCCTTCGTCTTCAAGTATTACGACCGCGACTGGGGGCTGTGCGCCTCGCAGAGGCTGCGAGACAGCCTGGACCAGGACGCCTACCGGGTGACGATCCGCACCCGCTTCGAGCCGGGGACCCTGAAGGTGGGCGAGATCCTCGTCCCCGGGCAGAGCCGGGAGACCTTCGTGCTCGCTGCCCATCTCTGCCACCCGGCGATGGTGAACGACGACCTGACGGGGGTGGTGGTGCTGCTGGAAGCGGCGCAGAGGCTGCTCTCCTGGCAGCCCTACTACACCTACCGCTGCCTGATCCTGCCCGAGACCATCGGCTCGGTGGCTTATCTCAGCCACAACGAAGCGCTCATCCCCGACATGGCCGGCGGGCTGTTCCTGGAGATGCTGGGCAACGATTCCCCCCACGCCCTGCAGGGGTCCTTCCAGCCGGACAGCCAGCCCGACCGCTGCCTGTCCGCAGCCCTGCCCGACCTGGACCCGCAGGGCTACCGGGGCGCCTACCGCAGCATCATCGACAACGACGAGCGCCAGTTCAACGCCCCCGGCGTGCGCGTGCCCATGCTCTCCCTCTCCCGGGTGGAAGCCCCCAAGGCCTCCGGCCGGCCGCCCTACCCGGAATACCACTCCAGCCTGGACACCCCCGCCATCGTCTCCCAGGAGCGCCTGGAGGCCTCGCGAGACATGGTCCTGGGCCTGCTGCAGGCCTGGGAGCGCAATTACTACGTGGTGAACCGCTTCAAAGGCGAGATCTTCTGCTCCGGCTACGGGATCTGGGTTGATTACCGGGTGAACCCGGAGGGCCACCGGCGCCTGTTCGAGATTATGGAGCGCTGCGACGGCGAGCACACCGTCGCCGACATCGCCGCCGGGCTGGGGATCAGCTTCAACGCGGTGTGGGAGGTGGTCTCGCTCCTGGAGAGCAAGGGACTGGTGGCCCTCAGCCGCCGCCCCCAACCGACGGACCCGCACCGCCTGTGAAAGAAATTCCAGGCGCCTGGCTATCCGAAAAACAAGAATGGGTTTTCGATCCGTGTCCATCTGTGTGCATCCGTGGTAGATAAAACCACAGATGAACACCGATGGACACAGATAGCGCAGATACGAGATTTATGAATACTTCCCTGACCATCAAGCACAACCTCAAGCGCCTCCGCTGGCAGGCGCGGCGGGCCGCCACGGCCCTGCGCTGGGGCCCGGGCGAGCTGGCCCGCATGCCCGCCGTCCTGGGGAACGCCATGCCCAAGTCGGGCTCTCACCTGATCATCCAGGTGCTCCAGGGGCTGGTCTCCCTGGGGCCCTTCGTCAACCCGGGCTTCCCGCCCCTCAACCGGGACGAGGCCAACGCCCGCCTGACCGAGGCGGGGCTGCTGGCGGCCATCCGCTCCATGCGCCCGGGCGACATCGGCTACGGCTACATCCAGGCGCGCGAGCCCTTCCTCTCCGCCCTGACCCGGCCCGGGCGCGCCACGGTTTTCGTCTACCGCGACCCGCGCGATATGCTGGTCTCGCACGTCTTTTACGCCACCCAGATCCACCAGGGGCACGGCATGCACCGCTACTACACCGAGGAGCTGGACAGCATGGAGGCGCGCCTGAACGCCTCCATTACCGGGGTGGAAGACCCCCAGGCGCGCCTGCCCGGGGTGAACGAGCGTTACGCCGGTTACCTGGGCTGGCTGGAGCGGCCCGAAGTGCTCAGCCTGCGTTTCGAGGACCTGATCCTGGACCGGGACCAGGCCCTGGGCTGCCTGCTGGACTACCTGGCGGAGCGCGGCTTCACCCCGCGCGCGGCGCGGGAGCAGGCGGTGGAGAGGCTGAAAGAGGCCATCCAGCCGAAGAAATCCGGCACTTTCCGCAAGGGCAAGCCCGGCAACTGGCGCGAGCACTTCACCGAGGCGAACAAGGCCCTGTTCAAAGAGCGCACCGGCGACCTGCTCGTGCGGTTGGGATACGAAGCCGGCGATGACTGGTAGCGGCCCCCGCTCCCGGCTGGTATTCGAGGCCCGGCTGGCGCGCCGCGCCCTGCGCCGCCTGGCCCAGATGGCGCGCTGGCGCCGCCGGGGGCTGGCGGGCGTCCCGGTGCTGTTCGCCAACTCCTTCCCCAAGAGCGGCACGCACCTGCTCACCCAGGTGCTGCAGGGGTTCCCGCGCCTGGGCCCGGCGGTGGACGCCGGTCTGCCGGCGGTGGTCACCTACAACGCCGCCACGGGCCGCCCCCGCCCGCAGGAGGCCATCCTGGCGGACCTGGAGCGCCTGCTCCCCGGCGACATCGCCTACGGGCACCTGCACGCCCTCCCGCCCGTGGTCGAACGCCTGAGCCGCCCCGAGACCGCCGCCTACTTCATCCTGCGCGACCCGCGCGACGTGGTGGTTTCGCACGTCCACTACGTGACGGAGATGGAGCCGGGACATATCCACCACGCCTACTACACGCAGGCGCTGCAGAGCTTCGACGAGCGCCTGGCGACCAGCATCCGCGGCCTGCCGGGCGAGGAGGTCCCCTTTCCGGACATCCGCGCCCGCTTCGAGCCCTTCCTCGGCTGGCTGGACTGCCCCGCCGTGCTCACCCTGCGCTACGAGGACTTCCTGCGCGAGCGGGAGGCGGCCCTGGGCCGCGTGCTCGACCACGCCCTCGAGCGCGGCTTCCCGCTGGCGGCGGCCCGCCCGGCGGCCCTGCAGATCCTTGCGGACAGCATTGACCCCCGGCGCTCCCCCACCTTCCGCTCCGGCAAGGCCGGCGGCTGGAAAGAGCGCTTCAGCGCCGAGCACCGCCGCCTGTTCAAGCAGACGGCCGGCGACCTGCTCGTGCGGTTGGGATACGAGAAAGACGACCAATGGTAGAGACCATGCAGCTTCCCAAAATTGCCGCCCTGGTGCCCATGCGCCACCATTCCCAGCGCGTGCCCGAGAAGAACTACCGCCTCCTGGCGGGAAAACCCCTCTTCCACCACATTATCGAAAACCTGCTCGCCTGCCCGGAAATCTCGCAGGTGGTGGTGGACACCGACAGCCCGCCGGTGATGGAAGGCCTGCGCCGGCATTTCCCCGGGGTGCGGGTGATCGAGCGCCCGGAGCGCCTGCGCGCCCCGACTATCCCCATGAACGAGGTGCTGGTGCACGACACCGCCGCGGTCCCGGCGGATTTCTACCTCCAGACCCATTCCACCAACCCCCTGCTCTGCGCGGCGACCATCTCGCGGGCGGTGCGCGCCTTCCTGGAGGTCTACCCCGCCTACGATTCGCTCTTCTCCGTCACCCGACTGCAGACCCGCCTGTGGGACCAGCTCGGGCGCGCCATCAACCACAACCCCGCCATCCTGCTCCAGACCCAGGACCTGCCCCCGGTGTACGAGGAGAACTCCTGCCTCTACCTCTTCACCCGCGAGATCCTGCTGGCGCGCCGCAACCGCCTGGGCGAGCGCCCGATGATGTTCGAGATTGACCCGGCCGAGGCCTGGGACATTGACGACCCGATTGATTTCGAGATTACCGAATTTTTGATGAAAAAACACTCCCGAGAAGGTTAATCCGCCATGACCACCATCCTGATCTCCGCCCCCTATTTCATCCCCGTCCTGCCGCGCTTCCGCCCGCTGATCGAAGCGGCGGGCGTGGAGATCCTCGTCGCCGGCGTGGCCGAACGGCTGGAAGAGGCGCAGCTGCTGGAATACGCCGGGCAGTTCGACGGCGCGCTCTGCGGCGACGACCGCTTCACTGCCCGCGTGCTGCAGGCCTGCGCCCCGCGCCTGAAGGTGATCTCCAAATGGGGCACCGGCATCGATTCGATTGACAGCCAGGCGGCCGCCGCCCTGGGCATCCAAGTCTGCCGCACGCCCAACGCCTTCACCCTGCCGGTGGCGGACTCGGTCCTGGGCTATATGCTGGCTTTCGTGCGCCGCCTGCTCTGGATGGACCGGGACATGAAAAGCGGGGTGTGGGACAAGATCCCCGGACGCTCGCTGAGCGAGTGCACCCTGGGCGTGGTGGGGGTGGGCAATATCGGCAAAGCCGTCCTGCGCCGGGCGCGCGCCTTCGGGATGAAGCTGCTGGGGACGGATATCGTCGAGGTCGCCCCGGATTTCCTGGTGGAGAACGGGGTGGAGATGACCTCGCTGGAGGACCTGCTCTCCCGCGCCGATTTCGTCAGCCTGAACACCGACCTGAACCCGACCTCCTACCACCTGATCAACGCCCGCACCCTGGCCTGCATGCGCCCGGAGGCGGTGCTGATCAACACCGCCCGCGGCCCGGTGGTGGACGAGGCGGCCCTAATCGAGGCCCTGCGCGCCGGGCGCATCGGCGGCGCGGCCCTGGACGTGTTCGAGGTGGAGCCGCTGCCCACCGACAGCCCCCTGCTGGGAATGGACAACGTGCTGATCGCCCCGCACAACGCCAATTCCAGCCCGGCGGCCTGGAAGCGCGTGCACAGCAACACCCTGCGCAACCTGTTCGAGGGGCTGGGGCTGGCCCTGGACCAGGACGCGCTGGCAAAGATTTAGAACCCAGGCGTAATATCGTAGGGCGGCTTTGCCGGCCCGCAAGATAACCGGAACATTTCAAAGAGGGATAGAGAGTTATGGACTTGCGCGCCCACAACCGAGAGGCTTGGAACCGCCGGGTGGGGCAGGGGAACACCTGGACCGTGCCGGTGGGACCGGAAGTGACCGCCGCCGCCCGCCAGGGGCAGTGGGAGATCCTGCTCACCCCCACCCGCCCGGCGCCGCACGCCTGGTTCCCCGAGCTGCGCGGCTGCGATACGCTCTGCCTGGCCTCGGGCGGCGGGCAGCAGGGGCCGGTCCTGGCCGCGGCCGGGGCCAACGTCACCGTATTCGACAATTCCCCCCGCCAGCTCGCCCAGGACCGCCGGGTCGCCGAACGCGACGGCCTGCAGATCCGCCTGGTGGAAGGGGATATGCGCGATCTCTCCGTCTTTCCGGACGGGAGCTTCGACCTGATCGTGCACCCGGTCTCGAATATCTTCGTCCCGGAGGTGCTCCCCGTGTGGCGGGAGGCCTACCGCGTCCTGCGGCCCGGCGGCGCGCTGCTCTCGGGCATCACCCACCCGGCGCTCTACATCTTCGACCTGGAACAGTGGGACCGGGGGGTACTGGAGGTGAAGCACCCGCTGCCCTACTCCGACCTGGAGAGCCTGTCGCCCGAGGCGCAGGCCCGCTACCGGGAGCAAGGGGAGCCGTTCGAGTTCAGCCACACCCTGGAGACCCAGATCGGGGGCCAGCTCGAGGCGGGCTTCCTCCTGGCGGGGTTCTACGAGGACATTGATAACGAGGAAGACAATTTGCTGAACCGCTACATGCCCACGTTTTTCGCCACGCGGGCGGTAAAGGTCCAGGGCCAGAGGGTTGAACGGAGCGCAGACCGCTTCGCCCAACCCCCTGCCGGGTAACAGGAACAACAAGGGAGGCAGAATGAACCAGCAGCAATCGAAAACCGTCTTGATCACCGGCGCCGGGGGCGGCATCGGCCGCGCTGCGGTTGAGCTGTTCGCCGCCAAAGGCTGGTGCGTGATCGGTGTGGACCGCCAGCCCTTCGGCGAGGGTTTCCCGCAGAACGGGCTGTTCATCCAGTCCGATATCTCGGAGGAGAAGAACCTGGAGGAGATCTACGCCGGCGCCAGCCGCTTCTCCCCGGTGCTGCACGCCCTGGTGAACAACGCCGCCGTCCAGGTGACCAAACCCCTGCTGCAGACCAGCGCGGCGGAATGGGACGCGGTGATGGGCTCGAACCTGCGCTCGGTCTTCCTGGGCCTCAAACTGGCCCACCCGCTGCTCAAAGCCGCCGGGGGCGGGGCGGTGGTGAACGTCTCCTCGGTGCATGCGGTGGCGACCTCGAAGGACATCGCTTCCTACGCGGCCAGCAAGGGCGGGCTCCTGGCCTTTACCCGCGCCGCGGCCATCGAGTTCGCCCCCGACAATATCCGCGTCAACGCCGTGCTGCCCGGGGCGGTGGACACCCCCATGCTGCGCGCCGGGATGAACCGCGACCACGCCGGGGGCGGCGACCTCCAGTCCCGGCTGGACAACCTGGCGCGCCGCACCGTCAACGGGCGCATCGGGCGGCCCGAGGAGATCGCCCACGCCATCTACTTCCTGGCGGACGAGGAGCAGTCCTCCTTCATGACCGGGCAGGCGATGATCGTGGACGGCGGGGCCACGGCGCGATTGAGCACGGAATAACCTGCGCTAACCGGATGAGCGGCGGGCAGCCGCCCGCTGCTCGCCCGCTTGTTTTGCGGGCTGGTCCCTTCCTGCAAGATAGCGCCGATTCTATGCTATCATGAGCGTGGAAATAATCCACACGGGTAGAGAGGCAGGTATGGGTAAATTATCCGATCAGGAACTCAATCGCTCGGCTTTTTCGGTCGCGTCGCTTTTCGATCCTTCTGACGAAAAGCAATTTTGGCTCTCGAAAACACCCCATCAGCGCCTGGAAGCGTTGGAACAAATGCGGCAGATCATCTATGGCTACCGTCCATCTTCCACCCGACTTCAAAGATTTTTTGAGGTTGCTCAACGAATATCAAGTTGAATATTTGCTGGTCGGAGGCTACGCGCAGGTTACTATGGCTACCCGCGCGCCACAGCGGATATCGATGTCTGGGTGGCCATTCATCCATTGAATGCAGAAAGGCTGGTCTCGGTATTAAGGGACTTCGGCTTCAATGTTCCTGAGCTATCGGTGGATCTGTTCCTTGAGAGGGACCGGATCATCCGTCTGGGGGGTCCCTCCGATCAGAATTGAAATTACCACGACGATTTCGGGAGTTAACTTTGAAGAAAGTTATTCAAAACGCCGAGAAGATATCCTGGATGGTGTAAAAGTCAATCTGATCAGTTTAGAGCATCTGAAAATAAACAAGAAAGCAAGCGGAAGGCACAAGGACCTGAACGACCTTGAAAACCTTCCGTGATCCGCATTCCCAGCCACCGCAGCAAGAAAACTACCTCAGTATGACCTCAGTCAAAGAATCAATCAAAAACGCCGCGCCTGCGCCGCTGTGGCAGGCCGCCAGCCGCGCCCGCTATGCCCTGCAGCGCGCCGCCATGTGGCCCGCGGCGGCCTTTCACCCCTGGCGGCGGGCCAGCATCCGGCGCCTGGCGGAGCTAAAGGACGCCCACCACGGGCAGCGCTGTTTTATCATCGGCAACGGGCCCAGCCTGAAAGAGACCGACCTCTCCCGGCTGCGCGGCGAGTTCACCTTCGGGATGAACCGCATCTACTTGCTTTTCCCCGAGCTGGGCTTCACCACCACCTACTTCCTCTCGGTCAACAGCCTGGTGATCGAGCAGTGCGCGGCTGAGATCGCTCGCCTGCCCATCCCGCGCTTCCTCTCCTGGCGCTCCCGCCGTTTCGTACGCCCGGACGAGGACACCATCTTCCTGCACACCACCTACAGCGGGCCGAAGTTCGCCACCGACGCCCGCGGGCGCCTCTGGGAAGGGGCCACGGTGACGAACGTCGCCCTGCAGCTCGCCTACCACATGGGCTTCTCGCAGGCCATCCTGATCGGCGTGGACCACAATTTCAGCGCCCAGGGGAAGCCGAACGCCACCGTGGTCTCCCAGGGCGAGGACCGGGACCATTTCCACGCCGGCTACTTCGGCAAGGGCTTCCGCTGGCAGCTCCCCGACCTGGAGACCTCGGAGCGCGGCTACCAAATGGCCCGCCAGGCCTACGAGGCGGACGGGCGCCAGGTGCTGGACGCCACCGTGGGCGGCAAGCTGCAGGTGTTCCCGAAAGTGGATTACGGCGCGTTATTTTAGCGCCTGCGCCATCTATGGTATGATCGGGCTGCCGCCTCTTCCCGAGGCGAAAATTTTTTCCCGGCCTGAATGATGTCCAGTATCTCCACCTCACACACCGAATCCCTGCCCGCACGCCCGGCTGCCCGCCAAGGGACGCGCGCGGGCCTGCTCGTCTGGGGCGCGGCCCTGGCCCTGCTCCTGCTCGGCCTGGCCCTGCGCCTCTACGACCTGACGGACCCGCCGCTGGATTTCCACTACACGCGCCAGCTGCGCGGGGCGATCATCGCCCGCGGGATCTATTACGGGATGCTGCCCGAGGCCGACCCCGAGCGGCGCGAGGACGCCGTCGCCTGGGGCCGCTCCACGGGCCAGTACGAGCCGCCCATCCTGGAGAGCCTGGTGGCCCTCACCTACCGCCTGACTGGGGGTGAGAACGTCTGGGTCGGGCGCATCTACAGCTCCCTGTTCTGGGTGGTGGGCGGGCTGGCGCTGTTCGGGCTGGCGCGCCGCCTGGCGGCGGCCCACTCGGCCTCGCCCGCCGCCCCGCTGGCCGCCCTGGCGGCCCTGGGCTACTACCTGTTCCTGCCCTTCGGGGTGCAGGCCAGCCGCTCCTTCCAGCCGGACCCCGGGATGACCATGTGGCTCGTCCTGGCGGCCTACGCCCTCTACCGCTGGATGGAGACGGCCGCCTCCGGGCAGCCTGCCTGGCGCTGGGCCGTGCTGGCCGGGCTGCTGGGGGGCATGGCGATCCTGACCAAGACGGTGTCCATCTATATCCTGGCGGTGGGGGCCGCGGCGGGGGTGCTGGCCGTGTTGGGCTGGCGGCGCGCCCTGCGCAGCCCTCAGGTATGGGTCATGGCCCTCACCATGTCCGTCCCCAGCCTGTTGTTCGTGATCCTGGGGCGCGGGGGCAGCGCGGTGGATTACTTCCAGAACTGGACCCTCTCCCTCTCGCGCCTGCTGCTCGACCCGGGCACCTACGCCCGCTGGCTGAACCTGGTGCAGGACCTGATGGGCCTGTCCATCCTGCTGCTCGCTGTGATCGGGGCGCTCATCGCCCGCCCGCGGGCGCGGGCCCTGCTGCTGGGGCTGCTGCTGGGGTACGTCGTCTACGGGCTCACCCTGCCCTACCAGATGACCACCCACAACTACTACCACCTGCAGCTCATCCCCCTGCTGGCCGTGGCGCTGGTCCCGGCGGCGGTCCCCCTGCTGGAAAAGCTGTGGGAGCAGGGCCCGGCGGCGCGCGGGACCGCCCTGCTGGCCCTGGCGGGGGCGCTGGCTTTCTCCGCCCTCCTATCGGTGAACCAGATGCGCGTGGAGGATTACCGCCACGAGCCGCCCTACTGGCAGGAGATCGGGGAGCTGCTGCCGCGGGACGGGAAGGTGATGGCCCTGACCCCCGATTACGGCTACCGGCTGATGTTTTACGGCTGGCGCAAGGTCACCCTGTGGCCGAATCGGGGGGAGATCAAGCTCTCGGAGCTGCGCGGCAAGGAGAAAGAGTTCGAGCAGTATTTCTCCAAGCGCACCGAGGGCATGGGCTATTTCCTGGTCGCCACCCTGCGCCAGTTCAACGAGCAGGCCGACCTGAAAGCCGCCCTGACCGGCGGGTACCCGGTCTACGCCGAGGGGGACGGGTACATCATCTTCGATCTGCAGCATCCACTCCAGTGACCGCTCCCCTGGTATCCATTATCACCCCCTCTTATAACCAGGCCGAATACCTGGAGTTCAGCCTGCGCTCGGTGCTGGAGCAGGACTACCCGGCGCTCGAATACCTGGTGGTGGACGGCGGCTCGCAGGACGGCAGCCTGGAGATCCTCCAGCGCTACGCCCACCGCCTGTCCTGGTGGGCGTCCGAGCCCGACCGGGGCCAGGCCGAGGCCATCAACAAGGGCTTCGCCCGCGCCCGGGGCGAGTTCGTGGCCTGGCTCAACTCGGACGACCTCTACCTCCCCGGCGCAGTGCAGCAGGCCGTGCAGGCCCTGCAGGCGCACCCGGAGGCGGGGCTGGTCTTCGGCGAGGCCCTCACTATTGACCCGGCGGGCCGCCCCTTGAACCGCCTCTCTTTCGGAGACTGGGGGCTGGAGGATCTGATGCGCTTCCGCATCCTGTGCCAGCCGGCGGTGTTCATGCGCCGCGCCGTGCTGGAGCGGGCAGGATACCTGGACGATTCCTTCCACTTCATGCTGGACCACCAGCTCTGGCTGCGCCTGGCGCGAGAGGCGCCGCTGCGGCGCGTGCCCGCCCTGTGGGCCGCCGCCCGGCACCACCCGGGGGCCAAAAACCTGGCCCAGGCGGCGCGCTTCAGCCCGGAGACCTTCCGGGTGCTGGAGTGGATGCGCGCCCAGCCCGGCCTGGCCGCGCAGGTGGCCGCCGACCGCCGCCGGGTGGAGGCGGGGGCCTACCGCCTGAGCGCCCGCTACCTGCTGGACGCCGGGCGCTACGCCCACTCCCTGCGCCATTACCTGGCCGCGCTGCGGCGCGACCCGCGCTACGCCCTGGCCCACTGGCGGCGCATGCTCTACGCCCTGGCCTGCCTGGCCGGGGCGCGCGGCCCCGCCGAGCGTTTCGTCCAAGGGCGCGGCGCTCGCCTCCCCGACCTGGGCGGCCTCCAGGGGCTGAACGCCTGGCCCGGGCTGCAGGTGTAAGCGCATGGAAAAACGCTGCCCCCCCATTCTCGTCACCGGCGCGCACCGCACCGGCACCACCTGGATCGGCAGGATGCTGGCGGCCGGCGGTGAGGCGGCCTATATCAGCGAGCCGCTGAACGTGCTGCACCGCCCGGGCGTGCTGCGCGTGCCCACCCGGCGCTGGTACACCTATATCTGCCCCGAAAACGAGGGCGGCTATCTCCCCGCCCTGCAGGAGACCCTCGCCCTGCGCTACCACCCCCTGGCCGAGCTGGGCGCGCTGCGCTCGCGCAAGGACCTGCTGCGCATGGGCCGAGACTGGGGCGAGTTCCTGGGCGGGAGGCTGTTCCGCCGCCGCCCCCTGCTGAAAGACCCCTTCGCCGTATTCTCCGCCGCCTGGTTCGCCGGGCGGTTGGGCTGCCGGGTGGTCTTCACCCTGCGGCACCCGGCCGCCTTCGCCAGCAGCCTGAAGCGCCTGGAATGGCCCTTCCAGTTCTCCGACCTGCTGGAGCAGGAGCTGCTGATGCGCGACTGGCTGGCGCCCTTCCGGGAGGAAATGGAGCGGGCCGCGGCCGCGCCGGGCGAGGTGGTGGCCGGGGCGGCGCTGCTGTGGAAGCTCGTCTACACGGCGGTGGCCCGGCTGCAGGAGGCGCACCCGGATTTCCTGGCGGTGCGCCACGAGGACCTGTCGCTGGACCCGGAGGGCGGCTACCGTGAGCTGTACGCCGCCCTGGGGCTGGATTTCAACGCCCGCGCCCGGGAGAAGATCCTGAACTCGAGCAGCGCCGACAACCCGAAAGAGCTCTCCAAAGAAGCCGTGCACGCCGTGCGGCTGGACAGCCGCAGGAACCTGCACAACTGGAAGCGCCGCCTCACCCCGCAGGAGATCCGCCTGGTACGGGAGATCGCCGGCGAGGCAGCCGGGCGCTACTACGGCCCCTCCGATTGGGAGCTTTAGCTGATTTACCGGTGGTTGTGCCGGAGGCGCGGTCCCCGACACAACCCCATCGCATATTTCCCGCATGAACCCTCAACCGCTGGTATCCATCATCACCCCCTCTTATAACCAGGCGCGCTACCTGGAAGAGACGATGCGCTCGGTGCTGTCCCAGGACTACCCCAACCTGGAATACCTGATCGTGGACGGCGGCTCGACCGACGGCAGCGCCGAGATCATCGCCCGCTGCGCCCGCGAGCACCCGGAGCGCATCCCCTGGTGGGTGTCGGAGCGCGACGCCGGGCAGACCGACGCCATTAACAAGGGTTTCGCCCGCGCCCGGGGCGAGATCCTGGCCTGGCTCAATTCGGACGACCTGTACTACCCCGGGGCGGTCTCCGAGGCGGTCGCCTTCCTGCAGGCGCACCCGCAGGCCGGCATGGTCTACGGGGACGCGGACCTGGTGGACGGGGAGGGCCGGCAGCTCGGGCGCTTCCCCGCGGCCCAGACCGACTACCGGCGCCTGCGCCGGGGCTACGTGCACATCCCCCAGCAGGCGGCATTCTTCCGCGCCGCGCTGTGGCGCAAGGTTGGTCCCCTGGACCCGACCTTTTATTTCGCCATGGATTACGACCTGTGGGTGCGGCTGGCGCGCCTGGCGCCCCTGGTCTACCACCCCCGGCGCTGGGCGGCCTTCCGCCTGCACCAGACGGGGAAATCGGTGCAGTCGGACAACCGCTGCTGGCCCGAGATGCTGCGCGTGCACTACCGCGAGGGCGGCAGCCCCTTCTCGCCCCTGGTGTTCAAGGCCAAAATTCGCCCACTGATCTACGCCTGGCTGCCCCTGCGCCTGCGGCTGTGGCTCAGGCGGCGGCTCTAGCCGTCTGGAGGTCCAGGCTGCCCGCGCCGGACCCGGTATTACAACACCCAGAATCCCCATCGGAGCCCCACCCTTGAACCCGGTCCTCGCCAAACAGAAAACCGCCGCCTCCCCCGCCCACACCTGCGCCCTGGCGCGCCCCGCATTGCGCCTCCTTCTCGGCGGCCTCTACCTGGCGCTCGTCACCGCCCTGTTGTACTGGCTCTACGCGGGCTGGGGCTATGACGACCCCTTTATCACCTACCGCTACGCCCGCAACCTGGCCGCGGGCCTGGGCCCGGTGTACAACCCCGGAGAGCGCGTGCTCAGCACCACCTCCCCGCTGCTGGCCCTGCTGCTGGCGCTCCCGGCGGCGCTGGGCGCGGACCTGCCGCGCCTGGCTGTTTTGATCGGGGCGGCAGGCCTGGCGGCGGGCGGGCTGTGCCTATGGGCGCTGGGGCGCGCCTGGAAAGCCCCCGCCTCCGGCTGGGCGGGGCTGCTGCTCTACCCCACCTTCGCCCTGCTCCCCACCACCCTGGGTTCGGAGACGCCGCTGTACCTGGCCTTCTGCCTGGGGGCCTTCGCCTGCTACGCCCACCGGCGCCTGGCCCCGGCGGCGGCCTGCGCGGCGCTGGCGGTGCTCGCCCGGCCCGACGGGGCGCTGGTCCCGGCCCTGCTGGCGGCGTACTATCTCGGCTCCACCGCCCTGGAGCTGGTCCGGGAAAACGGCGGGGAGATGAGAGGCTGGAGGCAGGCCCTCCCCGGCCTGTGGAAAGCCATCCCCTGGCGGGCGGCAGGGGTCTTCCTGGCCCTGACCCTGCCCTGGTTCCTCTTCGCCTGGGCCTACTACGGCTCGCCGGTCCCGGTCACCCTCGGCGCCAAGCAGCAGCAGGGCGCCATGGCGATCAGCCAGACCTTTTTCGAGGGCTTCTGGCCCCTGGTTTCCGGCTATCTAAAGCGCTGGGACTTCCGCCTGGAGGTCCTCCTGGCCCTGCTCGGGCTGGGTTACGCCGTGTTCAAGGACCGGCGCTGGCTGCTGCTCCTGGCCTGGACCGGGGCGTACTTCGCCGCTTACAGCCTGCTGGACGTCAGCCGCTATTTCTGGTACTACGCCCCGCTCGTGCCGGGGTTTATCGCCGCGGTGGGGCTGGGCGCCGAAGCGCTGCGGGCGGCAGCCGGAAAGATGGGCCTGCGCTCCCTCCCGGCTGCGCTGCCGGCCGCCGTCCTGCTGCTCGGGCTGTGCGCCGAGGAGGTGCCGCGCCTGGCTCGCACCGCCGCCTTTACGGACCGGCGGCTGGCCGCCTACCGGGCGGTGGGGGCCTGGCTGGAGGAGAACACGGAGCCGCAGGCCGGCGTGGGGGCCCTGGAGGTGGGCATCATCGGTTATTACGCCCGCCGCCCGATGGTGGACTTCGCCGGGCTCATCCAGCCGCGGGTCTCCCGCCGCCTCAGCCCGCAGGCCACCTACGAAGACGCCGCCCTGTGGGCCATGGAGCACTACCGGCCCGATTACCTGGTGCTGCACCTGGGCCTGTTCGGCCGCCTGGAAGCCTATGCCGTCGAGCGCTGCAGCCCGGTGCGGCAATTCCCCGGTCTCCAGTATAATTACGATATTGACCTGCAAATTTATTCCTGCCCATAACCTTCCCATGCCAAAATTCATCCCCACCGACATCCCCGAAATCCTGATCATCGAGCCCGACGTTTTCGGCGACGAGCGCGGCTTCTTCCTAGAGACCTACCGGGCGCCGGTTTTTGCCCAGGCGGGCATTGACTGCCCCTTTGTGCAGGACAACCACTCCGGCTCGCGCCGCGGCATCCTGCGCGGGCTGCACTACCAGATCCGCCAGGCGCAGGGCAAGCTGGTGCGCGTGGTCGCCGGCGAGATCTACGACGTGGCGGTGGACCTGCGCCGCAGCTCGCCCAGCTTCGGAATGTGGGTGGCCTGCAGCCTCAGCGCCGGGAATAAACACCAGGTGTGGGTCCCGCCCGGCTTCGCTCACGGTTTTTACGTGGTGAGCGAATGGGCCGAAGTGCTCTATAAAACTACCGATATTTACGCCCCCCAGTGGGAGCGCACCCTGCTCTGGAACGACCCGGACCTGGGCATCCGCTGGCCCATCCCGCCGGGAGAGGAGCCCCTGCTCTCCGCGAAAGACCGGCAGGGCAGGCCCCTGAAAGAAGCCGAAGTCTACGACTGAGATCCCCAATAGGAGCCGCCATGCAGAAAATCCTCGTCACGGGTGGAGCCGGTTTTATCGGCTCCAACTTTGTCCGCTATATCCTGCAGGCTGAGCCGCAGGCCCAGGTGATCAACCTGGACGCTCTCTCGTATGCCGGCAGCCTGGAAAACCTCAGAGAGCTGCCGGACCCCGGGCGGCACAGCTTCGTCCACGGGGATATCCGCGACCGGGCCCTGGTGGAGCGGCTGCTGCGCGAGCACGCGGTGGACAGCATCGTGCATTTCGCCGCCGAGACGCACGTGGACCGCTCGATCCTGGACCCCGAGCCCTTTATCCAGGCCAACGTGGTCGGCACCTACACCCTGCTGGAGGCCGCGCGCCGGGTCTGGCTGGAGGAGGGCCTCCACCCCCGGGAGGCGCTGCGCTTCCACCACGTCTCCACGGACGAGGTCTTCGGCACGCTGGGCCCGGACGACCCCGCCTTCTCGGAGACCACCCCCTACGCCCCCAACTCCCCCTACGCGGCCAGCAAGGCCTCCAGCGACCACATGGTGCGCGCCTACGGGCAGACTTACGGGCTGCCGTTCACCATCACCAACTGCTCCAACAATTACGGCCCGTACATGTTCCCCGAGAAGCTCATCCCGCTGATGATCCTGAACGCCCTGGAGGGGCGGCCCCTGCCCGTCTACGGCGACGGGATGCAGATCCGCGACTGGCTCTACGTCGAGGACCACTGCGAGGCCATCCGCCTGGCCGTGCGGGAAGGGAAGCCGGGGGAGACCTACGTGGTGGGGGGCGGCAACCAGCCCCCCAATATTGAGGTGGTGCGCACCCTGTGCGAGATCCTGGACCGGCGGCTGCCCGCTTCCCCCCACGCGCCGCACGCCGGGCTGATCCGCTTCGTGACCGACCGTCCGGGGCACGACCGGCGCTATGCTATGGACATCACCAAAATCCGCCGCGAGCTGGGCTGGCAGCCGAGACACGACCTGGCCTCCGGGCTGGCGGAGACGGTGGACTGGTACCTGTCCCACAGCGACTGGGTGGAGGCTGTCCTAGAGAAGCAGGACTATCACCAGTGGCTGGAGCGCAACTACGCGGCGCGAGGAGAGGCAAAATGAAAGGCATCATCCTGGCAGGCGGGCGCGGCACGCGCCTCTTCCCCCTCACCCTGGGTGTGAGCAAGCAGCTGCTCCCCGTCTACGACAAGCCCATGATCTACTACCCCCTGTCCATGCTCATGCTGGCGGGCATCCGCGAGATCCTGGTCATCAGCGCCCCCGAGAGCCTGCCCGGCTTCAAAATGCTGCTGCGCGACGGCTGCCAGTGGGGGCTGCAGATCAGCTACGCCGAGCAGGACGAGCCGCGCGGCCTGGCGGACGCCTTCCGCATCCGGCCCGAGTTCATCCAGGGCGAGCCAAGCTGCCTGATCCTGGGCGATAACATCTTCTTCGGGCAGGGCCTGCCCGCCCGGCTGCGCGCCGCCGCCCAACTCACCCACGGAGCCCTGATCTTCGCTTACCCGGTGCGCGACCCCGAGCGCTACGGGGTGGTGGAATTCGATGAAAACGGGCTGGCGCTGAGCATCGAGGAGAAGCCGCAGAAACCGCGCTCCCAGTACGCCGTCCCCGGCCTGTACTTCTACGACCGGCGGGTGGTGGACTACGCCGCCAACCTGCAGCCCTCCAGCCGCGGGGAGCTGGAGATCACCGACCTGAACAATATCTACCTGCAGGCGGGCGAGCTGCGCGTGGAGGCCATGGGGCGCGGGGTGGCCTGGCTGGACGCTGGGACGCACGAATCCCTGCTCCAGGCGGCCAATTTCGTGCAGGCGGTGGAGGAGCGGCAGGGGATGATGATCTCCTGCCCGGAGGAGATCGCCTTCCGCATGGGCTACACCGGGCCGGAGGAGCTGCGCCGCCAGGCGGAGGAGATGAAATCCAACCAGTACGGCGAGTACCTGCTGCGCCTGCTGGAGGAGGATCTCCCATTTCACAAGGTGTGAACTATAATCGCCCCATGATGCGCATTTTTCTGCTCGGAAAAAACGGCCAGCTCGGCTGGGAACTGCAGCGCTGCCTGGCCCCCCTGGGTGAAATCACCGCGCTGGATTACCCGGAGATCGACCTCTCGCGCCCGGAGGGGGTCCGCCCGGCCCTGCTCGCCGCCCGCCCGCAGGTGATCCTCAACGCCACCGCCTATACGGCCGTGGACCGGGCCGAGAGCGAGCGCGAGCTGGCTTTCGCCATCAACGGGCGCGCCCCGGGCGTGCTGGCGGAGACGGCTGCAGAGCTGGGCGCGGCGCTGGTGCATTTTTCCACCGATTACGTCTTCGACGGCGCCAAAGGCTCGCCCTACGTGGAGACGGACGCGCCCAACCCCCTGGGGGTGTACGGGGCGAGCAAGCTGGAGGGCGAGCGCGCCGTGCAGGCGGCCGGCGGCGCGTACTGGATCTTCCGCACCAGTTGGGTCTACAGTCTGCGGCGCGACAGCTTCGTCACCAAGGTACTGGGCTGGGCGCGCAGCAACCCCAGCCTGAAGGTGGTGGCAGACCAGACCGGCAACCCCACCTGGGCGCGCATGCTGGCGGAGATCACCGCCCTGCTTCTCGCCCGGGCCGGGAGCGACCCAGCCGCCTGGGTGCGGGAGCGCGCCGGGCTGTACCACCTGGCGGGCGGGGGCTGCGCCAGCCGCCTGGAGTGGGCCCGGGCCGTGCTCGAGCTGGACCCGCGTAAAGAGGAGCAGGCTGCCCGCGAGCTGGGCCCGGCCCTCACGGCGGATTTCCCCACCCCCGCCGCGCGCCCGCTCTATTCCGCCCTGGACTGCTCCCGCTTCGCGTCCACCTTCGGCCTGCGCCTGCCCCCCTGGCAGGAGGCGCTGCGCCTGGCCATGGAAAGCCAGGCCTGAGATGGGGCCCGGAACCGGCCGCGGCGCGCAGGCCGAAGAGGCGCCCGCCGTGAACGAGGCGCTTTCCCGGCCCGGCAGGCCGCTGCGGGTGGCGGCTTTCACCGCCTACCCCTGGGAGCACGCCCTCACCACCCTGCGCCTGGTGGACCCGCTGCATTTTGCCGGGGTGGAGCTGCTGCGCGGGAACGACGAGGCCGATTTTTACCCCGAGCGCGTGGAGGAGGCCGATCTCGTCGTGATCCAGCGGGATTTCCCGCGCTGGTACGGCGTGTATACCGAGGTGGTGCGGCGGGCGCGGGCGGGCGGCAAGCCGCTGGTCTACGAGACCGACGACCTGCTCCTGGACCTGCCCGAAGACCACCCCGATCGGCCCATCCACTACTACACCCCGGCCCTGCTGCCCATGCTGCAGGCCCTGCTGGAGGCCGACGCGGTCACCGTCACCACCCCGGCCCTGGCGGAGGCGCTGCAGCCCCTCAACCCCCGCATCCACCTGCTGCCCAACTACCTGGACGACCGCCACTGGCGCCTGGCGCCGCGCGCCCAGCCCGGAGCGGGCGAACCCCTGATCCTGGGCTACATGGGCTCGACCACCCACGCGCCGGACCTGGAGGCGGTCTCCCCGGCGCTGGCGGCGCTGCTAGCGCGCTGCGGCGAGCGGCTGCGCCTGCATTTTTGGGGCGGGCCCCCGCCCGCAGGGCTGCGCGCTCACCCGCAGGTGGGCTGGACCGACCTGCAGCTCCGCAGCTACCCCGAATTTGTGCGCTACTTCTCCGCGCAGGACTGCCATCTCTGCCTTGCCCCGCTGGAGGACAGCGCTTTCAACCGCTGCAAAAGCGCGGTGAAATTCTTCGAGTACAGCGCACTGGGCCTGCCCGGCGTCTACGGGCGCACCGCGCCCTATGAGGGCGCAGTCTGCCACGGCGAGAACGGCTTTCTCGCCTCCACCCCGGACGAATGGCTCGCCTGCCTGACCCGCCTGGTGGACGACCCTGAGCTGCGCCTCCGCATGGGCCGGGCTGCCATGGAGAGCGTGCGCCGGGACTGGCTGCTCTCCGAACACGCGGGGCAGTGGCGGCGGCTGTACGAAAGCCTGCTGGACCCGGCAGCCCCCCGCCTGCAGACCGGACCCCTGCAGGCCGGGCCGGGGGAGCGCATCCTGCTCTCCGTCGCCTCCCAGGTGAGCGCCTGGCTGGAGAGCCGGGAGGCCGAGCTGGGGGCCGCGCAGCAGCGCCTCGCCGAAAGCGAAGCGGCGCGCTCTCAGATCAGCGCCGAGCTGGACGGGGTGCGCCGCAGCCGCGGCTGGGCCCTGCTGGAGCGCCTGCGCGCCCTGCGCCGCAGGCTGTAATCGTCCGGCGTATGGTGCGAGGCGCTTGCACCGCAGTCTCGCCTCAGAGCAGGCAAAGCGCTCCCTGCTTTGAAACCGTGCCGCCCGGGCAGAGCAGCGCCTTGCACCTGGCCTGGTATCGCTGACTCAGGTGCAAGGCACTTCTTCGCCTGACCGGGCTGCAACCCGGCATCCGCCTCTCGCCTGCCGCCGGGCGGGGAGAGGATAAAAAGTGCCTCGCACCATGCCCGATTGCAGCAGACATTGTTTTTATCCATGACCTATTCCGCCAGCCTCATCATCCTCACCTACAACAACCTGGAATACACCCGCCTGTGCCTGGAGTCCATCGAACGGCACAGCGGGGAACTCTCCTACGAGGTCATCCTGGTGGACAACGCCTCCCAGGACGAGACCCCGCAGTTTCTGCGCGCCTACGCCCAGGAGCGCCTCAACGTCCGGGTCCTGCTCAACCGCACCAACCTGGGTTTCGCCCGCGGCAACAACCTGGGGGCGGCTGAGGCGCAGGGAGAGTATCTGGTCTTCCTCAACAACGATATTGTGGTCACCCCCGGCTGGCTGCCCGGCCTCCTGCGCCGCCTGGAGGACCCCACGGTGGGCATGGCCGGCCCGGTCACCAATTCATCCGCCAACGAGACCCGCATCCGCGCCGGTTACGAGGACCTGGAGGAGATGGAGCGCTTTGCAGCGGAATATACCCGCGCCCACGCCGGGGAGGCCTTCGAGATCGCCATGCTCCCCCTGCAGTGCGCGGCCCTGCGGCGCGAGGTCTTCGAGCAGGTCGGCCCCCTGGACGAGCGCTTCGGCGCCGGAATGTTCGAGGACGACGACTACGCCCTGCGCCTGCGGGAGGCGGGCTACCGCATCCTGTGCGTGGAGGACGTTTTCGTCCACCACTGGGGCAGCGCCAGCTTCTCCAAACTGGCGCGCGCCGATTACTGGGACCTGTTCCGCCGCAACCTGGCGAAATTCGAGGAGAAATGGGGGCGGCGCTGGATCCCGCACCGCCCGCGGGAGGAGCTGCTGCCCGAGCACCTGCGCGGCAGCCTGGACAGCGTGCTGTGGCTCAACGACGTGATCGCCGACCGGGAGCACAACCTGCAGCTCGTGGAGGAGCAGCTCAACGCCAAGAGCGCCGAGCTGCGCTGGATCTACGAGAGCAACGGCTGGGCCTTCCTGCAGTCCCTGCTGCGCCTGCGCCGCCGTCTGGTCCCGGAGGGGAGCCGGCGGGAGCGCTTCTTCCGCCTGGCGCTGGGCTCGCTGCGCGACTTCCGGCCCGCCCGCCTGCGGGCCGCGGCGCGCGAGGCCCGCGACCTGCTCCGGCCGGAAAAGCCTCAGATCCCGGCCCTGTCGGCCCCCGCCGCCCTGGGCGGCGTGGAAGCCGGGCTGGGCGGGCAGGTGGACCGCTTCCCCTGGCCTCTGGTCTCGGTCATCCTGCCGGTCTACAACCACGCCGATATGCTCGAAGGGGCCGCCCACAGCGTCCTGTACGGCTCGTACCCCTTCGTCGAGCTGATCATCCTGGATGACGGCTCTACCGACGAGATCGAGCCGGTCCTGCGCCGCCTGGCGCGCAACCCGCGCGTGCGCATTTACCGCCAGCCCAACCAGAAGCTGCCCCGCGCCCTGACCCACGCCCACGCCTTCGCCTCGGGCGAATTTATCACCTGGTCCTCCTCCGACAACCTGCTCGGCCCCACCGCCATCGAGCGCATGGTGCGCGCTCTGCTGGAGCACCCGGAGGCCGTGCTGGTGTACGCAGACGTCTCGCTGATCAACGAGGCCGGAAAGCCCCTGCAGGACGAGACCCACCGCCCGCAGAACCAGGACCCGGCGCGCCCCGAGGTGCTGCGCCTGTACCAGGACGCCCGCGCCCTGGGCTTTGAAGCCGACAACTACATCAACGCCTGCTTCCTGTACCGCCGGGAGGCGGCCGGCGCCCTGGGCGGGCGCTACGCCGACGACCTGCGCGGCCTGGAGGACTACGATTTCTGGCTGCGGCTGCAGAAAGCCGGCCCCTTCCGGCACCTGCGCAACACGGAACCGCTCTACTATTACCGCGTGCACCGCCGCACCATGTCGCACGAGATCCTCTCGCAGGAGGCCGAGCGCGCCGCCCACCAGCGGCGCATCGAGAACCTGATGGCCTACGAGGCCGGGCGGCGGGAATTCTCCCGCAGGCGCTGGACCCTTTCGCTGGACGAGAGCCTGGCCCCCGAGGCAGCGGAGCGCGTGCGCGCCGCAGCCGCCTCCCTGGCGCTGGATATCCAGGCCCGCCCGCCCGCCGGGGCCAAATCCCTGCGGGTGACGGCCGGGGCCGGGCGGGCGGGCGAGAAGCTCTACGCCCGCCGCCTGGCGGAAAGCTGGCAGCTCTGCTGGCAGGAGGGAGCCGGGGAGCGCAGCCTGGAGCTCTGGGCCGGGGTGGAGATCCACCCCCAGGCCTGGAAGGCGCGCCAGCACCGCAAGAACACCTGGGAGTTCCCCCAGGCGGGCGAGCGCCCCGTCCTCGGCCTGCACTGGAACCTGTCCGGGCTGCCGCTGGACCTGGCTCGCGCCCGGGAGGTGATCGAGAAGAACCCCGCCGTTTTCTTCGTCTTCGCCGACCTTCCCGGAGCCGCCGGCCTGGAGACCGGGCGCGAGCTGGCCGCCGGGCTGGAGAACGCGGTCTACCTCGACCCGCGCCCCTTTGGCGAGGCCTACCCGCTCTACGCCTGCTTCGACGCCTTCTGGCTCCCGCCCGCCGCCGGGGCCTTCCCCGCGCACGCCTACCGCAGCCTGCTGGCCCTGGCCTATGCCGCCGGGCGCCCCCTGCTGGCCCCGCGCGGCTTCCCCTTCCTCCCCGCCCCGTACCAGTTCGCCTTCGACCCGCCCGACGACTCCCTGCTCTTCGTCCAGGGCCTGCGGGCGGGTATGGACCCCGACCTGCTCGACCGCTGGCTGGCGGACTGGACGCCGGGCGGAGTGCTGGAGCGCCTGCTGCGCCTGGCGGATGCGGCCGGCCAGGAGTTCTCCCTCCCGCGCCCCGATTTCGGGATCCAGCCGCCCCCCGCCAGCGCCCCGCAGCCCTGGGCGCCCGCCCCGGCCGCGGAGCCCGCGGCGGCCGCCGCCCCGGCCCCGCTGAAGGCCGCCCTGCTGGTGGACAGCCTGGACAAGGGCGGCCTGGAGGAGCTGGTGGCCCAGTTCGCCCGCCGCCTGCCCGAGTGCGGCGCCGAGACCTTCGTGCTCTGCGTCCACAGGGGCGGGGAGACCGCCAGCGCCCTGCGCCAGGCCGGCGTGCAGGTCTATATCGCCGATGGAGACCTGCCCCTGCTGCAGAAGATCCTGCAGCGGGAGAAACCCCAGGTGGTCAACTCGCACTGGGCCGGCCTGGAGAGCCTGCAGGCTGCGGCCGCCCTCGGGCTGCCGGTGGTCGAGACCATCCACAGCTCCTATATCTGGCTGGACCGCGAGGCCTGGGAGAACGAGGCCCGCCGCAGCCGCTTCTTCACCCGCGCCCTGGCCACCAGCGAGAACACCCGGCGCTACTACCTGAAGTGGAACCGCGCCCTGGACCCCGCCTGGGTGGCGGTGGTCCCGAACGGGATTGACGCCGGGCGCCTGGCGCTGGAGGAGAGACAGGCGGCGCGGCACGCCCTGGACCTGGCCCCGGAGGATTTTCTCTTCCTGTGCCTGGCGAGCTACGACGGCGCCAAGAACCAGCTCGGCATCCTCTCCGCCTTCGCCGAAGTGGCGAAGCGCAGGCCCCAGGCCCGCCTGCTCTGCGCCGGGGGCGCGGCCAGCCCCGACTACCTGGCCCGCCTGCGCGCCTACCAGGCGCGCCTGCCGGTCCGGGAGCGCATCGAGCTGCAGGAGTTCCGCCAGGATATCGGGCGCCTGCTCTCCGCCGCCGACGCTTTCGTGCTCAACTCCTTCTCCGAGGGCTGGAGCCTGGCGGCCACCGAGGCCCTGCTGGCCGGGACGCCCCTCATCCACAGCGACTGCGGCAGCGCCTGGGAGCTGGTGGGCCGCCAGGGGGAGCGCGGCATCGTCACCCCGAACCCGGTCAGCGAGCCGATCAACCTCACCCGCGAGGCGATCTCCGCTATGATCCCGCGCGAGCGCCAGCGCAACAGCGCCGCCCTGGTGCAGGCCATGGACCGGCTGGTGGCGGAGCGGGAGGCCTGGGAGGCCCGCCGCCCGGAGATCCAGGCCTACGCCCGCGAGCACTTCCGCATCGAGAACACCCTGGAAGCCTACGTGAAGGTATTCCGCGCCGCCGCCTCCGGCGAGCGTCCCTGAGGGTATTCTCGCGTGTGCGCCGGTCTCGCCGCACAGGCCGCACACAGCCTGCGCCTCACCTGACAATTATGTAATATAAAACCTTCGTAGTACAGACGGGCTATCCCTACCCGTACGCATCTGATGGTACATTTTGGGTTACACTCACCCGGTAATTTCCCCGGAAGCGCCCGTACAGGGCGCAGCCGGGTAGAAAAGTGGTTGATCCAAGATGATAAATCTGATGCGTACCGTTATTTTCCGAAAGAGCCTGTTTCTCACCCTGCTGCTGTGCGTGGCCTTCAGCCCGCTCCTCCCGGCCCAGGCCGCCCCGCCCCGGCAGGGCGAGCCCCAACAGCCCGACCAGAGGCGCACGCGCACGCTCTACCTGCCCAACGCCCTCAACGGTTACCGCCCGCCCCGCGATCCGGTGGTGGTCGGCGTCTACCCCCAGGGGTGGCAGGGGCTGGAATCCACCATGGAGAACGAGCTGGACGCGCTGAGCAACTGGTCCGGCCTGAAGCTGACCATCAGCGCCACCTTTATCGGCCTGACCGAGTCGTACAACAACATCTACAAGCAGATGATCGTGCCCTGGGAGAGCGGTTACACCCCCTTCATCAACCTGATGACCACCGCCACCGCCCGGGACATCGCCCGCGGGTCGGCGGACGGGCACCTGCGCAACTGGGCCAGCGCGGTGCGGGCCTACGCCGAGGGCGGGCGGCGGCTGGTGTATATCGCCCCCCTGCCCGAGATGAACGGCGAGTGGACCAGCTACGGGCTGGACCCGGCGAACTTCAAGGCCGCGTTCATGCGCATGGTCAACCTGTTCGCGCAGGAAGGGGTGCCGGACGAGTCCGTGCGCTGGGTCTTCGCCCCCAACGGCTGGAGCAAGCCCGAGGACGACTTCGAGAATTACTACCCGGGCCACCAGTGGGTGGATGCGGTCGGCTTCAGCGCTTACAATTACGGGCACTGCCCCTACCCGGGCCAGAAACCCGACTGGGCCCACGTGGATACCATCGCCCTGCCCTATATCGAGCGCATGCGGGCCATGGCCCCGGGGACGCCCATCTTCCTGACCCAGTTCGCCACCTCCTCCGCCACCGGCTCGGGCCGGGACGCCGAGGCCAAGAACGAGTGGTTCCGCCATAACTACACCCTGCTGGCGGAGACGGAAGGCCTGCGCGGCATCCTGTACTTCAACAAAGACGACAGCGTCTGCGACCTGGCCTTCTTCACCCCCAACCGCCGCTACCCGGGCTACCGGGACGCGGTCACCGGGCCCGGCTTCGATTACCTGGGACCGGTTGAACTGATGCAGGCCGGCGAGTAAGCCGCGCTTCAACTCTTTCAGGCAAAAATCGTGGTTGTCCGGGGCGGTTCTACGACCCGGGCAGCCACTTTCAATTTCCCCGTTTTCACGATCCCTCAATCCTATGCCCCCACAGGCAGACCCAAAACAACCTAACCCGCCGGAAGCCCGGCGAAGCCGCCCCGCCTGGCTGCGCCGCGCCGGAGGGCTGTACGCGCGCCTGCGCGAGCTGGGCCCCTCCGGGCTCGCCCGCCGCCTGCTGCCCCCCTTCATTCTGGACCCCCTGCGCCGGGCCGCCTGGGGGGCGCGCGCCCGCCGCGCCGCGCCCTACCGGGAGGAGCTGGAGGCCGTCCTGAGGCGCCTGCCGGCCTCGCGCCCGGTGATCGTCTTCCCGCCCAGCCTGGACTGGCACACCCAGCTCTTCCAGCGCCCGCAGCAGCTCGCCATCGCCCTGGCGCGGGCCGGGGCGGCGGTCTTCTACCTGCAGCCGAAACCGGACCGGGGCGCGCCGGCGTTTCAGGCCCTGGAGGAGGGCCTCTTCCTCTGCAGCGTGCCGGTGGAGACCTTCTGGCGCATGCAGAGCCCGGCGATTTACCTGCTCACCTGGAACCGCAAGTTCGAGGGGGCTTTCCAGTCTCCCCGGGTGATCTACGATTACGTGGACGAGATCGAGACCTTCTGGGGCGACCACGCCCAGATGCGCAAGGACCACGCCCGGCTGGTACGCAGCGCGGCCGTGGTCTCCGCCACCGCCCGGCACCTGTACCGCGAGGTGTCCGCCGTGCGGGAGGACGCCCTGCTCTGCCCCAACGGGGTGGATTACGACCATTTCGCAGGGGAAACGCAGGCCGGCGCGCCCCCGCCCCCCGACCTGCTGCCCATCCTGCACGAGGGGAAACCCATCATCGGCTATTACGGGGCCCTGGCGCGCTGGTTCGATTACCCCCTGCTGGCTCAGGTCGCCGGGCTGAGGCCCGACCTGTCCTTCGTGCTGATCGGCCCGGACTACGACCGCACCCTCTCCCCGGAGCTGGTCAACCGGCCCAACGTCCACTGGCTGGGGGTGAAGGCCTACGCCGCGCTGCCCGCCTACCTGCGCTGCTTCTCGGTCGCCACCATCCCCTTCCAGCTCAACCGCATCACCCACGCCACCTCGCCCCTGAAATTGTTCGAGTACATGGCGGCGGGGAAACCGGTGGTGATCACCGCCATGGACGAGAGCCGGCAGTACCCGGGCGTGCTGGTGGCCTCGGACGCGCAGGATTTCGCCGCGAAACTGGACGAGGCGCTGCGCCTGCAGGACGATCCGGACCATATCCAACTGCTGCGCTCGGTGGCGCAGGAGAATACCTGGGAAGCGCGCGCCCGCCAGCTCCTGCAGGCGCTGGAGCACAACGCCTGAGCGAGACCAGCACCCCGGGCTCCAGCTCCTCGGGGCAGGGCAGCGCTTCCGCCGCTCCCACTACCTGAAACGGGATCCCGTAGCTGCGCAGCCGGTGTTCTACCGCGTCGAGCGGCCCGTAGAAGACCAGAACCTCCGCGCCCTGCCGCGCCAGGGTCTCCAGCCGTGCGCGGATACGCACGCTCTCGCGCAGGCTCGCGCCCCAGGCCCCCGCCCCCACCAGCGCCAGATTCGCCAGCGCCAGGGCCAGGCACAGCCAGGCGTAAAGCCGGGCCGCCCTGCCCCGGCAGGCCAGCAGGGCCGCCAGCGGGACGGCCGCCCCCAGCCAGAGCTGGGGCGCGTAGCGCGCCCACCAGGCTTCCGGATTCGGCAGCAGGGTGGCGGAGACGACGGCCAGCAGGGCCAGGGAGGCCTGCGCCGGGCGCGACCGCTCCCGGTAGACCAGGAACAGCCCCGGCAGGACCAGCAGCAGCAGGGTCCCGAACAGGGGTCCCCAGCCCCCGATGCGCACGTCCGCCGCCCGGAAGATCCTGACCTCGGCCAGCGAGACCCGGAAAGGCGGCTTGAACGGCCCGGCGAGCCGCTGGTGGTCGTTCTGCGAGCTGGAGAACACCGAGACCAGCAGCTTGCGCAGCGCGCTCTGCTGCATGAAACGCTCGGGCATCTGGTTGCTGATCACGTAGGCCAGGTTGTAATCGTTTTCGCCGAAGGTGGGGTAAAACGGGTGCCCGTAGCGGGTCCAGTTGGTGAGGTAGGGGTTGTACCCGGCGAAGAGGCCGCCGAGCAGGCCCCCGATGACCAGGGCGGCCCAGATGGGGACCTGCCGGCGCAGGCTGCCCCGCCGCACCAGGCCGGGCAGGAGCAGGAGCAGGCAGGCGATCCCCAGGTAGGCGGCGGCGGTGAACTTCAGGTTCAGGCCCACCACCAGGGAGGCCGCCAGGGCGACCAGGGCGGTCGCACCCGCCCGGCCCAGCCTGGCCTGCCGCAGGCAGAGCAGGAGCAGCAGGCCGGTGATGAGGAAGAAAGAGCTGACCTGCCCGTCCAGGTAGAAATTGAAAGCCTGGGTCAGGGCCACCGGGTTGCCTGCCAGGAGCAGGGCGAGCAGGGCGCTCTCCCAGGTGCGCCAGCGCCCCAGCTCCAGGAAATAGGCCAGCGCCAGGCAGAACACGGCCGCGATGGCGATCAGGTTCAGCGCTTTCCCGCTCTCGATCTCCCCCGTCAGGCGGTAGAACCAGGCCGCCCCGATCCAGGCCCCCTTGGGGTAATGGTTCAGCCACACGTTGTAATACACCTGCTGCGGCTCCAGCGTGGTTTGCAGGGGGTTCCAGCCCTGCGCCAGGCGGTAGATGGCTTTCTGGTGGTAATCGCGCCCGTCCCAGGAGATATCCAGCAGGTAGGTGGAGAGCAGGGTGGAAGCGGCGAAGACCAGCAGCAGGGCGAGCAGCCCCGCCGCCAGCCAGGTCCGGCTCAGGCGCAGGGAGAAATGGCCCAGGAGCAGGTAAGCGGCCGCGCAGGCGGCAGGCGGCAGCAGCAGGAGCAGCGCGCCGGGCTGCGCCATGGAGCCCCCGGCAAAGAACAGCCCGGTCGAGACCATGACCAGGGCAGCGTAAAAGCTGACCAGCGCCGCGCCGGTTAGCAGGGCGGTCTTCGGCAGGCTGGCCGGGCCCGCACGTTCCATTTCATTCTGTGATACCATATGAAATCCAGGCGAACCACAGCGCCCTCGAACAGCTAATCCAACACTTCTGGCCCGTGTATCCTTCCTCACCCGCTGTATTTTCAAGGGCGCAGGTGGATCGGGGCGTGCTCCAGCCTCAGGAGGCTAAGCTATGCTCGAACCCGTGCTGGTTCTGATCATCGGATTAATTGGCGGTGTTGCGGTGGGGCTGCAGTCGCCCATTGCCGGGGCGATGGGACAGAGAATTGGCGGGACCGCCAGCAGTGTGATTGTCCATCTGAGTGGACTGATCCTCTCCTTAATTTTACTGGTTTTCCGGGGAGGTGAAAAAATTCAAAACTGGGCCAGTTTGCCCTGGTATATGCTGGGAGCGGGCTTTTTTGGCCTTGTCTTGTACCAGACGATCAATGTTACCCTGCCCCGGCTGGGCGCAACCGCCATGTTGATGCTGATTATCATCGGGCAGCTCCTGACCGGCGTGCTGCTGGACACGTTCGGCTGGTTGGGCGTTACGCCGCGGCCCGTCGAGCTGTCCCGGGTCCTGGGGATCCTTTTATTGATGGCCGGCGGCTATCTGGTTCTAAAATAACTTATGAGCATTTTTGGAAAAAGCCTGCCCCAGAGAGCGGCCCCCGAAACCCGGGAGGCAGAAATTTACGACACCGCCCGCCGCCCGCACCCCCTGGTCGAGGAGCTGCAAGCCCTGTACCGCTACCGGGAGTTGGTGATGCAGTTCGTGGCCCGGGCGATCAAAACGCGCTACAAGCGTTCGGTGCTGGGCGTGGTCTGGACCATGCTCAACCCCCTGCTGACCATGCTGGTGCTGACCGTGGTTTTCTCCCAGATCGTGCGCTTCTCCGCCGAACAGAGCTACCCCTACTCGGTGTACGTGCTCTCCGGCCTGACGGTGTGGCGCTTCTTCTCCAGCGCCACCAGCGGGGCCATGGGCGAGATGCTCTGGAGCGGGCAGCTCCTCTCCCGCATTTACGTGCCCAAGTCGGTCTTCCCGGTCGCCTCGATGCTGACCGGGCTGGCGGACCTGGGCATCGCCATGCTCCCCCTGCTCGTGATCACCCTGCTGCTGGGGGTGCCGCTGCGGCCCGCCGCCCTGGTGCTGCCGCTCTCCGTGCTGCTGCTGGCTCTGTTCACCCTGGGGCTGGGGCTGCTCCTGTCCACCGCCGCGGTGTACTTTGCGGATATGCTCCCGGTCTACGAGGTGGCCCTGACAATCTGGATGTACGCCACCCCCATCATCTACCCGCTTGAGACCGTGCCCGAAGCCTGGCAGCCGCTGCTCAAGCTCAACCCCCTGTATCATATGGTGGAGCTCTTCCGCCAGCCGCTGCTGGCGGGCAGCCTGCCCGCTCTGGAGACCTGGCTGATCGCCGGCGGCTGCGCCCTGGGGGCCCTGGCCCTGGGCGGCTACGTCTTCACCGCCAGGATCAATGAATATGCCTACCGCATCTGACCTCCCGGCCCGGCCGCAGCCGGAAAGCGGGACGGAAGAGCCCGCCATCCTGTTCGAAAACGTCTCGGTGCGCTACCGCCTGCCGCACGAGCGCGTCTCCGGGCTGAAAGAGTACGCCATCCGCTGGCTGCAGCGCCGCCTGTCGTACCAGGAGTTCTGGGCTCTGCGGGGGGTCAGCTTCAGCCTGCGCCGGGGCGAGGTGCTGGGCGTGATCGGCCGCAACGGGGCCGGGAAGAGCACCATGCTCAAGGTGATGGCCCGGGTGCTGCACCCGACTACGGGCCGGGTGGTGATGCGCGGCCGCATCGCGCCCCTGCTCGAGCTGGGCGGCGGCTTCCACCCCGAGCTGACCGGGCGGGAGAACGTCTTCCTGAACCTGGCCCTGCTCGGCCTCACCCGCCGCGAGAGCGAGAGCCTCTTCGACTCCATCGTGGACTTCGCCGAGATCCACGACTTCATCAACGCCCCCCTGCGCACCTATTCCACCGGCATGGTGGCCCGCCTGGGGTTCAGCGTGGCCACCTCGGTGCGCCCGGACATCCTGCTGGTGGACGAGGTGCTCTCGGTGGGCGATACCCGCTTCCAGGAGAAATGCCTGGAGCGCATGTTCAGCTTCCAGAGCCAGGGGACGACCATCGTTTTCGTCTCCCACTCCCTGGCCACGGTGGAGAGCTTCTGCGACCGGGTGCTGTGGCTGGACACGGGCCAGGCCCGGGCGCTCGGCCCCGCGCCGGAGGTGATCGACCGGTACATGCCCCCCGACCCGGCGCGCCAGAACCCGCTCGGGCCTGCCCCGGCGCGCCAGCCGGCTGCCGTCCCCCTGCTCTCCGCCCGGGAGGCCGGGGCGGGGGATTACGCCGCCCTGCCCGAGCTGGGGCAGGTGTACTCGGCCCGGGGGATCATGAATGTGGAGGCCGGGAGCCTCTCCCTGTGGCTCAAAGTGTCGCCGGGAGAGCCGCGCGAGATGTGCGCCCTGTTCCACAGCGACGATAGCCGCTACGTGCTCTATATTGACCGGGAGATCGGGGGCGCGGCCCGCTGGCTGGCAGCCCGCGCCGGCGGCAACCGCAAGGCCTTCGACCCCTCCAGCGGGCGCTCCACCTTCCCCGAGGTGACCGCGCCGCTCTGCGCCTCGGGAGAGCCCGGGGAGGACTCCGCGCCCTGCCTGCCCGAAAACGAATGGCGGCGGGTGACCGCCACCTGGGAGGGCTACCCGCGCGGCCTGCTGCGCCTGTACACCGGCGCCGGGCTGGCGGGCGAGCGGCGCTATGACCGGCGCTACGACGACGGGAGCGCCCTGCCGGCCCAGCTCGCCCTGGGGATGCGCCCCTCCGCCTGGAGCGGGGAGCTGGTGCAGCAGGAGGACGGCTCGGTGGCCGTGAACGTCCCGCCCACCCTGCTGGCGGTCCCGGAAGGGGTGGAGCTGGCGGACGTACGCCTGTACCCGCGCGCCCTGGCCCCGGAGGAGATCGCCGCCCTGGCCGCCGGGGACCCGCCGGCCGCCCGCCCGCAGCCCCACCCGGATGAGGCCCTGCCCGGAACGTGAGCGCCCGCATTCTCATCTGCCGTTCGAATCCCCTGGCCCCCGATCCCCGGGTTGAAAAGATCGCCCGGGCCCTGCTCGGGGCGGGCTACACGGTCCACCTGCTCGGCTGGGACCGCAGCGCCAGCCTGCCCGCGCGCGCCCTGGAGAACGGCCTGCAGATCGAGCGCCTGCCCATCCGGGCCGAGTTCGGCCGCGGGCTGGCGAACCTCCCCAACCTGCTGCGCTGGCAGTGGGGGCTGTGGGGCTGGCTGCGGCGCAACCGCCGCGCCTACGACGTGATCCATGCCTGCGATTTCGACACCATCCTGCCGGCCCTGCTGGCGAAGCGGCTGTGGGGCAAGCGGGTGGTGTACGATATTTTCGATTTCTACGCCGACCACCTGCGCGCCACCCCCCGGCCGCTGGTGCGCGCCATCCGCCGCGCCGACCTGGGGGCCATCGACCGGGCCGATGCCCTCATCCTGGCGGACGACTCGCGCCGGGAGCAGATCCGGGGCTCGGCGCCGCGGCGCTGCACGGTGGTGTACAACAGCCCGGAGGACCTGCGCGCCGGGCTGGAAGCGCCGCCAGAGGCCGGGGATACGGGCCTGCGCCTGTGCTACGTCGGGCTGCTGCAGGTGGAGCGGGGCATTTTCGAGCTGCTGCAGGTGCTGGAGCGCCGCCCCACCTGGCGGCTCGACCTGGCGGGCTTCGGCGGGGACGAAGCCCTGATCCGCGAGCGCATCGCGGCCATGCCCAACGTGACCTGGCACGGGCGCATCCCCTACCGCCAGGCCCTGCAGCTCAGCCTGGCGGCGGACGCGCTCTTCGCCACCTATGATCCCGCCATCCCCAACCACCGCTACGCCAGCCCCAACAAGGTTTTCGAGGCCATGATGCTGGGAAAGCCGGTGATCGTGGCGCGAGACACCCATATGGACCGCCTGATCACCGCCGCGAACTGCGGGCTGGTGGTGCCGTACGGCGAGGTGCAGGCCCTGGAGGCCGCCCTGGCGCGCCTGGAGGCGGACCCCGGCCTGCGCCGCAGTCTGGGCGAGAACGCCCGCCGGGTGTACGAGAGCACCTACAGTTGGGCCGAAATGGAGAAGCGGGTGCTGGGCCTGTACCGGGAGCTGCTCGCCGATGGCTAAGATCATCCTGGCCGCCAATACCGACTGGTATCTCTACAATTACCGCCTGGACCTGGCCTGTTTTCTGCGCGAGCAGGGGCACGAGGTGGTGCTGGTCTCCCCTGCCGGGAAGTACACCCGCGATTTCGACCGGCGCGGCTTCCCCTGGCGCCGCTGGGAGGTCGGGCGGCAGACCCTGGCTCCCTGGCTGGAATTGGGGGCAACGCTGCGGCTGGCGCGCCTCTACCGCCAGGAGCAGCCCGACCTGGTTCACCACCACACCATCAAACCGGTGCTCTACGGCACCCTGGCGGCGCGCGCCGTGCCGGGGGCGCGGGTGGTCAATTCCATCACCGGGCGGGGCTATATCTTCTCGGGCAAAGACGCCCGCGCCCGCCTGCTCAAGGGCGGGGTGCGCCGCCTGTACCGCCTGGCCCTGAACCGCCCCGATACGGCGGTGATCTTCGAGAACGGGGCAGACCGGGACTATTTTCTGGCGGAGAAGTTCATCACCCCGGCGCAGGCCTTCCACATCCCGGGCGTGGGCGTGGACCCGGAACGCTTCCGGCCCGCCCCCGAGCCCGAGGGCGCCCCGGTGATCCTGTTTTCGGGCCGCCTGCTGTGGGATAAGGGGGTGGGGCTGCTGGTGGAAGCGGCCCGCCGCCTGCAGGGCGGGAGCCCGCTGCGCGTGGCCCTGGCAGGCGAGCCGGACCCCGGCAACCCGGGCTCGATCCCGGAGGAGACCCTGCGGGGCTGGGCGCGGGAGGGCCTGGTGGAGTGGTGGGGCTGGCAGACGGACATGAACGCCGCCTATGCCCGCAGCCACATCGTCGCCATGCCCACCATGTACGCCGAGGGGGTGCCCACGGTGCTGCTGGAGGCGGCGGCCTGCGGGCGCCCGGTGGTGGCGAGCGACAGCCCCGGATGCCGGGAGATCGCCCGCCACGAGGTGAACGGCCTGGTGGTCCCGCCCGGCGATGCGGCCTCCCTGGCGCAGGCCCTGGAGCGGCTGGCCTCCGACCCCGGCCTGCGGGGCCGGATGGGCGCCGAGGGGCGCCGCATTGTGCTCGACGGCTTCACCACAGCCCGGGTGAACGCGGCCACACTGGCGGTTTACGGGCGGGAGTGGGGCGCTTCTCCATGAACACCTTCGTCACCTTCCGGGTGATCTTTTTCGCCTGCCTGATCACGCTGGCCCTGGGCCCGGTCTGCCTGCTGCTCGCCCGCCGCCTGGGTCTGGTGGACGTGCCCGGCGCGGAGACGCACAAGCAGCACAGGAACAGCGTGCCGGTGGCGGGCGGGCTGGTGCTCTTCAGCGCGGCCCTGATCCTGAGCCTGACGGAAGGGGTGTACCGCCTGGGCTCCGTCCCCGCCATCCTGCTCTCGGGGGGCATCATCTTCGTCTTCGGGCTGCTCGACGACGCCTACCGCCTGCCCCCGGCCTGGAAGCTGGCGGGACAGCTCCTGGCGTCTGCGGCGCTGATCGCCCTGGGCGTGCACGTGCGCATTTTCGGGAACCCCTGGCTGGATTTCCCTCTCACCCTTTTCTGGATGGTGGGCATCACCAACGCCTACAACTTCGTGGACAGCATGGACGGCCTGGCCCTGGGCGTGGCGGGGATGGCCTCCGCCTTCTTTATGCTGGTCTCCATCGATTCCGGGCAGGGCGACCTCTCGCTCTTCAGCACCATCCTGCTGGGCGCCTGCCTGGGCTCCTACTACTTCAACACCTCCCCGGCCTACTACTTCGTGGGCGATTCCGGCGCCCAGTACCTGGGGTTCAGCCTGGCGGCGCTGGGCATCGCCTACAACCCGGTCGGCTTCTCCCCGCTGGCCTCCTGGTACGTGCCCATCCTGCTGGTGGGGGTGCCCATCTTCGACACCACCCTGGTGGTGGTCTCCCGCCTGCGGCGGGGGGTGCCGGTGTATAAGGGCGCCATGGACCACACCTACCACCGCCTGGTGGCGCTGGGCATGAGCAGCAACCGGGCGGTGGCGACCATGCACATCGCGGCCCTGCTCCTGGGCTGCCTGGCTTTCATCGCCCTCAGCCTGCCGCCCCTGTTCGCCAACCTGATCTTCGCCGCCGTCCTGGCGCTGGCTGCCGTCTCGCTGGTGCTGCTGGAGCGCAGTTTCTCTCCGGCCAAAAGAGAGATTTTCAAGGAAGAGACGCTGCCCGAACGCCTGCCCCCGGCCTGATCAAGACCCATCTTGCTGCCGCCGCCCGGCTCCGCCGCGCAGGCGGCAGAACATCCCCCTCTTTTTATGGACCGAATCATGCTTACTGAATGGCGACTGCGCGAGGAAATCCTGGCTCTCACCCACGCCTGGCCCCTGCCCCTGCTGGCCTTCCTGCTCGGGGCGCTGCTGGGCTGGGGAGCGGCTTACCTGCTGCCCACTCCCTACCGGGCGGAGAGCGGCCTGAACGTGATGTACAACAGCGACGCCATCTTCCGCAACCCGGACGACTACAAAAACTGGCAGATGGACACCCTGAACCTCTTCATCGTCTCGGACGGGGTGCTGGAGGGTACGCTGGCCCGCCTGCGGGAGCAGGACCCCTCCTGGGAGGGGACGGCTCCGGCCGACCTGCGTCCGCAGCTGCACGCCTACTGGCGCAACGCGGGCAAGTGGCGGCTGGCGGCGGAGGACCGGGACCCGGCCCGGGCGGAAGCCCTGGCCCGCGCCTGGGGGGCGGCCGTGGTGGATTGGGTGGAGGCGGCCGCCGGGCACGCCCAGGTGATGCTGGACCTGGAGGCCCGCAGCCGCCGCCTGGCGAACGAAAAAGTGGACCTGGCGCAGCGCGCCGCCGGCATCTCTCAGGCGCAGGCCGCTCTGGAAGCCTGGCAGGCCGAGGCCGCCGGTGCGGGCAGGCCGCTGGAAGAGCTGGAACGCTGGCGCCTGCTGGCGCTGGTCTCGCGCCTCGCCGGGGCGGACCCTGCCGGGCAGTCTCTGCTGGAGGAGGCGCCCTCCACGGGCAGCCCCGTCTCCGAGGGCCTGCCCTGGGTGGAGCGGGCGCTGGTCTACGCCGGGGATGAGCTGCAGGCCGTGCAGGCCCGGCTGGCGCAGGCCGAAAGCGAGCACGCCGCGGTTTACCAGCAGCACGAGACCGCCTACCTGACCTCCTCGGGCCTCACCGCCTACGTGCAGGTCGAGCCGCTGCCCGGGGAGCCCCAGGCCCGGGCGGTGCGCCCCGGCGCGCTGACGGCCCTGGTCGGGGCCCTGCTGGGTCTGCTGGCCTGGGGCCTGCTCTGGCTGGCGCGCCCGCTGGCAGGGGCGGCCCGGGCGCGGGAAGCGGCGGCGCGCCGGGAGGCCTACCCCGGCGCGGGAGGCGGGCGGTGACCGCAGCCCTGCCTCCTCCCCGGCGGAACCTCCTGGCCCTGGTGGAGAAGACCGCCTGGGCGCTCTTCCTGGTCTGCCTGCCGGTCACCAGCTTTCCCTTCTTCCCCCCGGCGATCGGCGGCGGGGCCCTGGTGCGGCCGCTCTCGATCTACCCGCTGGCGGTGCTGCTGCTGATCGCGGTCCTGCCGCGCCTGCTGCGCGGCGGGCTGCCGCGCACCTGCCTGGCGGTCCTGCCCTTCGTGCTCGCCGCCCTGGGCTCCTCGCTGCTCTCCCTGCTGCGCGGCATTGACCCGGCGCTCGGCATCACGGTGGAAGCGCGCCTCCTGCGGGCGCTGATCACCCTGGGGCTGGGGCTGGCCTTTTACCTGGCTGCCAGCCTGCTGCCGCGCAGCCCGCAGGACCTGCGCTTTAGCCTGCGCGCCCTGTATGCCGGATTGGTCCTGGCCCTGGGCTGGGGCTCTCTGCAGGCCGTCTCGGTCTTTCGCTACCAGCCGCAGCTTTTTCAGCTCCTGAGCCGGGTGCAGCGCCTGATCTCCACCCGCCGCCTGTTCGAGGACCGGGTCTCGGGCCTGACCTACGAGCCGAACTGGTTTGCCGAGCAGATCACCTTTCTGTATATGCCCTGGCTGCTGGGGGCGGTGCTCTCGGGCAAGAGCGTCTTCCCCAGGCCGCAGCGCTGGCGCTGGTTGAGCGTGGAGCTGGTACTGCTGGTCTGGTCCATCGGGGTGCTGGTCTTCACCTTCTCCCGCGCCGGGCTGATCAACCTGGCAGCCCTGGCCTTCGCCTGCGTGGTTTTCTTCCGCCCGCAGTGGGGCCGCAGCCGGGCCCGCCGGAGCGAGGCCCCGCGCCCGGCCCTGCGCCTCTGGGGCCTGCGCCTGCTGCAGGCTGTCCTGGTGATCGCCGTCCTGGTGGGGGGCGCGCTGCTCGCCGGGCGCAGAAACGCCTTCTTCTCTCGTCTGTGGAGCTACTGGCGGGATTTCGAGCGGCCCACCCTGTCCGGCTATTTCGAGTACCTGGGGTTCGGGGCGCGCTTCATCTACGGCACCGGGGCATTCAACACCTACGTCGAAGACCCGCTCTTCGGGGTGGGCCCGGGCAATTTCGGCTTCTATTTCGCCGAGCGCATGCCCGACCGGGAGCTGGCCGCCATGCCGGAGGTGCTGCGCATCGTCACCCCGGAGGCGGGGCGCAACCGCCTGGTGACCGCCAAGGTCTTTTACTTCCGCCTGCTGGCGGAGACCGGGCTGGTGGGTACAGCGGCCTTCCTGGTCTTCCCCATCGCCATCCTGGGCTGCGCCCTCTTCCTGTACCTGGCCTCAGACCCGGACCAGCGGGCCTGGGGCACAGCCGGGCTGCTGGGCGTCTTCGCTTTTGTGCTCTCGGCCTTTTCTTTCGATTCTTTCGCCCTTCCCAATATGTGGGTGGTGTTCGGCCTGATCACCGCCGCGGCCTGGGTGTACCTCCCGCAGGGGCGCGGGGAGCACTGAAATTGTAAAAAAGGGGGTAATTGGTCGCGCACCCGGCTTGCGGCAGGACCTACCAGGGACCCGCAGTTGCTGGTATGATTGGGCTTCAGGCGGCAGGGGGTTCTCAAGATTTGGAGAGAAACGGCCCTCAAAACGGATTTTTCTAAACATTTACCAGATGGTTTTGCTGCGTTGGGCGGCCGCGCCCTCCGGCACAACAAAGCCGCGAAGATAGATGGATCTGGTCTCCGCGCCCGGACCGCAGGCCGTCCTGCCCGGCGGGAGGCCCGAATTACTTTCAGGAGAAGAATGTCGCGCAACTGGATTATCGCCATCGTTATCGCCGTAGTCAGCCTGCTCTGCCTGGCCTGCCTCTGCATGGCGGCCGCCGGGGCATGGTTGTTTATGGTCCGGCAGGGAGGCGTGGAGGTTCCGAACTTCCCCGGCGAGGAGAGCTCCACCCCCGTGGTGATCCGGCCCGCCGATCTCACCCCCATCCCCTCACCCACCGCGCCGGAGGCGCAGGCGCTCACGCCGACCCCCTCCTCGGAGTCCGGCGCGCCCACGGCTGAAGAGCCGCTGGACGCCACGCCCACGCGCACCCCCGTACCCGTTTCGGAAGGGCCGTCCGAGAATCTGGAGCGCCTCAAAGCGGTGGAGATCCCGGAGGCCGACCTGTACGAGCTGGCAGAACGGCTGGAGGGCCGCGAGGTGGTGCAGACTACCCTGCAGCCCCCGGCCTCGCCTGCGCAGGTGGGCGATACGCGCGAGTTCTGGGTCAGCGATTCGGACACCAACGAGAACTTCCAGGTGGACGCCACCCTGCAGCACGTCACCGAGCACGCCTATTTCTGGATCCAGGACGGGCTCTCCTTCGACTCTCGCGAGCTGGCCGGGATGGCGAGCACCTTCGAGGAGCAGATCTACCCCACCAACCGGGAGTTTTTCGGCGAGGAATGGTCTCCGGGCATTGACGGCGATCCGCATATTTACATCCTCTACACCCGCGGCCTGGGCGGCAGCGTGGCGGGCTACTTCTCCTCGGTGGATTCTTACCATCCGGAGGCAGTGGAATACTCGAACGGGCACGAAATGTTCGTCTTCAGCGCCGACCACACCAGCTTCAGCGACGAGTATTCCATGGGGGTGCTGGCGCACGAGTTCCAGCACATGATCCACTGGAACCTGGACCGCAACGAGGAGATCTGGCTCAACGAGGGCTTCGCCGACCTGGCGATGTTCCTGAACGGCTTCAGCGTGGGCGGGCACGACTTCATCTTCTCTCTGAACCCGGACCTGCAGCTCAACGACTGGCCCACCGAACGGGAGCAGGTGGCCCCGCACTACGGCGCCGCATTCCTGTTCACCGCCTACTTCCTGGACCGCTTCGGCGACGAGGCCACCCAGGCTGTGGTGGCGAACCCATCCAACGGGCTGGACAGCATTGACGAGGTGCTGGACCAGCTCGGTATCACCGACCCGCTCGACGACGAGCCGGTCAGCGCCGACCAGGTGATCGCAGACTGGGCCGCGGCCAACTACCTGCAGGACACCTCGCTGGACGACGGGCGCTACGGGTACGAGGACTACCGCGCCGCCCCGCGCGTCTCGCAGACCGAGAGCATCGACTCCTGCGATACAGAGACCTACACCCGCTCGGTCAGCCAGTACGGCGCCGACTATATCCGCATCCGCTGCGGCGGGCCTGCCAGCCTGCACTTCGAGGGCTCCATCCAGGTGGGGGTGGTGCCGGTACAGCCCCATTCGGGCAGCTATGCCTTCTGGTCCAACAAGGGCAGCTCTTCGGACGTGACCCTCACCCGCGAGTTCGACCTGAGCGAGGTGGACGGCCCGGTGACCCTCAGCTACTGGACCTGGTACGACCTGGAGGAGGACTTCGACTACCTCTACCTGGTGGCCTCCACCGATGGGGAGAACTGGCAGATCCTGGAGACCCCCTCCGGCACGGACGAGGACCCCACCGGGGCGAGCTTCGGCTGGGCTTACAACGGGAAGAGCGGCGGCGGGAGCCAGGCGCAGTGGATCGAGGAGCGCGTGGACCTGTCGCAGTTTGCGGGGCAGAAGGTGCAGGTCCGCTTTGAATACATCACCGATATGGCGGTGAACGGCGAGGGCTTCCTGCTGGACGACGTCTCCATCGCGGAGATCGGCTATGCGACGGATTTCGAGGGGGACGACGGCGGCTGGGAGGCCTCCGGCTGGGCCCGCCTGCAGAACCTGCTCCCGCAGACCTTCCGCCTGGCGCTGATCGCCGAGGGGAATACCACCAGCGTGCAGCAATTTGAGCTGCCGGCCGACAACGCCATTGACATCTCCCTGGAATTTGGCGGCGGGGTGGACGAATATGTGCTGGTGGTGGTGGGGACTACCCGCTACACCCGCCAGCCGGCGGCCTACCGCTTCACGCTCGAGCGCTAGCGGGCGGCAGATAAGGAGGAGCGGGGCGCCCGGTAAAGGGGGCCCCGCTCCTGCGCATTAACTCCGGGATTTTCCGCTTTTACTTGAATTTCTGGTTACTGGCTTTCTCGCCTGGGCGTGCGCAGGGCGTCGAGCTGCTGCTCGAGCTCGGCCCGGCGGGCGGCCGCGGCCTGCTTCACCTCGATCTCGATCTGCCGCGCCCGGTTGGTCATCTGGTCGCGCAGCTCATGGCCCGAGGCCGGGGCGAGCAGGATTGCCACCGCAGCGCCCAGCAGCGCGCCGGTGATCAGGCCGGATAGAAAACTGACCACTTTATTCATACGTCCCTCCAGTATTTTCCAAAATAGAGCATTGAGCGTTCAGATCAAAGGCGCCGCACAACCCTGGCGTGCAGCGCGCAGGTTTTCAGGCCCTTTCCACGGTATTATACCGGGAAAACCGGCTGAACAGACAACTTCAGGACCCCTCGAAACCCATGATTATCCTCTCCGTTGGCATGCCCCGCGCCGGTTCCGGCTGGTATTACAACCTCACCCACGATCTGGTGACCGCCTGCGGCGGGCAGGACGCGCGTGAGATCCGCCGCCGCTACCGCCTGCAGTCCATCCTCACCGAGGTGAACTGCAATATCGGGGCGCTCACCCCGCGGCGCCTGCTCCTGGCGCTGGTCCCCTCGCTGCTGGGCAACACTTTCGTCCTCAAGGCCCACGCCGGGCCGACGCCCTTCGCCCTGCGCCTGGTGCGCCTGGGGCTGCTGCGCCCCACCTATATCTACCGCGACCCCCGCGACGCCCTGCTCTCCGCCTACGACAACGGGCAGCGGGCCCTGAAGAGCGGGCGGCCGAACGCCTTCTCGCACCTGGTGGATTTCGAGGCCGCGCTGGAGTTCATGCGCGGCTACGTGCGCATCTCGGAGGCCTGGCTGGCCGCGCCCGGCACCCTGCACTGCCGCTACGAGAACCTGCTGGCGGACTACGATGGGGAGGCCGCCCGGTTGGCGGAATTCCTGCGCCTGGAGGCCGGCAGCCCCGCCGTGCAGGCGGTGATCGAGCGCTACCGCCCCGAGGGGGCCAGCCGGGAGAGGCGCGGCACCCATTTCAACCAGGGCCGCACCGGGCGCTTCCGCCAGGCCCTCACCCCCGAGCAGCAGGAGAGGCTCGGGCGCGAGTTCGGGCCCTACCTGGAGCGCATGGGGTACGAATAATTGGCTGGCTGGGGCGCAATCCCGTAAATTTCGGAATTGTAGGGTTGTTGTGGGGGGGGGGGGGGGGGGCCCCCCCACCCGAAAGACAATA
>JAEWYL010000182.1 GCA_023395675.1 Chloroflexota bacterium | reverse complement strand
GTAAAGTGATCGATTGCACGCGCAGTTTAAACCCCTGGGCCTATGTGCTCCACCTGGACGGGAAGGAGCTCCTTGCGAGCGGGACTGTATCCGCACGCGCCCGGTGGGTTCGACAGGCGGTCCAGGCGCTCGAGGCAGCCTCCGCCTGGGCCGGGAGCAGCAGTATACTTGCGATCGAAAACCTGGAACAGTATCCCCTGGATTTCCTGGACGGTATTTTCGAACAGTTCCCGGCCAGCCGCTGCATTGATATCGGTCACCTGTGGCTGGATGGGCACGACCCAATACCCTATTTGAAACGCAACCTCGGCCTGGCTAGAGTGCTGCACATCCACGGCATCGGAGATCGCGATCACCAATCGCTGAGCCACGTCCCGGCGGATGAGCTCGCCAGAGTCTTGAATTTTCTCCGGGATGCTGATTTCCGTGGGGTGATGACTATCGAGGTTTTTGGCGAGGATGAACTCCAGACGTCACTGGAGGCCATTCAGATCGCGCTGGGCCGGCTGGATTAGGAGGATGGATGGGAAAACACCTGACGTTGATCCTGGGCGGCGCCCGGAGTGGAAAATCGAGTTTCGCCCAATCTCTATTCGAAGCTGCTGAGGAGCCTGTTCTTTTCGTTGCCACGGCAACCGCGGACGACGCCGAAATGGCCTCCCGGATCGCCGTTCACCAGGCATCCCGGCCGGCCCACTGGGTTACATTAGAGGCGCCTCTCCAGGTTGGAGCAGCCATTCGAAGCGCCGCCTCAACGCCCCGCGTATTGGTCGACTGTGTGACCATGCTGGCCAGCAATGTGCTCATGACCTTACCCGAACCGGTGGATGAGAAGGCTTACCAACACCTGCTGGAGGAAGAGACCGACCTGCTGCTGGCGGCGTACCAGGCCCATCCCGGCGAATGGGTGCTCATATCCAATGAGGTCGGTTTGGGCCTGGTTCCGGCCTATCCGCTGGGGCGCTATTACCGGGATGCGCTCGGAAGAGCCAACCAGCGGCTGGCACAAGCCGCCGATCGGGTGATTCTCATGGTCGCCGGAATCCCTATGACGGTGAAGTAGGCTGAATAAGGGGGCTTTTATGGGACAGCCCCGAAAAGTGTGATTATTCCAACAGGTTGGGGTAACTTTTTCTTCCTGTGGCTTTTTAGTCGGCCGGCGTGTCTAGTACGAATTTGGGCTTGCCCTGGATTCTATGAAGGACGCTATTTTCCTGATTCTGTGCTAGTATGGTTTTCGAAGATCAGAGTTTATGGGGGCTGGGAAGGGTTGTCCTGATTGATGAATTTCCTGCGCCTGTTTGACAGAGCGCCAATTTTGTGGGCTGTTTTACCGGCCTTCCTGCTCGCCGCGGCTGGCTGCTCCCCGGTCGTGGAGACCGCGCCTCCAGTTCCCTCCGCCGCGCTTCCGGCTGCGAGCCTGACCCCCTCCGCCGCCGCGCGCATTCCCACAGCAGCCGGCGCCCTTCTGCCAACGACCCTGCCGGAACCCAGCGCGACTCTCCCGGTAGTTACGCCCACCCTGTCCACACCCAGCGAAACGCCGTTTCCGGGCCTCACTAACGAAGGGCTGCCGCCCGGGGAAGGGGCATTTCTGCTGCCGCTCACCATCCGCCACCTGACGGAGGAGCGGGCGGTGTTATTTTTTGAGCTGCAGGAGCCTGCCGGAGGCTACCTGCTCTACCAGCAAATCCAGCCGGAGGTGGGAAATACCAGAGCCATCCCCCTGGCCTCCGGGGAAACCCGACACCTGCTGACCCTGGAGGGGCTGACCCCAGGGTCGGAATACCTGGCGCTGGTGGGCCTGGTCGAGGCTGGTGGCGGGCTGCGCCAGCCGCTCTTTCAGGGGGAGGGATGGGGCGAGGTGCGCATCCGCACCCTCTCCGGCGAAGGCCCGCTGAGGGTGGGTGTGTTCGGGGATGCCAGCTTTGGCGATCCCGCCACCGGGGCCCTGGTGCAGGAGATGGCCGGCCGCGCGCTGGATTTTGTGATCCATACCGGCGATGTGGTGGCGGAGATCCACGAGAACAGCGGCCCGCCGGAGGCCTACGCCCTCAAGTATTACCAGACCCTCTCCGCGCTGCTGCACCGGATGCCGGTTTACACGGTGATCGGCAATCACGATTACGACGCAGCCGCCCGCTGGCAGGACAGCGTCTTTTATTATTATGCTTTCCCCCCGTTTCCCGACCCGCTCTTTGGCGACCCGCCCCAGCCCGGGAAGAACCAGTATTACGCCTTCGCCGCCGGCGGGGTGCAGTTCCTGATGCTCGACACGCAGGTGATTTTCGGGCAGGAGGGCCGGCAGGCCCAGCAGGACTGGCTGGCCGAAAGGCTGGCGGATCCCCGCTTCCGGGCCAGCATCCCGGTCTTTCACGTCCCCCCGTTTTTCAGCGGTTCGGTCCATCCGGGAGACCAGCTTCCGGTGCGCCAGTCCTGGCACCCGCTCTTCGTCTCAGCCGCTGCGCCCCTGGCGCTCTCCGGCCACAGCCACCACTACGCACGCCTGTCGGTGGATGGGATCACCTATATTGTCACCGGGGGTGGTTCGAGCATCCTGTACGCGCCCGGCGAGATGCAGGCGCAGAGCCAGCTCTTCGCCCGGCGCACGCATTTTGTGCTGCTGGAGATTCACCCCGACCGTATCGATCTGACAGCCATCGACCGGGAGGGCGAGCTGTTCGATCAGGCGGCTGTCCCCCTGCCGTAGCCGTCCGCAACCTGTCAAAAAAAATTGTGGTGTTGGGGGGGGGGGGGGGGCCCCCCCCCCCCCCCCAC
>JAEWYL010000109.1 GCA_023395675.1 Chloroflexota bacterium | reverse complement strand
GCAGGACGATCTGCCCCTGGGTATATTCCTTGAACACGGGTGGCGAGCTTTTTTTCTTCATACCCCCTATTGAATCACATCTTCTTTAAACGCGAAAGGGGCTGCCCAGACTTTTTGGACAGCCCCTATGATAAGGCTTACGCCATCCCGCGCTGGGTCACCCCCCGGCGGTTCAGGACGTTCTCGTCAATGGACAGCGCCCCTGCGCCCAGGATTACCAGCGCCAGGGAGGAGGCCAGCAGCACCAGGTCCAGCTCGGCTCCGGCCCCGCCGCCCTGCGGGGCGATAAAGCCCACCTGGGATTTCACCATGATCGAAGTCACCAGCATCTCGATCGCCAGGGCGATCCCCACCGCGCGGGTGCCCAGGCCGATGATCAGCAGCAGCCCGCCCGCAAACTCGAGCAGCATCACCAGCCAGCCGAACAGGGCTGGGGCCGGGAAACCCAGGCTGCCCACAAATCCGATGAATCCGTTCGGATTCTGAAGCTTCTGCCAGCCGTGGAGCGCGAAGGTGATCCCCACCATAACCCGCAGCAGGGTGGGAGCAAACGGCTCCAGGGGTTCGAATATTCTCCTCAGCATCTCGATTCCTCCATAACAGTAGATATAATGTGTTTCCTACCGGTTTGAATCGTATGTACGCAGGCCCGGTGAGATTGGATTTATGTGCCCCTCGACAGGCACTGAGAAGGGGGGCAGGGGAGATAGGGCCCATTTCATGGGGCCCATTTCATGGGGCCCATTTCATGGGGCCCATTTCATGGGGCTCATTCCATGGGGCCCAAACCATGGGGCCCAAACCATGGGGGATAATTCAGATGCAGAAGATTTATCGCTGGGGATGGTGGGTGTGGTACTTTCGCGGCCTGGCCCTGGTCGCTTACCTCTGCGGCCCGCTGGTCTTTTTGGGCGGCGGCTTCGTCCTGCGGGGCGCGCTGCGCTCCTGGGGTTGGACGGACCTGCTGCTCCTGCTGCTGTGGCTGGCGCTGTTGGCCGCCTGGGCGCTCTGGGCCTGGGTCAACTGGCGCAACGGGCAAGCGCGGGCGGTGGAGATCCGGTACGACCCGCAGGAGGGCTTGCTCCTGGTGGACACCCTGAATTTCACCCGGCGGCGCCTCCCGCGGGAGCTCCTGGAGGAGGCCCGCCTGCCCGGGGTCGGGCCGGATTGGGGCGCAGCCGGCTATTACGGGGACTGGTATTACGAGGGGATGATGACCGTCCCCGTGCAGGGACAGCTCCCGCTGCGCATTGACACAGCGGGGAAAATCCTGAACCGGGAGCTTTTCAAAGAGGCGCTGGGGAAAGTGCCGCCCGAGGAACCGTCGGGGGATTGGCGGAAGCGCCGGCGCCGCAGACCGGCGCGTTAGGGACCCTGAGCGGCCGGCCGCTGAGCCGCTGTTAGCCGGCCGCTGAGCCGCCGTTAGCCGGCCGCTTACGCGGGTTGGGCCTCGCCCAGCACCGCCTGCAGCCGCTGCGTGAATTCCTCCACCCTGCCGGCGGTCATCAGCCCGCGCCGGGTCTCTGCTGAAAGCTCATACGGGCTCAGGTAGCGGCTGGCGTGCTTGCGAAAGAGCACCAGCCCGTGCTCCGGGCCGTAAAACTCCAGGCTGCGCTCCAGATGGCGCAGCATGACGGCGTACAGCTCGCCGGCGGAGACCTCGCGGCGCTCGCGCCGGGAGAAGATCCAGGGGTTGCCGATGGCGGCCCTGCCGATCATCACCCCGTCGCAGCCGGTCAGCGCTTTGATGCGCTCGATATCCGCCGGGCTGCGCACGTCGCCGTTGCCGATCACCGGGATCGAGACCGCCTCCTTCACCTCCGCCACCGCCTCCCAATCCGCCTGGCCGCGGTAGGCCTGCAGCTTGGTGCGCCCGTGCACCGCCACCAGCGCCCCGCCGTTCTCCTCCACAATGCGGGCGATCAGCCGGTGGCAGCCTTTCTCCCGCGCCTCATCGTCCCAGCCCAGCCGGATCTTGGCGGTCACCGGGACGCTCAGGGCGCGCGTCAGGCTGCGGAAGATGCGCGCCACCTTGAGGGGCGTGCGCAGCAGCCCGGCACCGGCCCCCCGCCCCGAAACGCTGCTGTCGGAGCAGCCCATATTGATATCAATGATATCCGGCTCGAATTCCTGCAGGCGCAGGGCGGTTTTCAGCAGCCGCTCGGGGTCGCTGTCGAAGATTTGGAACACTACCGGGCGTTCCTCGTCCCGGTAGATGAACTTGCGCGCTTCTTTCTCCGGGATGCGCCGCGCCTGGTGCACGTTCAACGCGTTGATGAACTCGGTGTAGCTCAGGGCCGAGCCCAGCTCGCGGCAGATGGAGCGGAACGGCAGGTCCGAGATGCCGTCCATAGGGGAGAGCACCAGGTCGCCGTAGACCGGGAGGTGGCGAATGTGGAATGCGGGTTTATCAGTTACCATTAATCATGCTGCCTTTGACCGGCTCAATATCGGACAGGATTATACCGTATGTTAATGGAGATGGAGCGGGCGGCCCCGCCGCCCGCTCTATCTCCTTGTATTGATGAACGAGAGCTTTAAGATATTTCACTAATTACCCTTTTATGGTAAATTAATGCAATGGAATTTAGCGAACTGCTAAAAATCGTGGACGATTTGCCGCTCTTCGAGACCGGGCTGCTGCTTACCGGAGCCGTCCGCCCAATGGATATTCGTAAGCAGTTATCCCGCTGGACTGCATCCGGAAAGCTGTACCAGCTCCGGCGAGGCCTATACAGCCTCGCGCCGCCTTATCAAAAAGTACGCCCTCACCCGTTCCTGGTTGCGAACCAGCTTCATGCCGGCTCTTACGTAAGCCTGCAATCGGCGCTGGCGTTCTATGGAATGATCCCGGAGTATGTCCCGGTCACTACCAGCGTGACTATTCGCCGCCCTGCGAATTATCAGACCCCCCTCGGGCAATTCAATTACCGCCATATTCAGCCGGCGTGGTTCACCGGTTACCGGCGCGTGGACCTGGAAAACGAACAATCTGCCTTTGTCGCCGGCCCGGAGAAGGCCCTGCTGGATCTCATATACTTACAGCCTGGCAGCGACTCTGAAGCTTTTCTACGCTCCTTGCGTCTGCAGGCTCTCGACCGGTTGGATAAGGGGGCACTGCGCCGCCTGACCGGCGCGGCAGGGAAACCGAAGCTGCTGCGCGCGCTGTCCATCATTGAACGGATCATTGACGAAGAGAATCAGGGGTACGAAACGCTATGAAGGATTACTTACTCGAAATTATCCGGGAAAGTCCGGACCCTATCCGCAGCCGCAACCTGGCACGGGAGTATTTGCAGGCGCGGATTCTGGAGTCCTTACAGCGCGCGGGGGCGATGATCCATCTGGCCTTCCAGGGGGAGACGGCACTGCGGTTCTTATATTCCATGGCGCGCTTTTCCTGAGGACCTGGATTTCGCGCTGGAACGACCAGACGACAGTTATGATTTCCGAGCCTATCTTAATGAGATCCGGTCCACGTTTGAGGCCGAAGGATACGATGTACTGATTAAAGTAAGTGATCAGAAGACCGTACAATCGGCCTTTATTCGCTTTTATGGCTTGCTGTATGAAATGCAGCTAACCCCACAGCCGAAGGAAGCGCTGTCTGTAAAAATTGAGGTGGATACCAACCCTCCACCAGGTGCTGGACTGGAGGTCAGTTTAATTCGCCGCTTTATCCCGCTGCGTCTCCAGCACCATGACCGGGCTTCCTTACTGGCTGGAAAACTGCATGCCGGCTTACAGCGCGAGTACGCCAAAGGTCGTGATCTGTATGATTTGATGTGGTCTTGAGCGATCCCAACTGGCCGGAGCCGAATCTGGTTCTCCTTGGCAGCGCGCTGGCTCAAACCCATTACCAGGGCCCCCAACCGGCGCCCGACAATTGGAGGGCGTTGATCTTCGAACGCCTTAAAACGCTGGATTGGAGCGCCGTACTTGCGGATGTGCGCCCCTTCCTGGAACGCCCTGGAGAGATCGACTTGCTGACCTTAGAGAATTTGCGCCGGTTATTGCGGCAGTAAGCTTGAAGCCGCCTCCATAGAAGATGTCCGTGGTGCGTGCGCTGGCAAAGCTAGCGCATACACCGCGGGCATCCTCTCTATGAGACCGCTTCTACCCCTCGCCACTGTCCAGCATGGCGGCCTCCAGGGCCTGGCGCAGGGTGCGCGCCTCAATTACCTGGATGCCCTCGGGCCAGGGCTCGCCCCGCCGCAGGCGCCGCGGGACGATGGCGGTCTTGAACCCCAGGCTGGCGGCCTCGCTCAGCCGGGCGGGCATCTGCCCGACCATGCGCAGCTCGCCCGAAAGCCCCACCTCGCCGATCAGCACCGTGTCGGCCTTCAGCGCGCTGTTGCGCGCCGAGGAGGCGATGGCCGCGGCGATGGCCAGGTCCGCCGCCGGCTCCTCCACCTGGATACCCCCCACCACGTTGACGAAGATATCCTGCTCGCCCAGGCGCAGGCCCACCCGCCGGGTGAGCACCGCTGCCAGCATCAGCAGGCGGTTCATGTCCACCCCGTTGGGGGTGCGGCGCGGGTTGCCCATGGAGGTCGGGCTGGTGAGGCCCTGCACCTCCACCAGCAGGGGGCGGGTGCCCTCCATCGTCACCGCGATGGCGGAGCCCGGGGCGTTGACCATGCGCTCCGCCAGGAAGGCCTCCGAGGGGTTGGGCACCTCGGTCATGCCCCGCTCGCGCATCTCGAACACGCCCACCTCCGAGGTGGCCCCGAAGCGGTTCTTCACCGCCCGCAGCAGGCGGTAAGACTGGAAGCGGTCGCCCTCCAGGTACAGCACCGTGTCCACGATGTGCTCCAGCACGCGCGGCCCGGCGATTGCGCCCTCTTTGGTCACGTGCCCGATGATGAACACCGCCGTGTCGGAGGATTTCGCCAGCTCGCGCAGGCGCGACGAACATTCCCGCACCTGGGAGACCGACCCGGCGGAGGAGTCCAGCTCGGGCAGCAGGCTGGTCTGGATCGAGTCCACGATCAGCAGGCCCGGGCGGATCTCATTCACGTGCTCCAGCATGGTGTTCAGGTTGGTCTCGGTCACCAGGAACAGCTCGCCGGTCTCGACCTCTTCGCCATCTTCCCAGGCCCCATCCCCCGGCTCGCCCCCGTTCGACCGGGATCCATCCGGTTCTTGCGGGCCTTCCGCCGGGCCGCTGCCCTTGCGCAGCAGCCGCATGGCGCGCATCTTGATCTGGCGCTCCGACTCCTCCCCCGAGACGTAGAGCACGCGCAGCTGGCGCGCCATCTCAAGCGCCAGTTGGAGCATGAGGGTGCTTTTCCCGATCCCCGGGTCGCCGCCGATCAGCACCACCGAGCCGGGCACCACCCCGCCGCCCAGCACGCGTGAGAACTCTCCGATGGGCAGGCGCAGGCGCTCCTCCACGTCTCCGCCGATCTCGACCAGGCGGCGCGGGGTGGAACGGCCGAGCAGGCTGGTCGCGTTGCGGGCCGAGGCGGGCTTCTGCTCGGCCACCACTTCCTCCACCATGCTGTTCCAGGCCCCGCACTGGGGGCAGCGGCCCATCGGGCGGGCGTAGCGCCGCCCGCACTGCTGGCAAACGAACTGCGTGCGAGTCTTTGACATACAGCGTATTATAATTCATGGATGGAAAAAGGTAGAACATTTGATTTAGATTGAGGGATACTCTATGTCGAACCAACCGAAACCCCCCGCCCGGGCGGGCCTGGGCAGGCACGTAGTGGTCGAGCTGGTCATGGGCGGGGAGAGCGAGCGCCTGGAGTTTGATATCGTGCCGGACGAGCAGGCGGATTTCGAAGCCGGTTTCTTGGGGAGGGGCACCCCCCTGGCGCGCGCCGTCGAGGGACTGTCCGCCGGGCAGGCAGCCCCCTACCGGGCCGGCGAGGGCGGGCTGGTGCGCGTGCTGAGCGTCGAGCCGGCGCGCTCCGAGCCGCCGCAGGACGTCGCCCGGCGCCGGGCCGAGACCCTGCGGAAGGCGGTGGACCAGTCGGACCGCACCAATGCCATGATGTTCGCCAGCTCGTTCAGCGGCAAATGGGGCGATTACGACCCCTCCGCCCTCGAGCCGAAAGACGAACCGGAGGACGAAGCGGGGGAGTGAGTGCCGGCGGTGCGGGCCTGCTTTTCCCAGCGCCCGGTGGTCCAAAATGCGAGAAATCTGGGGTAAGGGCGGGCAGCTTGCCCGCCCATACCCCAGATTTCTTTCTAGAGAAAACCACGCCCGGGTGACAAATGATACTTGCCTGCCGCCGGGTTTTTCGCTATCTTTAAAACACTCAGGCGCGCCGGCTGCCCCTGAGGCCGCAGTATTCCATCCGGCGGCCCCCTTTGCCGCCTCCTCTTCATGGAACACCGGACCGACCGCCCCGTTTTGTAGGAAAGGAGCCCCCCGATGATCCTCGACCAGTTGAAGAACGCCTCGCTCTATTATCCCCTCAGCCCCCGCCTGGAACAGGCGCTGCGCTTCCTGGAGGAGACCGATTTCGGCGCCTGCGAGCCCGGGACCCGGTTCGAACTTGACGGCAGCCGGGTTTACGCCCTGGTGCAGCAGTTTGAGACAAAGCCGCCGGAGCAGGGGGTCTGGGAGTCTCACCGGCAGTATATTGACATTCACTACCTGCTCGAAGGGCAGGAGCGCCTCGGCTATGCCAGCCTCTGCCACATGGAGCCGGTCGAGTACGATGAAGGAAAAGACTTCCAGGTGCTGGAGGGCCAGGGCGATTTCTTCGACGCCTGCCCGGATACCTTTGCCGTCTTCATGCCCGAGGATGTGCATATGCCCGGAATGGCGGTGGAAGCCCCGGCGCCCCTGCGGAAGGTGCTGGTCAAGATCGCAGTAGAGTAATGGCGGGACCTGCGCCGCCCCTGGAACACCCAAAAGAGAACACCGGTAATCGAATCAGGAGAACACTATGACCATTACGCTGGATGGATCGGGACTGACCCTAGAGAAGCTGGTGCGCATCGCGCGCTGCGGGGAGCGGGTGGAGCTCCACCCCGCCGCCCTGGAACGCATTCAGGTCTGCCGGGCGATGCTGGAGGAAAAGCTGGCGGCGCGTGAGATCATGTACGGCACCAACACCGGCATCGGCGAGTTCTCCGAGGTGGTCCTGGACGACGAGCAGGTGCAGCAGTTCCAGCGCTACCTGATCTACAACCACGCCGCCGGCATCGGCGAGCCCGCTCCGGTCGAGTACGTGCGGGCGGCCCTGGCGGGGCGCGTCAACGTCCACGCCCACGGCAATTCCGGCTGCCGTCCCGAAATCACCCTGACTCTGGTGGAGATGCTGAACAAAGGCGTCACCCCGGTGGTGTGCCAGAAAGGCTCGGTGGGCGCCTGCGGCGACCTGGCCCCCATGGCCCAGGCGGCCCTGCTGCTCATGGGCGAAGGGGAGGCCTTCTACGGCGGGGAGCGCCTGCCCGGGCGAGAGGCCATGCAGAGGGCCGGTATCCCCATCCCCGACCTGCAGGCCCGCGACGGGCTGGCGGCCATCAACGGCTCGAACCTGCTCACCGCCATGAGCGCCCTGCAGCTGTACGACATGGAGCGCTGGCTGAAGCAGGCGGAGATCGCCTGCGCCATGAGCCTGGAGGCCCTGCTGGCGAACCTCAAGCCCTACGACACCCGCCTGCACGAGCTGCGCGGCTTCCCGGGCGCGGTACGCAGCGCCCGCAACATCATGAAATGCATCGCCGGGAGCGACCTGGCCAGCGGGAAGATGAAGACCAAGGTCCAGGACGCCTACTCCATGCGCTCCTCCCCGCAGGTGATCGGTGCGGCGCGCGATGCGCTCGCCTGGGCCCGCCAGCAGGTGGAGATCGAGCTGAACGGCGTGGGCGACAACCCCATCTTCCTGCCCGAGTACCGCCTGACCCTGACCGGGGCCAACTTCCAGGGCACCCCGGTCTCGCTGCCGATGGACATGGCGGGCGCCGCCCTCACCATGGTCTGCGTGCTCTCCGAGCGCCGTCTGAACCGCCTGACCAACCCCGCCCTGAGCGCCGGGCTGCCCGACTTCCTCACTCGGGGCGCCGGGATGTTCTCGGGCCTGATGCTCAGCCAGTACACCGCCGACAGCCTGATCGTCGAGCAGCGCATCCTCTCCATGCCCGCCAGCATCCAGTCCATCCCCGCCGCGGCCGACCAGGAGGACTTCGTCTCGATGGGCATGAACACCGCCATCAAGAACGGCCAGATCCTGGACAACGCCTGCGGCGTGCTGGGCATCGAGTTCATGGCCGCCGCCCAGGCCCTGGACTTCCGCGATTTCCAGCCCGGCCGCGGCGTGCAGAAGGCGCGCGAGGCCATCCGCCGCCGCGTGGCGCACCTGGACGAAGACCGCCCCCTCTACCCGGACCACAACCGCATGAAAGAGCTGGTACGCACCGGCGAGATCCTGGAAGCGGTGGAAGCCGAGGTGGGGAGCTTCGATTAATGGAACCTGTCACCCTCCGGGAGGCGACCCGCGCCGACCTGCCAGCGGTCCTGGAACTGTACCGGGCCCTGGACCGCGGGGAGGGGGAGGAGGGCCTGGATCTGGCGGAGGGCGAGCGCCTCTTCGCCCGCATGGGCCAGTACCCGAACTATCATTTATACGTGGCGGAGGCGGGCGGTGAGATCGTGGGCGCGTTCGCCCTGCTGATCATGGACAACCTGGCCCATGCCGGCGCGCCCTCCGGCGTGGCGGAGGACGTGGTGGTGCGGGAGGACCGGCGGGGCCAGGGGATCGGCAGGCAGATGATGGAGTTTGCCATCGGGCGCTGCCGGGAGGCGGGCTGCTACAAGCTGGCGCTCTCCAGCAATTTGAAGCGCGAGGCCGCCCACCGCTTTTACGATTCGCTCGGCTTCGAGCGCCACGGGTACAGCTTCCGCATTCTGCTGGAAAAGGGAGAGTGACCGGAAGCAGTTCCCCGGTTTCCTCAGCACCGCGGAAAACAGCAAAAGATTTATCCTTTGCTCTTGACAGCAGCGCAGTCCGGGCTACAATCCCGGGTGAGGCTGAAAAATTTCCATTCTGTATGAAATTACAATTCCATCGTTCTCCTGTCTGAAACCTGCAGGTCGATACTTTTTTAGGATACGCATTCACATGCCCGCATCGCTGCCAAAAAAAACTGCCAGCCCAGCAGTCACCTGGTTCATGCACGCCGCATTAATCACCGGCCTGACCATCCTATTTGCCCTGGCTTGCTGTTTGCTCCTACAGGCGGCCCTTTACCTCCTGAGCTTTCCGCTCTCGCCCCTTGCTCCCACCCTCGCCGCGCTGGCCTCAATCGGGTTCATCTGGCTCATGGCCGGGAAATACCTCCCGCAGCACCGGCGGGTCAGCTCGCTGCTCCTATGCGCTTCACTCGCGGTTATTGGCCTGGGCACTCTGTGGGTGAGCACGCGTATCCTGGACACCTCCGCGGACGGGCAGGCTTACCATGCCTCCGGGATATTGGCTCTCGAAAATGGGTGGAACCCTGTGCGCGACGAACCCTTGGATTCCACAGACCCAAATTCTCACGCGCCCTATGTCAACAGTTATCCGAAAGGCACCTGGATCCTGGCTGCGAGCATCTACCAGGCGACGGGCAGGATCGAGGCGGGGAAAGCGCTCCACCTGCTGCTCCTGGTCGCCTGCCTGGGGATCGCGCTCTACGCGCTCTGGTCGGCGGGCGGTTTCTCGTTCCCAACCTCCGTGCTGCTGAGCGTGCTGATCTCCCTGAACCCGGTCTTTATTTACCAGGCGTTCAGTTTCTATGTGGATGGGCAGCTCGCCATCCTGATCACGATCTTCCTGTGTCTGCTGGCGCTCTGGGTGCGGAAGCCGGACCGGGCCCTCCTGGCCTTGATCGGGCTCACCCTCCTGCTGCTGGTGAATGTGAAGCTGACCGGGCTGGTTTACGCGGGCCTGCTCGGGGCAGGGCTTGGGGCCTATGCCTGCTACAAGACCCGGAGGAAGGAGATTTTGCTGGCGCTGGGGCTGGGCCTCTTTTTTGGTGTAACGGTCGTCGGGTACAACCCCTATTTCACCAACCTGGCCCGCTACCGCAACCCATTTTATCCGGCGATCAATTTCGACAATCCCGAAACGGTAATCGCCTCGGCCGATATCCCTCCTAACCTGAGGGATAAGAACCGCTTCGAGAAGCTGTTCATCTCCCTGTTTTCGGCCTCAGAAGCCGGGATCAAAGGGGCGCGGTTCAAGCTGCCCTTCACTGTCTCGCAGGGCGAGCTGGAGCAGTTCGTCTTTCCGGATGTGCGCATCGCCGGTTTCGGCCCCCTGTTTAGTGGAGCACTGCTGCTCTCCGGCTCCGGCCTGCTGCTCGCCTGGATCTTCCGGGTTCCAGGGGCGGCTCTCGCCACAGGCGCCGGCGCGCTGCTGCTCTTCTCTGCCCTGACCAATCCGGAAAGCTGGTGGGCGCGCTACGTGCCACAGCTCTGGCTGCTTCCGCTGCTGGCGGTTCTGGTGGCTTCTAAACGGAAATGGATACGCCTGCTGGGGTTCCTCACCGGTGCTATCCTGTTGGCCAACCTTATACTCATTTTAGCTGTATATGTACCGGGCCAGTAGGAGCGCACAGGTCTCCTCCGGTACCAACTATTTTTATACAAGGAGAAAGATGATCCTGAAATAGCGGTAGACTTCTCTGTATTTGAAATAAACAGGCAGCGTTTCGATGATTGGGGGATTCTTTACCGGGAAGTAAAACCCATCGATTCATATTGCCCCCAACCGGAATATATTTTTTATTCAGAATCGAGAGTATGTATCCCATAACCCCTCTGTGCGGTTTCCCATACGGTAAAAGATTAGGTTTTTTGGACAGGCGCAGCCCGTCCAAAAAACCGTATCTCATTTCCAACCGTTAGCCGGGTTTGCCGGGCCTGTGCCACAGATACGCTGCGGCGTGAAATTCTGAGCAAACCTCGGCCCTATTCTAATCAAAACCTGTGTAAACCTACATTGACACCCCCCGCCCGAACCTGATAAATTTACCGTGATTTATTGTCTTTTCTGAACAAGCGCTGGTTCGCCGGACACGCGCTTGTTCTTGCTGTAATGCTTGTCTTCAAGCGGGGTTGAGGTCTCCTGGTATTTGCAAGCCTGACTTCCAAATACCGGGAGAATCGCACCCGATCATGGTTACACCGGAGGGTTGATGTTCTTAAAACGTATCCAGTTGGGGCTGCTCCACATGGCGGTCGCCATGACCCTGGTGCCGATCAACAGCACCCTGAACCGGGTGATGATCAAGGAGCTGGCGCTCTCCGCCACGCTGGTGGCGGTGCTGGCCTCGCTCCCCTACCTGTTTTCTCCCATCCAGGTGGCGATCGGCTCTTTCTCCGACCGGCACCCGGTTTGGGGGCGCAGGCGCACCCCCTACATTTTCCTGGGCCTGATCCTGTGCGTCCTGGGGCTGGTGCTGGCCCCGACGGCGGCTTTCACCATGGCGGAAAACTTCTGGTCCGGGCTGGGCCTGGGCGTGCTGGCCTTCGGGGCCTGGGGCATGGGCTATAATCTGGCCAGCGTGTCTTATCTCTCCCTGGCTTCCGAGCTGTCCGGGGAGCGCGGCCGCGGCCGCACCATCGCCGTCATGTTCTTCATGATGATCACCAGCATCATCTTCACCGCCATCGCCGTCAGCAACATGGTGGAGCCTTACACGCCCGAGGCGCTGCGTTCCGCCATCTACACCATCGCCGCCGCCGCCGGGGTGCTGGGCCTGGTGGGGCTGGTGGGGCTGGAAAAGCGCACGGCCGCCGGGGAGGCGGCGCCCCCGTCGGAGGAGCATTCCTGGGGCGCGCTTTTCCGCGGCGTGATGGAAAACCGCCAGGCCGCTCTCTTCTTCTGGTACCTGATCATCCTCCTGGCTGCCATCCTCGGGCAGGATATCCTGCTGGAGCCTTTCGGGGCGGAGGCCTTCGGGATGTCGGTCCAGGCCACCACCCGCATCACCTCCATTTGGGGCGGCTGCTTCCTGCTGTCCCTGGTGGCCGCCGGCCTCCTGGAGGGGCGCGTGCTCAAGCTCCACCTGGCCAAATTCGGGGGCTGGAGCGCCCTGCTCGGGTTCGTGATCATCGTGCTCAGCGGGGCGCTGGCGCACCTGGGCGTGTTTTATGCCGGCGTGATCCTGCTCGGGCTCGGGACGGGGCTGTCCACCGTGTCGAACCTGTCGCTCATGCTCGACATGACCGTGGAGGGGAAGGTGGGCCTGTTCATCGGCGCCTGGGGGATGGCGAACGCCCTCTCCCGGCTGATCGGCAACGTCATGGGCGGCGGGGTGCGCGACCTGCTCACCCGCCTGACCCAGGACCCGGTGGCGGCGTATATGGTCGTCTTTGCCATCGAAGCCCTCTTCCTGGGCGTTTCGCTGTGGATGCTGGGCCGCATCAATGTGACCGCCTTCCACCGCCAGGCCGACGGGCTCTCGGTGGTGGAGCGGGCCGCCATGGCGGCGGATTAAGACCCGACGAATCTATCCGAAAAATGTACTGTTGCTGTGATGGGGGGCGCAGCCTCCCACCACAACAACAAAAGTATTTTTCAGGATAGGTTCTCAGGTTCCTGTAAAGGAGCTACCCATGCCCAATGACTGGCTCAGTTTGAGCGATGTCGCCGGTCTGCTCGGCATTCACCCGAGCACGGTGCGCAACTGGTCGGACCAGGGCGTACTGCCGGTACACCGCACCCAGGGCGGGCACCGGCGCTACCGGCGCGGCGAGATCGAGCTGTGGATGCAGTCGCAGCGGGCCAGCGGCCCGGGCGAGATGGACCTGGTATTCCAGAACGGCCTGCGCAGTATGCGCTTCCAGATCAGCGAGAGCCACCTGAACGAGCAGAGCTGGTACCAGAAGCTGGACGACGAGGCGCGCGACCAGTACCGCCGCAGCGGCAGGACCCTGGTGCAGGGACTGCTCGCCTTTATGGCCTCCGCAGACCCGGGGGCGAAATCGGAGGCCGAGGCGCTCGGGTACGAGTACGCCGCCCGGGGGCGGCGCTGCAGCCTGAGCGTGGTGGACGCCACCCACGCCTTCCTGTTTTTCCGCAATCTGCTGATCGAATCCATGATGGACGCTTACCAGGCGGCTTCGGTGCGCTCGCCGGTAGCCTGGAGCGAGATGTTCAGAAAGATCACCGCTTTTACCGATCAGATCCTGATCACGCTGCTGGAAACCTACGAAGCCTACGAACGGAGGACCCGGTGACCACGCAGTCCCGCAAAAAAAGCCGGCGTTTCACCCCCAGCAGCTGGTCGGAGCGGCTGGTCCCGGTTCTCATCGGGCTGATATTGGTGGGTCTGGTCGCCGTCCTGGCGGTCGTAGCACTCTCTCTCCTGGGGCTGGTCCCAGGGGGATAACGAGGAGGCTCCTGTGCACTTCATTTCCGTTCTTTCGACGCTGGTGACCTTTGCCTTCGCCCTTTCGGTCTTCAACCGCTACCGCTACAAGCGCGGGCCGCACCTGCTCTTCTGGGGCATCGGCCTGCTTTTCTACGCGACCGGCACTCTCACGACGCTGCTGCTCTCCCTCGCCTTTAATGAGTGGGTGCTGAAGGCCTGGTACCTGAGCGGGGCGATGCTCACCGCGGCCTGGTTGGGGCAGGGCACCGTCTTCCTGCTGGTGCGCAAGCGCGGCGTGGCGCAGGCGCTGGCCGCCGGGCTGGCGCTGGTCTCTCTGCTCGCGCTGGCGCTGGTGCTGCTCGCGCCCCTCACGCCCGCGGCGGCCGCTTTCGATACCGGCGCGCCGGTCTCCAGCCAGTACCGGGAGATCCTGGTCCGCAGCGCCCCGATCACCGTCCTGACCATCCTGCTCAACATCTACGGCACCCTGGGGCTGGTGGGCGGCGCGCTCTACTCGGCTTTTCTGTTCTGGCGTAAAAAGGTGCTGGCCGAGCGCATGCTCGGCAACCTGCTCATCGCCCTGGGGGCGCTCATGCCTGCCTCCGCCGGCTCTCTCCTGAACGCCGGCCTGATTGACTGGCACTCCGTCAGCGAGTTCCTGGGGGCGGTCATCATGTACCTGGGCTTCCTGCAGGCCACCTCCACCCGCCCGGTGGAGGGAAAGACCCGGGCGGAAGCCCCGCGCTGAGAGATTGTTTTTAAATTAAAGGGCGAGGGGTGGCGGCCGCCGGCCGCC
>JAEWYL010000093.1 GCA_023395675.1 Chloroflexota bacterium | reverse complement strand
GACAGCAAGCCCCCGGTGGCGGTGGATCTCGCCCCGCAGCTCCCGGCAGGGTTTGAGCGCGCGGCGGTCTCGATCCGCACGCCCATGCGCGCCGCCGCCCTGCTCGAGGAGGCCCCGCCGGCTGCGGCCGGAGGAGACGAGCCGCAAGAAGCCGGGACGCAGCCCGCGCCGGTGAGCCCCATCGTCCAGATCCTCAAGACGCAGGGCTACGAGCCCACCTCCTGAGCCTCCCCCCTCAGGCCTTGATCCCATCAGGCGGGAAGCTCGGGCTCCGGCCCGTCTCTCCCGAAAACTGTACAGTCCTTCCGCGCTGACCTGACAAAATTATCAGCCCATTTTCCGGGTTTGCTCCATATAATTTCAAGTATTACTCTCGCAAAGTTCCTGAGCAAAGACTTGGTTATGTGTTTGGGGAAAATGTGGTGCGAAGCCGCACATTTTCCCCAAACACAAATATCAAGGTGTGGAGCAAAGGCTTCATCGCTTCAAATTTATATCAAGGCCGTATCATGGAATCCATCAAGTTTCAATGCCTCCCACCGCAGGCTTTTATCACCCAGGGGGACCTCACCACCGTCCGGGAAGCCGCCTGGCACAGCTACGTGCAGGCGGAAATCCACAGCCGCTTCCCCTGGTACGCGGCGCTGCCTCCCGGAGAGGACCGAGGCGCAGCCGCCCGGCAGGAGAATGACTGCATCCTGGCTGCCCTCAGCGAGTACCTGCTGAAGCAGTTCCACATGGTCGTCCCGCACGACAGCCTGTTCAAGGTCTACAATTATTCGGAACAGGGCCTGCTGATCGGCGACATGGTCGAGGCTGTCTCGGCGGTGATCGAGCCGCTCGGCTACCAGATCGACCGCATCCTGGCTCCCGACCGGGAGCTGCGCCGCGCCCTGCACGACCCCCGGGCGGTGGGCCTGAGCCAGGCCGCCTGTTTCGACGGGCATCCCGGTATCGGGATGATCAACATCAAAACCGGCTACAGCCATGCCTTCTACTGGCCCAAAATGGACGCCGCCAAATTCGTCAAAGAGCAGTTCCGGCTGGCGCTGCTGGTGAAGGCGCAGCGCAGCAGCCTGCAGTGAGCGCGCAGACCCGTTTTCGAGAAAAGGGGCTCCATTCAGCCCGCATCCGGTATAATCTCCTGGCACGCTTGGATCAAGATCGTCAGGAGAAACCCAATGAGCCCCACAGACCAACAACCGAATCCTTCTGAATCATCGTCGAAGTCCCTGGTAGAAGATTATCTGTCGCTGACCGAGCACGAGGTCACCATCAACGGCGAGGTGATCCGCTACAGCGTCACCTGCGGCACCATGGTATTAAAAGAGGAAGCCGGAAGCCCGGAGGGCGAGGCCGAAGGCGAGAAGCCCCGCGCTTCCATCTTTTTCGTCGCCTACACCCGCAGCGACGTGCAGGACCCTGCCTCCCGGCCCATCACCTTCGCCTTCAACGGCGGGCCCGGCTCCTCCTCCGTCTGGCTGCACCTGGGCGTGCTCGGCCCTCGCCGGGTGCTCATGGACGATATGGGCAATACCCTGCCGCCCCCCTACCGCCTGGTCGAGAACGAGTACTCGCTCCTGGACAGGACCGACCTGGTGTTCATTGACCCGGTGAGCACCGGCTACAGCCGGGCCGTCCCAGGGGAGAAGACCAGACAGTTCCACGGCTTCAAGAAAGATATTGAGTCGGTGGGCGATTTTATCCGCCTCTACGCCACCCGCGCCCAGCGCTGGGCCTCCCCGAAATTCCTGATCGGCGAGAGCTACGGCACCACCCGGGCAGCCGGTCTGGCGGGCTACCTGCAGGACCGCCACGGGATGTACCTGAATGGGATCATGCTGGTCTCCTCCGTCCTGAATTTCTCCACCCTGGAGTTCGACCTGGGCAACGACCTGCCCTATATCCTGTTCCTGCCCACCTATGCCGCCACGGCCTGGTACCACCACCGCCTGCCCGAGGACCTGCAGGACCGCGAGCTGCACGCCGTGCTCGCGGAGGTGGAAGCCTTCGCCCTGGGCGATTACACGCTGGGGCTGATGCGCGGGGCCTCCCTGCCCTCCGAGGCGCGCGCCCTGCTGGTGGAAAAACTGGCCCGCTATACCGGCCTGTCGAAGGAGTATATCCGGCGCACCAACCTGCGCATCGAGATCTTCCGCTTCGTGAAGGAGCTGATGCGGGAGGAGCGGAAAACCGTGGGACGCCTGGACAGCCGCTTCCTGGGACGCGACCGGGATGCAGCCGGAGAGAATTTCGAATTCGACCCCAGCCTGAACAATATCACCGGGCCCTACACCGCCATGCTCAACCACTACGTGCGGGCCGAGCTAAAATTCGAGAGCGACCTGCCTTATGAGATTCTGAACCCCCGGGTCTGGCCCTGGAGCTATGCCGAACACGAGAATAAATACCTGGACGTGGCGGAGACCCTGCGCAGGGCGATGAATGTGAACCCGTACCTGAAAGTCTTCGTCGGCAGCGCCTACTATGACCTGGCTACGCCCTACTTCGCCACCCAGTACACCCTGAACCACCTGAACCTGGAGGAGGAGCTGGCGGAGAACATCACCACCGCCCACTACCAGGCGGGCCATATGATGTACATTGACCGGGCCTGCATGGCGCAGTTGAAGACCGACCTGGCGGGGTTTATCGAACGCAGCCGCCCCACCGGCTAGCCGGCCCGGGCGTAAAAACCCGGACCATTCTGCTTCTAATTTCTCGTGAAATCGGTTTCAGGCTGATATTGACTGGATTTGCGCGGCGCAGCCGCGCAAAACCAGTCAATATCCTGCTCCAATTTTCTATCCCGCATTGAAATTATTGCTATCGATATAAAACCGGAGTGTTTCCAGCACCCCCGGGTTTGGGCGGCAGCGCGCCAGGGAGAACGATTCCAGGATCTCATCCAACTCGGGTTCGCTGCAGCCCTGGAAGGCGCGCGCGAAGGGCACGAGCAGCGCCTCGCTCACCGCGCCGCCCAGCGCGGCGCGCACCAGGGCTCCCTGCAGCCGCTTCTCATCCAGGCCCGCCTGCGGCAGTTCGGCGCACAGCTCCGCCGCGATCTCACCCAGCTTTTCCTTCGGCGCGGTGGAGGGCAGCCAGTACATCCAGGGGTCGGTGTGGAAACGGCGCCGCAGCGGCTCGAAGGGACCGGAAAGCTGCATATAGGGGGATTCCGGGTCCAGGTTCAACCAGCCCATCACCCCCACGTCTTTGTAGGTCCAGGCGGTCCAGTGCATCTCCAGCGCCTCGAAGCATTGGATCTGGTCGCGCAGGCCTCGCAGCCGGGAGGGGCGGTCCTCCGGCGCGCCGTTGAACACCGGGCCAAATTCGCCCGCCAGCAGCGGCAGGCCCTCCTTCTCGGCCAGCCGTGTCCCTTCGTGCCTGCGGGTGAGCTCCAGCAGATAAGCCTCGTCCCAGTAGCCCTCCCGGTGCAGCCCGGGGTAAGCCCCCGGGCCCCAGCCGGCGCGGTTGTAGTTATGGCTGCTGAGGGCGACATTATCCACCTCCGGCAGCTCCAGGCCCTCGAAGCGGTTTCCCCAGCCGTCCCCCTCGAGGAAAAGGATGGTCTGAGGGTCCACCTGCCGGACGGCCTCCGCTGCCCGGCGGTACAGCCCGTTCAGCGCCTGCCAATCCGGGCGCATCTCGCCCCACAGCTTCTCGCTGTCCGGGGCGGAGAGCGGCTCGTTGAGCAGGTCGTACCCGGCGACCTCCGGCCTGCCGCCAAAGCGCCGGGCGATCTCCGCCCAGAGCGCGGTGCAGCGCGCCTGGAAATGCGGCTGAGACCAGAGCAGGGCCGCCCCGTGGGGGTTGTCGGAATGCCAGTCCCCGTTCTGCCAGCCGGGGGCGGCGTGCAGGTCCAGAATGGCGTACAGCCCGTGCTGCGCGCACCAGTCCAGCGCCCGCTCCAGGCGCGCAAAACCGGGCTCCAGGTAGTGGAAAGGCTCCCGGTCGGCTTCGAAGTGGCGGTAGTTCAGCGGCAGGCGGATTACGTTGGCGCCCAGTTCGCGCAGAAACCTCACGTCCGCTTCGGTAAAGAAGTGATCCAGCCAGCGCTCGAAGAAGAACTGCGCCCGCTCCGGCCCCAGGCAGGTGGAGAACGCGGCCCGCAGCCCGCTCTCGGTCCCCGGGTAGCCGTTGATAAAGGACTCCATATTCATCCAGCCGCCGATATTGACCCCCCGCAGCCGCACCGGCGCGCCGGCCCGGTCCACGATATACCGGCCGCTTACTGTCAGCTTATCCATTGCCTGCACCCATATCCTCTTGAATGGTGAATGTGGGGAAGTTGAACCCCGAAACCTGCACCGCCCGCCTCTCCGGCGGTGCGCCCTGCCACTCGACCTCCACCCGGCGGCTCTCCCCCGGGAAGAGGCAGAAATGGTTGTCGTCGAAATAAGCCCAGCCGTTACCCTCCAGGGGCAGCAGGTCCTCCAGCCAGACGAACAGCGCGCTCCAGGGGCCGCTGTTTTCCAGGACGAGCGTCCAGCGCCGGTCCCCGGCCTCGAGCAGCCTCCCCGTCACGCCCGCTGCGGGGGCGGCCAGCAGCGGCGCCAGGCTCTCCCCGCGCGCCTGCAGGTAGCGGGCGCTGTCCAGGGGCGCGCCGTCCGGGTCCACCAGGCGCAGGTCCAGGAAGAACAACTCCTCTTCCACTTCATCGGGCGGGACGCGCCAGCGGGCAAGCTCCTGCGCAGCCTCGCCGCCGTACCAGACCTTCTCCAGCCGCCCGGCGTAGAGCACACCGCTCGCGCCCCGCAGTTCCAGCTCCAGCGAAGCCGCCTCCACCCGGCCGGGCCGGCTGCAGCAGACCCAGACGGCAAACTCCAGCGCTTCTCTCCCGGACCAGGCCTGGGTGGGGAAGCGGGCGCTCAGGCGCAGGGGGCGGTAGGCGCGCGCCACGGCATAGTAAGCCGGTTTCGGGCGAGCGTAGTAGTCCACCGCCGAGGTGCAGGCGGCCATCGGGTAAGGCTCGTTGAACTGCCAGGGGAGGCTGCCGCTGTTCCGGAAGGCCCTGCGCCGGTTCGCCTCCACCGCGTAGCCCAGCCCGGCCGCCTGCAGGACCTGTACGGCGCGCACCAGCTCCCGAACCTCCCGCACCTCGCCGAACACCTCGCGCCAGCGAGGCTCCTTCACCCACCAGGCGCCCAGGTGCCGCCAGAGCGGGTTTTCCAGGCTCACCGGCGCCTGGCGCTGCGGGGCGAGGGTGCGGTCCAGGGTGCGCTGGTTGGTGAGGCCCTCCACCCCGAACTCGCTGTGCAGCAGGGAGGCGCCCAGGTTGTAGAGCCGGCACTGCCCCTCCAGGCCCTGGTGCTCCCAGGGGCCGTGCACGTCGTGCAGGCTCTCCGGCTGACGCTCCAGGTTCTCCAGGTTGTTGCCAAACAGCGGTCCGGAGGGCGAGCTGGGCAGCCAGGCCCGCCCGGGGTCCAGCTCCCGCACGGCCTGGCGCAGGGCCGCCAGCAGCGGGTGTGACTCGTCCAGCGGGCGCCCATCGGGGGTCTGCAGCTCGTTGCCGCCGCACCAGAGCGCCAGGCAGGCGTGGTTGCGGCGGCGCACGAGGCTGCGCCGGGCTGTGTCCGCCGCCTGGGCGATAAAGTCCGCCTCGCAGGAGGGGGTGTTTTCAATACCCGAGCTGGAATGGGTGAACTCCTGCCAGACCAGGAGGCCCAGCCGGTCGCAGAGGCGGTAGAAAGCCTCCTTCTCGACCAGCCCCCCGCCCCAGACCCGGAGCATGTTCACCCCGGCGCGCTGCGCCAGGGTCAGCAAGCGCTCGAGCTTCTCGGGGCGCTCGACGCCGTAGAAAACGTCCAGCGGCACCCAGTTCCAGCCCTGGATATAGATCCTGCGCCCGTTCACCTCCAGGGTGTAAGGTAGGGCCTCCTCCGGCGCCCCCTGGTTGGGGACGAAGCGCAGGCGGCGCAGCCCGACCTCCAGGGTGGCCTGATCGGATATGATTCTCTCCCCGCCTTCGTTGGTGGCTATGCGAATGTCCAGCCGGTAGAGCGGCTGCGCTCCGCTGCCGTTCGGCCACCACAGCCGGGGCTGGGCCACCTCCAGTTCCACTGCGCACGGGTTTCGCCCGGCCGCCAGCTCGAGCCGCGCCTGCGTCTCGGCCACCGCCTCCCCCTCCAGGCTCAACGCGGCCTCGATCTCCACCGGCTGCGCGCTCCCGGCCTCCAGCTCGATGGATATGCGCAGGAGAGCGTGGTCTTCGCCCCCCGCCCAGACGGTCTGCGCCCACGCGTCCTCCAGCCGCACCGCCCCGCCTGCCTCCAGATAGACCTCGTCCCAGATCCCCAGGTGCACCAGGCGCGGGCAGAAGTCCCACCAGTAGTTCATGCGCGCTTTCTGCGTGCGCACCCGGCTGGTATAGCCCACCTGCGGCTCCTCGCGCGGCGCCGGCTCGATCACCACCGCCAGCAGGTTCGCCTCGCCCCAGCGCAGCCGCTCGCCCACCTCGAAGACCGCCGGGACGAACATGCCGCGGTGCTCGCCGAGCAGCTCGCCGTTCAGATAGAAGCGCGCCGCGTAATCCACCCCCTCGAACACCAGGCTAACCCGCCGCCCTGCCCAGTCCGCCTCCGGGGTGAAGCTGCGCTTGTAGACCCAGGTGCGCTCCGAAGCCCATTCGAGCAGCAGGCTGTTCGCCTCGAAATACGGGTCCGGGACCAGCCCGTTCTGCCACAGGTCCTGCTGGACGCAGCCGGGCACCCTCCCCGGCGACCAGCCGAGGCGGTCCCGGGTGCCGGGCCGGTGCGCGCCGCGCCAGCTCCAGTCCTCGCCGTAGAACGGTTTGAAAAGCCACTCGCCGTTCAGAGATAACCGGCCGGGTTTATCCATCCAGACCCTCCTCCTGCGCCGGAACGACGTTCGACAGCGCTTCGGCCCGCTGCCCCAGGCGCCGCCCCTGCACGCTCAGGTCCACCGCCAGGCGCTCCCGCCGCGCCCGCAGCCCCGCCGGCGGGCGGGCATGGAACACGCCCACCCCGGTCCCGCCCGGGGGCAGCAGAATCTCGATCTCCGCCTCTCGCCCCTGCCAGCCGCGGGGCAGGACGGGGCGCAGGCAGACGGCAGCCGCCTGCGCCAGCGGATTCTCCACCTCTACCTCGAAGCGGCTCCACGCCCCGGCGGTGAGCTCCGCCTGGTAGGGGGAAATGCGCGCCTGCCAGCCGTCTCCGCCCCCGCCGGGCGGCAGCAGCCTGCGGTGCAGCGCGGCGAGCTGCTCGGCCTGCGCCTCCACCTGTTCCAGGTAGCCCGCATCTGGACGAAAGGGCGGCCAGTGTCCGGGCAGGATCAGGCTGGGCGCCGCCCGGCGGTACACCTGCGCGCTGCGGCTGTAATCCTGCGGGTGAAACCCGCCCGCGTAGATATAATTCCAGCCCAGACCCGCCTCGCCCTGGTAGTGGTCGCCCACCGCCAGCACCCGCTCCCCGTCCACCTCGAAGGCCAGCGCAGCCGCATAGCGGGTGTGGCCCGGCAGCGGGTAGAGCGTCAGGCGGTACTCCTCCCAGTTTACGGGCGTCTCCAGGGGCAGGCGCCGGTCCACCCGGACCGGCTCGTACCACAGGGCGGGCAGGTCGTAGCGCGCCGGCTGCTCCAGGACGGGCGCCAGGTGCTCCGCCGCCCAGCAGCGCGTCCCCTCCACCCGCTGCAGCAGCTCGATCCCGGCGACGTGGTCGTCGTGGACGTGGGTGGGGATGACCACGTCAATCTTGTTCACCCCGAACTGGCGTTTGAGGGCCGGCAGGGTGTAGAGCCAGGGCCGGCGCGAGGCCCGGTCGCTGCCCGCCGGGGGGTCGGTGTTGAAGTCGTAGCCGAAATCAATGAACAGGGCATTGCCGCTCCCGGAGAGCAGCACGTAGGTGTTCGCCAGGCAGGCCCGGCCGCGCAGCAGGTGCGGGGTGAGCGCTTCGTATGGCCGCTCGCGCAGCGACCGCAGGCGGGTGTTCTTCCCGCGCAGGCGCAGGAGCTCCTCCAGGCCCGCCGCCAGCCGGGTGATGGCCTCCTCCGGCCGGTCCATCACCTCGCCGTGCGCGGGAAGGAGTCGCTCCGGGCGCCAGTCCTGTAGATCCAGGAGCGAGGCGAGGGCCGCCGCGGCGCCCTCCGCCCCGCTGTAGCCCCACTGGGTGGCTGCCAGCGACCACAGGCAGCCCGGCGCGGCGATCAGGTCGCCGGTGAAGCCCACGCGCCGCCCGCCGATCTCCCCGAGCAGGCTGATCGAGCCGGTGGTGTGCCCCGGGGTGGGCATCACCTGCAGCTCGATCCCGTTCCAGAGGATGCGCTCGTAATCCTTCAGCGTGCCGCTGACGCGCAGGTCCTGCAGCGAGGAGAAGCGGTCCTGGCGCGTGTTGTAGTCGTTCCAGAGCGGGCGCGCCTGCCAGTGCGCCTCCACCCGGGCGAAGAGGTCTCCCTCGTTGTGCGGGACCCAGACGCGGGCCTCCTGCGGGGCGCAGGAGAGACCCTGCACGCAGTCCCGGTGATGGTGGGTGCAGAAGATGTCGGTCACCCGCTCGACGCCGAGCTCGCCCAACCGGCCCAGCACCGACCCATCCCCAAACTCCACCAGGGCCGCCTCCCGCCCCCGGCGCAGCACGTAGACGTTGCAGCAGTCCTGCCACAAGAAAAGATCCGGTAATATCTCTTTGAACATAAGGGTTTAGAATCCGCCGATGCACGCCGGGGGACGCAGGAAAAAACACCCGGTACTGGCTGTCCTTATCTACGCTAGCTTTGGACGGTTATTCTGAAATAACCACAGATAGACAAAGATAGACACAGATGAAAAACCAGCGATTTTTATATCGGTGTCCACCAGTGTTCGTCTGTGGTCTTATATCAGCCACAGACGAACACCGGCAGACGCAGATGGTGAACCGGCTGTCCATATCTGCGCTAGCTGTGGACAATTTTTCTGAATTAACCACAAATACACCGATAGACACCGATGGAAAGCCAACGGTTTACTATCGGTGCCCACCGGTGTTCGTCTGTGGTCTTTTATCAACCACGGATACACACCGCTAGACACCGGTGGAAAGCCGCTAGCGGTAAACGCCGTATTCCCGCGCGGCGCGGATCAGGGCGAAGATATTCTCGTCCGGCGTGTCCCGCCCGCACTGGTCCCCGGTGGAGAGGATAAAGCCGCCCCCGGCGCCCGCCGCCAGGATCGCCTCCCGGGCGGCCTGCTCCACCTCCTGCGGGCTGCCCATCAGCATCACCTGGGTGGTGTGCAGGTTGCCCATCAAAGCGATGCGGCCGCCGAAGGCCCGTTTGACCTCCGCCAGGTCGCAGTCGCCCATGGGCGGCACCTCCAGGGGGTTGATACAGTCCAGCTCGCTCTCTTCGGTGCACATCTGCACCAGGGCGCGCTCCTTCCCGCAGGAATGCAGCATGGTGGGCACCCCGGCCTGGGCTGCCATGCGAGTCAGGGTCTGGATGGTGGGCAGGGAAAGGGCGCGGGCGATCTTGGGGGACTGCAGCGTGAGGGTGCCGGAGCCGCCCAGCAGGACGAAATCAGGGCGCTGGTCCAGCACCATCTCCATCTGCCGCACCACCTGGCGCTCGTGCAGGGCCCGCAGCGCTTCGATATAGTCCGGCTTGAAATAGTACCACTCGCTCAAATCCGCCAGGCCGCCCTCGAACAGGTCGAACCAGGCCTGGAAGCCGGGGTAGCCCAGGCTGACCCCAAAGGCGCCCAGCTCCCCCAGCTCGGCGCGCTGCAGCGCCAGCAGCGCCGGGCTGCAGCCGCTCGGCGGGGCGAACCACTTCTCCAGCAGGGGCCAGTCGGCTTCGATGTCCCGGAAGGGGCGGCGGGTGCGGGTGGGGGAATCCGCCAGGTAGTAGGTGGTCTCGTAGCGGTAGGTGAGCCCGTCAATCTGCCCGCGCCGCCCGACCACCCAGCGCTCGGCGGTTTTTGCCAGGTCCTCGACCACCTCCCGGCGCTGCCCGGGCCAGGCGTACTGCATCGAGCCGTCCACAAACCAGCCGTCAAACCCGAAGTGCTTCAGCGCCTCCAAGTAAGCCTTCCAAAGGGGAGGCTCGCCGAAATAGTACACCTCCCAGAAGGGCTTACCCGTCAGGCGGCAGGGGATCATATTCGAGATATCCGGCGCCACCGGCACCCGGTCCGGCTGCCGGTTCGTCATGGCGAGCAGCATGCGCTCGCGCCCGCTCATTCTTTCCATATTCCGATTCCAGTTCCAGCGCACAGCGGCATCGCAGCGGGGTCGCCGCCCGGCCCGCCGGGCGAACAGAGAGAGAAAGCCCGCCGGAAGACGGGCGCGCGAAGTATAGCACGAGAACCGCCCGCTTCTGGCTCTCGCGGCGCGGCCGGCTGTTATCAATTCTGAAATGCTGCCCGCCGGGACCCGAATCAAAAAAGAGATGCAGGCAGGGCGTTTACGGCGCCTGCCTGCACCTCTACAGCCGCGAACCTTGCGAGATTACTGCGGGAGTATCTGCCCCCGGGTCTCGCCGGCGGGGTTCAGGGCGGTGTGGACGTTCACGTAGCCCAGGCCCTGCTCCAGGTAGTTGAAGAACTGGGCTGCGGTGATCCCCTGAATAAAGCCGCCGGAGATCACGCCCTCCTGGATGGTGAAGAGGTAGGTCCCGTCCGGCTGCTGGGTGGCGCTGCAGGCTCCGAAGACCGCCGGGGCCGGACCGCCGCACAGGGTCACCACCGGGCCGGCGGTGCCGTCTTCGGCGGCGGGCATGTGGATATGGGCCGCGGTGGGCGGGCCGCTCAGGCCGCGCACGCTCAGGTTGATGCGCAGGCTGTCGGGGAAGCGGGCAAACGTGGCGGAGCCGCTAGCGTTGGAACCCACCACCTCGTGCAGCTCAGCCCCGGTCGAGAGCCGCGCTTTGTAGATCAGCTTGTTCGCCAGCGCCGCAGAGGGCAGTGCGAGAACGAGGATGACGATAAGGAAAAGGAACACCATCTTTTTCTTTGCAAGCATTGACTAACCCTCCTGTTCGAACTGATACGGTTGAAATGGTTGGTCCTGAAATTGAATTTGTCGCCCCGATTTATCCAATTTGATTCTAACCATTCCCGCCGGAAAGTCAACCGCGCAGGACGGCAAAATATGCTTCTAATTCATATAATCCTCTAAGAAATTCTTGAGAATCTCCGAAAACGCTCGCAAAACGGGAGCGCACAACCTCCAATTCGTGGGGGGAAATTTGCGCGCGGCCCCGCTCCACGCACATCACCCCCTGCACACTCTTTGCGCCCACACACAAAACAAATCTCATTCCATGCCCGGGATAAAAGTGTATAATGTTTCTCATTATTATCCTTTTCGAACCAGCTGCAGGGAGACCGCATTGAAACCTGCTCCGTTCAAATACCTGGCTCCAGGCTCATTGGAAGAGGCCCTCGCAGCCCTCGA
>JAEWYL010000069.1 GCA_023395675.1 Chloroflexota bacterium | reverse complement strand
ATATTCAGCCGGTTTTCGATGGTCACCGGGCTGAGCAGGACTTCCACCTGGATTTCCTGCCCGTCTTTCCGGAAGCCCCGGTAAGCGTGCGCTTCGCCCATCGGCTGCAGCCTGGGATGCTGGCTATATTCATATCGGTGTTCGAGATGCACCCGGCGAGACTGCTGCGGGAGCAGCGTTTCAATGGGCTTCCCTTTCAGTTCAACCTCGGAATAGCCGAAGATTTTCTCGACCTGGCGGTTCGAGCGCAGGATGTCGCCGCTCGCATCCACCAGCAGCTGGGCGTCCGGGGAGGATTGAAACAGCTGCTCAAACAGTGTGGCGACGCCTTCCAGGTTTTGGGCAAGTTCTTGGGTTTTCATCTCGCTGCGCTGGTGCTCGGTGACGTCGTTCAAGGTCAGCACCAGGCTGGCCACCTGCCCGCTCTCATCCTTCACCGGCTGTAAGCACCAATCCCAGTAAGTGATCCCCCACTCCGGATGGTCCGGGTACTCGAAAGGCTTGGCATGGGCCCGGTACGGTTCCCCGGTCTCCACCACCTTGCGGAAAATGGCTTCATTCTCCGCGTGGGGATAGAGCTCGAAATGGTTCTTGCCAATGAAAAAGTCCGGGGAATGCTGGTCGGCGCGGGCGTAGTTATCATTGACCCGGATAAAGTTAAAATCCCGGTCCATCAGGGCTACCAGCTGGTTAATGCCGGAAAAGATGGTCTCGAGTGTGTCGTTGGAGGTTTTTAGCTCGACGGTACGCGCCAGCACCATCTGTTCCAGGGTCTCTTGAGCTGAAATCAGCTCTTCTTTGGCGAGGGTTCGTTCCGTTACGTCCGTAAAAATGACGGCAAACTGGTCCTTCTCCGGCCTGAACGCCACAACCTCGAAATATTTACCCAGCACGTTGGACCGGCCTTCAAAACGGACCGATTCTCCGGAACGGGCCACTTCGCTGTAGGTCTCGACCCAGTAATCCTCGGTGTCCGGCATCACTTCCCGGACCGTTTTTCCGATCAAATCTCGCGCTCTCAGCCCGGTCAATTTTTCAAAGGCATGGTTTACTTCCAGGAAGCGGTAATCAACCGGTTTCCCGCAGTCATCGTAGATAATTTCATGCAGGGCAAAACCATCCAGCATGGAATTGAAAAGCTGGCGGTAGCTCTCGCGGCTCTCATTCAGCGCCGTCTCCACCTGCTTGCGCTCAATGGCGTAGCGAATGGCACGCTCCAGCATCAACGGGCCCGCCTCGCCTTTGGTCAGGTAGAGAGATGCGCCGGCCTGCATGGCTTCCAAGTCCACTTCGTAGCTGCCCCGCCCGGTGTACAGGATCAGCGGCGCCGGGTAGCCCTGAGTCACAGCCTCGCGGATCAGCTCAATTCCGGTTTTCTCCCCCAGGTCGTAATCAACCAGAACGGCGTCGAAATGGTTAGAATTCAGCTTTCCCAGACCGGCAGTATAACTGGGCGACCACTCGAGGATGACCTTCCGCCCTTTTGCCTGGTTCAACAGCATTTTGGTCAGGAGGTAGTCCTCGTCGTCGTCATCTACCAGCAATACACGCCAGATTAATTGACCTTTCGTATCCACAGCCTTCTCGATCGTCTGGAATTCCGGTTTCTCTGGGGCTTGAAGATCAGCCTTGCTCAAGGACTGCGGCGCGGACCGCTTGCCGCCGCAGCCTGTCTCTCCAGTGCGCTCTGCCAATTCCTCTTCCTGAAAATTATAGTCTTGATTTAAAGCGGCGGGTAGATGCACATACTCATGGGGATGCGCATGACAAATCCCCCAACGTGGTAGGGGATTCCCTAGTACCTGGGCCTGTGAAAGGACCAGGGCGCAAGAATACCTATCCCGAGGCGGCTTTTTGCCTCAGGCCGAGCAGGATTGAACCGGCGGTCAAGACCAGAAACACCAGGATGGTGATCCCATTGCTGATCCCTCCCGCTAGGCGCAGGGAGGGGATGACGAGCAGGTCCCCTGCTACGCGCGCCAGCAGAGATGCGTGGAGCAGGAGCAAGGGGAGATAGGACACAGGATGGTAGCGCACCGGCAGGCCCAGGATGGCCGGGAAGATGATCGGGGCGTGGGCGAAGATCATGGCGAAAACAAACCCCAGGAAAATCGAGTGCAGGACGGCGTCATAATGGAAACCGGCAGGCGGGAGCCCGAATACCAGGCCCAGGACGCCTGCCGCGCCGAGCCAGACGTAGCCGGAGAGCAGGCAGATGGCCGCAAAGCGAGGCAGACCCTGCTGCCGGACCGTCTTGCGGGCGATATCGTAGCGGAGCAGCCAGGCTGCCAGCCCCACCAGGCCCAGCGCGGCCAGGCGCACCCCGAGGCCGGGGGCGAAAAGGCCGGCCAGCAGACCGGCAGAGAAGACGGCCGCGGCGAGCGAGAAGAGCGGCCCGGCGGCGCGGGGCCGGCGCATCATCCGCCCCAGCTCCAGGCGCTCCCCTGCGATGGTGAGGATCAGGAAGGCCGCCCACCACAGAACCAGCCTGTAGACGGGCCAGCCGGCGAGCCAGAGCGTGTTTCCCACCGCCAGCGCCGCGCCGCCCCCCGCCATCACCAGCAGATAGAGGGCCGGATGGCGCGCCAGATACCAGACCAGCATCCCCGCCAGGCAGTAGCTGCCCCCGACCAGGAGCAGGCCCGCAAGGGCGCTATTTGCGCCGGACATGAGCAGGAGCGCGCCCAGCCCGCTCAACAGGGGCGCCAGGTATGCCCAGCGCTTCTGCAGGGCCACGGCCCGTTCGATGCCGATCAGCGTGCCAAAGAACCCCGAGACCATCAGGGGCGCGTGCGCGCCGGCCAGAGAGGGCTGCAGGACAGGCAGCTGCCAGCCGATGCGCAGCCAGCCGGCCCAGATCGCCGCCAGCAGGCCCAGAATGGCTGCCCCCAGCAGAGGCAGGCGCCACAGGCCAATGGCGCGCCGGAGCGCAGGAAAGCGTACATTTTGAGCCGGCTGGGGCCGGGTGGCGGTCGCTTTCATCGACCTCAGACCTGCACGCCGATCAGGCTGACTTCCCGAGCCAGCGCGTTGGCCAGCGCCAGGTACTTTTCGTGCACGCCCTCGCCCGTCTCCTCGTGCTCCACGTGCTCGAATGCCTCCCAGACCTGCTCCTGCTCGGCCTGCGGGATGGACTGATTCGCCAGCGGGAAAAGAACCCGGTCCTCTTTGAAGATGTGGCCGCGCAGCAGCTCCACGTAACCGAACACGCTGGCGGTCAGTTCATGGCGGGCGGTTTTCTCACCGGCTTCCAGGCGTTCGGCTGCCGCGCGCAACTTGCGGATATACTGGCGCCCCTGTTCGTGTTCGTGCAGCATAACCCCGATCGGCCCCTGCTCGACCTGGACCCCGTGATCTGCCATGGTACGGAACAGGACCTCCTCCTCCTTCTTATGGTGGCAGCCGTCGGCAAAGCCGCGCACAAAATCCGCCGCCTCCAGGAACAGCGCCGGGCGCACCGGCAGACCCGCCTCTACGTAATGCGCCGCGGTCTCGAGAGTCTTCAACACCCCCTCGATCACCCGGTGCTCCTCCATCAAAACTTCAGTCGCTTTCATGCTTCGCTCCTTTTTGTAGTAATGCTATCCAGATTATAGGATAACCACCTGCGCCGATCTTTGATCTCGCGCAATATTCCGCAGGTCTTACGGTTTTCCTGTCCGGGCCGTTCCAGGCAAGTTATGCAGCGGGTCAACTACACGCCGCCTGCGCAGGCCTCCCCTGCCCCATCCATAGGGAGAATCCCTAACCGGGATAGGGGAACTCCCTAATTGAGCTAAGCAGCGATTGATCCTATAATGAACTCATAATTAACAAAGATACTTGCATAATTTTCGTATCTTTGTCTATATTTAATGAATTACGGCCAGTGCTGTTGGTAAACCAGGGGGTCAAGGGACAGGCGCAGCTCGCTCAAAACCACCCACCTCTTTAAAATGCAGGGCTGCAAAGGGCCTGGGCGCCGGACCGCTGGCTTTATCCGGGGGGTAATCGGGGAGGAAAAGCATGAGAAGCGGTTTTCGCGTGGGTACGCTGTTCGGTATCCAGATCTATATTGACTGGAGCTGGCTGCTGATCTTTGTGCTGGTAACCTGGAACCTGGCAGGTTTCGTTTTCCCCTCGCTTCACCCAGAATGGGATACCGCATTGAACATCGGGTTGGGCCTGGCAGCCTCGCTGCTCTTTTTCCTGTCCATCCTGCTGCACGAGCTTGCCCATTCATTGGTGGCGATTGCGCGCGGCCTTCCGGTGCGCAGGATCGCGCTGTTCTTCTTCGGCGGGGTGTCCAATATCGAACGCGAGCCGCCCTCCCCGATGACGGAATTCCTGATGACCATTGTCGGCCCGCTTACCAGCCTGCTGCTGGGCGCGGCCTTTCTGTGGCTGGGAAGCCAGAACATTGAAGGGATGACCACCGCCCTGCAAAACCCAACCCAGCTCTTGCGCTCGCTGGACCCGCTCTCGACCATGCTGTTGTGGCTGGGTCCGATCAATATTCTGATCGGCCTGTTCAATCTGGTCCCCGGTTTTCCGCTGGACGGCGGGAGAGTCCTGCGCTCCATCCTCTGGGCCATCAGCGGGAACCTGCGCCGGGCTACGCGCTGGGCCACCACCGTCGGGCAGGGGGTGGGCTGGCTGATGGTTCTGGCGGGCATCGCCATGATCTTCGGCATCCGCATCCCCTTCCTCGGGACGGGCTTCGGCAGCGGCCTCTGGCTGGCTTTTATCGGCTGGTTTCTGATCAACGCGGCCGCCCAAAGCTACCAGCAGGTGGTCATCGAGGATCTGCTGGAAGGAGTCCCGGTGACACGCCTGATGCGCGACCCCGCGCCCTCCATCCCGCCCGACCTTCCGGTAAGCACCCTGATCTACGACTATGTGATGCGCGGAGAGGACCGGGCTTTTCCGGTGTTGGAAATGGACCGGCTGGTCGGCATGGTGTACGTCGAGAATTTGCGCGAGCTCGACCGTTCGGTCTGGGAAACGACGACGGTGCGTGAAGTGATGGTGCGCGACGACGATCTGGTGATGGTCACACCCAGGGAGGACGCCATGTCCGCCTTCCGCAAACTGGCGCAGAAAGATATGCGCCAGATCCCGGTGGTCCAGAACGGGGCGCTAATCGGCATGCTGCGCCGGCGCGATATCCTGCGCTGGCTGCAGGTCAGGTCGGAGATGGCGCCCGGCTGACCGGCTTTCCATTTGCATTAATTGACGGCTGCCGCAAGGAGCTTCTCTTTTGAATAAGTTTTTTCGTGTTTTTCTGCCTTTCCTGATCCTGCTCCTCGCCCTGCCCTCCTTTCCTGCTGCAGCCGACGGGAACGGCAGGTTGAGGGTTTCGCTTCTCACCAGCCTGAACGGCGGTGTAACCGCGGCAGGGGCGGGTCTGCGCGGAACCGGCAGCGGCGAGATCGAAATAACCGGCATCCCGGCGGGGGCGCAGGTCTCCCGAGCCTGGCTGTATTGGGCCACGCTGGGAAACGCCAATACCTTCACCTCCCCCTCTCTGGAAGGAGTAAGCGTGGCGGGGGATGTCATCGGCGTTTCGGGGGATACCTGCTGGGGCGTGCAACAAAATGTGGTCTATAGGGCAGATGTAACCGCTCTGATCAGCGGGAACGGCAGTTACACTATCAGCGGCCTCCCCGCTTCTTTGGGCGGCGGGAACGATTCCCAGGGAGCCTCGCTGGTCGTCATCTACGAAGCCAGCAGCCTGCCGCTCAGGACCATCGTGATCCACGATGGCGCGGTCTCGCTCAATTTCACCAACCAGGATTACAGCCACATCATCGGCGGTTTTGCTCCAGACAGCCCGCTTACTGAGGCCCGGGTGACCTACCTGATCGGGGACGGGCAGGAGCAGTGGGAGGCGGGAAATGTGTCCTTTAACGGCGAACCACTCGCTTCGGGGGTGTTCTCAGGCTTGGAGGGAGATTTTTGGGGCACGCACAGCTTTGACGTTACCGGCCTGGTTGAGGGTGCGCCTGCCACTACACGCATCAGCAACCTGGACCCGGACAATCCTGATTCTCCCGACTGCCTTCTCTGGGCAGGGACTATCTTCTCGGTAACTGCGGGAGAACCGGCGCAGGCCGAAAACCGGCTGACCGAGTTTCTCAATTTCTCCCTGCGCGGCGATGTGACCGCCAGCGGAGTGGGCCTGCGGGGCCGCGGGGAAGGGGAGATCCAGGTTTCCGGCATTCCCGCCAGGGCGCTCGTGACACGGGCTTACCTGTATTGGGCCACCCTGGGGACCTCCGGCGGTTTTACAGAGGTCGTTCTGGACGGAGAGCCCGTGAATGGAGCGCTGACCGGCGTTTCGGCGGACACCTGCTGGGGAGCGCAGAATAATTACGTCTACCGGGCCGAGGTGACGGATATTGTCCGGGAAAACGGCTCCTATTACGTCTCCGGGCTGCCGGATAATCTGGCTGCGGGCAACGATTCTCAGGGGGCAAGTCTCGTCATCCTCTACCGTGATCTGGGCCTCTACCGCACGGTCATCATCAACGACGGCGCGGTCACCCTGGACCTGGACGTGCATGAATACACAGATACCCTCGGAGATTTCACCGCCGATCAGCCGGAGGCCCGGGCGCACGTGACCTACCTGATCGGTGACGGGCAGGAGCGCTGGGACAGCGGAAGCGTGCTGTTTGAGGGCGTGCCGATCGGCAGTAATGTATTCAATGGAGAAGATGGGAATTACTGGGGAACTATCCGGTTTGACGTCACCGGTCTGATTGTGGAGCCGGAGGCGACCACCACCATCAGCAACCTGAATCCCAATACCCCCGGCGACCCTGACTGCCTGCTCTGGGCCGCGACCATTCTGGCGGTGGAGACCGAGCCTCCGGTCTATACCGATTTCCTGTATTTCCCTTGGATGATGGTGGGCGAAGAGGAGGGCTGAATGGAACTGCGGGAAGGCGTAAGCGTGTACTCCGCCGGCGGCGAAGAGCTTGGGAAGGTGAACCGTTTTATCCTGGACCCCTCGACCGGAAAAGTCACCCATCTCACCGTTCAGAAAGGGTGGCTGTTCCCTGAAGACCGGGTGCTGCCGATGCACCGGGTGGCGTCCGCCACGGAGGAACGCGTGGTCCTGAGAGATCACCTGGAAGACATCAAACAGCTCCCGCCTTTTGAGGAAACCCATTACGTCGGGCTGGAGAGTGGCGAGAGCCGCCCGGAAGACTACCCGCCCGCCAATTATGCCCCGGCTTTTTACTGGTACCCGCCCTATGGGAGCCTGACCGGCTTCCCCGCCTCGGGCGTGGGCGGCGCGCCTATCCCCTTCGCGCCGGCCGAGACGGAACGAAACATTCCCGAGAACACCGTCCCCATCCGGGAAGGCGTCCGGGTGCGCAGCGCCGAGGGGGAGCACGTGGGCGACGTGGAGCGAGTGCTGGTGGATCCCGAGAGCAGCCGGGTCACCCATTTCCTGATCTCGCGCGGGCTTATTTTTAAGGAACGGAAGGTAATTCCCCAGCATTGGGTCCGGCAGTTGGACGAAGAGGAACTGCACCTGGGCGTCCCGCGTACCGTGCTCGAGCGCCTGCCCGATTACCAGGAATGAGGATGAACGCGAATCCACGCCAGGGAGGCTCCCGCATTGGAAAATGGCCCGGTTCAGAGCCCGGCTTTCAACGGCTGTGCAGGGCCAGCCTGATCGCTTGCTCCGCGCTGCTGCTCGGCGGCTGCTCGGCAGCCTGGCAGTCCGGCCGCCCCGTCCCGTCGATCCTGGATGCCCGCGGTCCGGCCGCAGCGCGCATCGAAAGCCTGTGGTGGCTGCTGTTCTGGCTGGGCACGGCGGTTTATATCGTGGTGATGGCGGCGCTGCTCTTCGCCCTGTTCCGCAGCCGCAAGGACCGGGAGGAGCACAATCAGCGGGATGAGCCCAGGTGGCGCAGGGTCATGCTCTGGGGCGGGCTGGTCATCCCGGCTTTGATTCTGGTGGTCGTGTACGGCTTCACCCTGAACACTCTGCGCGCCACGGCCATCCCCGCTGAGGCGGATGAAGTGGTGGTCGAGGTGGTTGGCAGGCGCTGGTGGTGGGAGGTGCACTACCCGGACCGGCAGATTGTCAGCGCCAACGAGATCGTCATCCCTGTCGGGCAGCCGGTACGCCTGCGCCTGACCTCGGATGAGGTGATCCACAGCTTTTGGGTGCCTCAGCTCCACGGAAAGATGGACGCCAACCCCCGGATCTACACCAATTTCTGGCTGCAAGCCGATGAGGCCGGGGAATATTGGGGTGAATGCGCAGAGTACTGCGGCGTGCAGCACGCCAAGATGCGCTTCCTGGTGATTGCGGTCCCTCCCGCAGAGTTTCAGTCCTGGCTGGATGAGCAGGCCCAGCCGGCGCAGCAGCCTGCGGAGGAGGCCGCAGTCGAGGGCCAGCAGGTATTTCTCAGGACCGGCTGTATCAACTGCCATACGGTCCGGGGTACGAACGCCACCGGTGAGCTGGGCCCCGACCTGACGCATTTTGCCAGCCGGCGCACCCTCGCCGCCGGTGCGCTGGAGAACACCCGCGGCAGCCTGGGCGGCTGGATTTCCGACCCGCACAGCATCAAGCCGGGTAATTTGATGCCCCCCACGGCTTTGACCGGGGCCGAGCTGAACGCGCTGCTCACCTACCTGGAAAGCCTCCGGTGAGCGAGTTATCGCGAAGCACCACGATTTCGGTGCAGTCTCGCAAAAACTTTGAATGCTGAATTTGGGGGAATCGTGTGCTGAAGGCGATCCATTCGCCACACCAGATTCAGTCCTTACGCTTGTAGTTAGCATTAACCGCTAAGGGACAGTGAAAATGGATACTCCTGCGGACCGGGCCGGCGGAGAACAACCCGCCGCCAGACCGAAAACCCAACCTTCCTCTGCCGATGCGATCCCGCGTTCGGTCCATGAGGCCCTGGACCGCACCTGGGAGGATCCGCCAGGCTTCATCGGCTGGTTGAAGGCCCTGCAAAACGACGCGCTCGGGCGGCGCGTGATGATTACCGCCTTTACCTTTTTTCTGCTGGGCGGCGTGAACGCGCTGCTGATCCGCCTCCAGCTGATCCGCCCCGAAAACAACTTCGTCTCGCCCCAATCCTTCAACCAGTTCTTCACCATGCACGGCTCGACCATGATGTTCCTCTTCGCCGTGCCCATCCTGGAGGGGTTCGCCATCCTGCTGCTGCCCTTTATCCTGGGGAGCCGGGAAATGCCCTTTCCGCGCCTGGGGGTATTCAGCTTCTGGATTTTCCTGTTCGGCGGCCTGCTCTTTTACTCCAGCTTTCTTTTTCAATCGGTGCCCGACGCAGGCTGGTTCGCCTACCCCCCCTTGAGCGATAAGATCTTCTCCCCCGAGAGGGGCATGGATTTCTGGCTTCTGGCCCTGGGCGTGTCCGAGATCGGGGCGATCGCCTTCGGGATCGAGATCATCATCTCGATCCTGAACATGCGCGCCCCGGGAATGAGCATCAGCCGCATGCCCCTCTACGCCTGGGCCATGCTCATCACCGCCTTCATGATCCTCTTCGCCTTCACCCCGCTCATGGTGGGCAGCGGGATGCTCGAGTTCGACCGCCAGTTCGGCACCCAGTTCTTCAACCCCGCCACCGGGGGCGACCCGCTCCTCTGGCAGCACCTGTTCTGGATCTTCGGGCACCCGGAGGTCTATATCCAGCTCCTGCCAGCCCTGGGGATGATCTCCATGATTATCCCGGTCTTCGCCCGCCGCAGGCTGGTCGGCTACCCTTTTGTAGTCACCGGCCTGCTCGCCATCGGCCTGATCAGCTTCGGGATCTGGGCCCACCACATGTTCACCACCGGGCTTCCGGCGGCCGCCCAGACCTTCTTTGCGGCGGCCAGCGTGATGATCGCCATCCCGAGCGGGGTGCAGGTCATCTCTTACGTGGCCACCATCTGGTCCGGCCGCCCGGTGCTGCGCACGCCCATGCTCTTCGCCATCGGGTTCCTGGTCCTGTTCGTGCTGGGCGGGATCACCGGCGTCATGGTCGCCACCATCCCCTTCGACTGGCAGGTGCACGACTCGTATTTTGTGGTGGCGCATTTCCACTATGTGCTGATCGGCGGGGTGACCTTCCCAATCTTCGCCGCTTTTTACTTCTGGTTCCCCAAATTCGGCGGGCGCATGCTGGACGAACGGCTGGGGAAGTGGAATTTCTGGTTGATGTTCATCGGTTTTAACCTGGCCTTCTTCCCGCAGCACTTCCTGGGCCTGTTGGGCATGCCGCGCCGGGTGTACACCTACCCGGTGGATATGGGCTGGGACGGCTACAACCTGGTCTCCACCATCGGCGCGTTTATCCTGGCCCTGGGTATCTTGATCTTTGTCATCAATCTGTTCTACAGCATGCGGCGCGGTGAAATCCCCGGCGACAACCCCTGGGAGGCTGACTCTCTCGAATGGGCGGCGACCTCTCCGCCGCCGAGCTACGGGTTCGCCGTCCTGCCGATTGTGCGCAGCCGGCACCCGCTTTGGGACCAGGGTGATATTTCAGAGGGGGAGCCGCGCACCCGGAACCTGGTGCAGGCCCTGGGGCGCTGGCCCCTGAACTGGCGGGCGGCGCTGGTCACCTCTTCGCTGGACGCCCGCCCGCTGGAGGTCTTCCGGGTATCCGGCCCTTCCATCTGGCCGTTCATCGCCGCCGTGGGCCTGATCATCATCTTCGCCTCCGAAATCTGGAGCGCGCATACCGCGACCCTGATCGGAGCGCTGATCCTGCTCGGGGCCATCATAGGCTGGCACTGGCCCGAGAGGCTGCCGGAGGATGATGCAGAGGCCGAGGCCTTCGAACGGGAGCACGGGGTGCAGGTGCGCAAGCACGGTAGCCGGGCGGTGGCGCGCGGCGGGATGCTGCTCCTGATCCTGATCTACCTGATCGCCCTGGGCAGTATGCTCCTGGGCTACTTCTACCTGCGCTTGCAGAACCCCGCCTGGCCTCCGGAGACGGTACCGCGCCCGGTCCCGGCCTACGCCATCCTCAGCTCGGCCCTGCTCATCCTGGGGGGGACAGCCATGCGCTGGGCGCACGGCCGGCTGATGAGGGACGAGGTCGGGCGCATGCGGGCCGGCCTGGCGGCGGCCTTCCTGCTGGGCCTGGCCGCTGTGGGGGTTCAGGTGTACTCCCTGGTCCAGCTCGACTACGGCTGGACCTTCAACGCCTATGCCTCGATCTTCTTTCTTCTCTCCGGGTTTATGATCGCCGTGGCCGGCCTGGCGCTGGTGATGAACGCCGTGGTCCAGTTCTGGTCCTGGCGCGGCTATTATTCGGCCCGGCGCTACCTCGGCGTGGAGCTGGCCGCCCTTTTCTGGTATGCGGTGATCCTGGGCTGGTTGATCACCTTCGGCGTGCTGGTCCTGGCGCCAATTCTGACCTGAACGATGACTGAAACGTATCTTACCGAAAAGACTTCTCGCCCCAGGCAGGCCTGGCTGCTGCTTGCCCCCCTGATCCTGTGGAGCCTCTACCACTTCGGCGCCTACCTGCTGGTGGAAGCGGCCTGCAGGACCGGGCTGCTGGCGGGGCAAATCCTGGGCCTCCGCAGCCTGAACTTTGTGGTCATCCTGCTGACCCTGGCCGCCCTGCTGGGCCACCTCTACCTGGGCCGGGTGACCTGGAGGCGGATGCGAACGGGCGAAAGCGATGAATACGGATCCCGCTTCCTGGGGATGGTCGGGTTCTGGTTCAACCTGCTGCTGGCGCTGGTTGTCCTGGCGGACGGGGTCTCGATCCTGGTGCTCGGATCATGCGGTTGATATTCTGCCTGCTCCTGCTGTACTTGGCGACCCCCGGGAGCGCCGCCGCGCACCCGGGGCAGCCGCCCGCGCCGCACGACCTGTGGGGGGCCTGGAATTGGGATGCCGGCCCGCTCCTGGGCCTGGGGCTGGTGGGCTTTGTCTACCTGCGCGGCCTGCGGGCCGTCTGGCAATCGGCAGGGGCGGGGCGGGGCGTGTCGGCCCGGCAGGCTCTGGCATTCGCCGCCGGCTGGGCTGCGCTGGCGCTCGCGCTCCTCTCTCCGCTAGATGCGCTCAGCGGCGCGCTGTTCTCGGCGCATATGCTCCAGCACATCCTGCTCATGCTGGTGGCCGCGCCGCTGCTGGTCCTGGGGCTGCCTCCCGCTCTGCCAGCCTGGAGCCTGCCGTCTCGCTGGCGCAGGCCGCTGTTCGCCCGGCTGCGCCTCTTCGTACCCCTGGCCGCAGCCGGCAGATTCCTGCGCCGGCCCCTGGCAGCCTGGAGCCTTCAGGCCCTGGCGCTCTGGCTCTGGCACGCCCCCGATCTCTACCAGGCCGCCCTGGTGGACGAGCGCCTGCACGCGCTAGAGCATCTCAGCTTTCTGGGCGCCTCCCTGCTCTTCTGGTGGGTGCTGCTTCACCCGCACGGCGAGCGGGAGTTCGGGCTGGGAGGGCGCCTGCTATATCTCTTTACCACCGCCTTACAGAGCGGCCTACTGGGCGCCCTGCTCACCTTCTCTCCCCAGGCCTGGTACCCCAGGCAGTCGGCCGCGGCCGGGCTGTGGGGGCTCACCCCCCTGGAGGACCAGCAGATTGCGGGGGCCCTGATGTGGGTCCCGGCCGGGGTCGTCTATCTGTTCGGGGCGCTCTGGCTCTTCAGTTCGCTGTTGATCTCCATGGAGCGCGAGGACCAGGCGGCTGGAGAGCTGAAATTGGAAGAAAAAGGATGATGTTGAAACCCCTCCCCCTGTCCATGAATCCACGCCGGGCGGTCTGGGCCCTGCTCGCAGCCGTGCTGCTATCCGCCTGCGGCGCCCAGACCGAAACCCAGCGCAACAACGCGCCCGCAGTCCCCGGTGGCGATGCGGAGCGCGGCCGGCGCGCCCTGGTCAGCTACGGCTGCGGCGCCTGCCATACCATCCCCGGGGTGCCGGACGCCGACGCCACCGTCGGCCCGCCGCTGAACGACTGGGGCGACAGGCGCTATATCGCCGGAGCCCTGGAGAACGAACCGGAAAACCTCATTTTCTGGATCCAGTTCCCACAGCAGGTGGAACCGGGGACGGCGATGCCGGATATGGGGGTCGAGGAGGGGGACGCGCGCGATATGACCGCCTATCTCTTCGAGCTGCGGCGCGACCGCGGGGGCCTGTGGCCCTTCACGACCGGCAACCGCTGAGCCGGCGGCTGCCGCCCTGGTTCCGAAACTATTGCAGGTGTACCGATGGATGAAAAGGACACTCACCAGACGTCAGAGGAAAAGCAAGCACAGGCCCCCGCGCGCATCAGCCGGCGCGCCTTTCTGAGGGCAGCCGGCATTTCGCTGGCGGGAGGCCTGCTCGCAGCCTGCGGGACGGTGGAGGAGCAGGGCTGGCAGGCCGGCGATTTTCGCGCCACCCCCACACCCGCCAATCTGCTCCCCAGCCCCATGCCCCCGGCTGGCGCTGATCCTGAGGCGCTCGCAGCGGTGGAGGGGTTGGAGCCCTTCATGGCGCTCTCCAGCCTGCTCACCGGCTTCGAGGACCTCGATCCACGCCTGGGGCAGGTGTACCTGCGCAGCCTGCAGGCAGATGCGGGCAGCGCAGCGGGGCTGGAGCAGCTGTACGAGCAGGCCGGGCTGCAGGGGGAGCAGGCTCCGGAAAATTTCGAAGCCCTGGAAGCGAGCGGGATTTTTGACCAGGCGGGCACGCGCGACCTGGCGGACCAGATCATCACCCTGTGGTACACCGGGGTCTACAGCGAGGGGGAGGAGCAGGTGGTGGCGACTTTTGTCGATTCGCTCGCCTGGAAGTCGCTCACATTTACCAAACCGCTCACCATCTGCGGCTCGTTTGGCTTTTGGGCCCAGCGCCCGAGGGGAGAGTTTTAGCTGTGACAGACTACAACGCCGACGTGGTGATCGTGGGCGCCGGTGTGGCGGGCCTGCTGGCTGCCTATAAGCTGGCCCAGGCCGGGGTCCAGGTGCTGGTGCTGGAGGCCGGGCCGCGCGTGAATCGGGCGGAGGCCCTGGAGAACTACCGTAAAGCGGTAGCCAAAGTGCCCGAATCCCCTTACCCCGACGTACCGCACGCCCCACGCCCGACGGTGCTTTCACTGCGGGACGGCTACTACATCCAGACCGGCCCGGACACCTTCGGGAGCACCTACGAAAGGCGGGTGGGCGGCACCACCTGGCACTGGCTGGGGACCTGCCTGCGCCACATCCCGAACGATTTCAGGATCAAAACCCTGTATGGGGTTGGAGAAGACTGGCCGGTCACCTACGACGATCTGGAGCCCTGGTACCACGAAGCCGAGGTCGAGCTCGGGGTCGCCGGGGATGGACACAGCGACCTCGGTTCGCCGCGCAATGACCCCTACCCGCTGCCTCCTCTGCCGCTCAGCTATCTGGACCGCCAGCTGGCCCTGGCGGTGGAACCATTGGGGTTGAAGGTGCGCCTCACCCCCCAGGCGCGCAATTCGCAAACCTATGACGGGCGCCCGCCCTGCTGCGGCAACGCCACCTGCGTCCCCATCTGCCCCATCGGCGCCAAGTATGACGGGGCGGTGCACGCCACGAAAGCCGAAGCCCTGGGCGCGCAGGTGATGGAGAATGCGGTGGCGTATTTTGTGGAGGTCGGCGCGGAAGGGATGGTGACCGGCGTCCGCTTCAAAAGGCCGGACGGCAGCGAGCACCGCGCCCTGGGGCGCATCTATGTCCTGGCAGGCAACGCCATGGAGACCCCCAAACTGCTGCTCATCTCCCGCAGTGACGCCCTGCCGAACGGGGCTGCGAATACCAGCGATATGGTCGGGCGGAACCTGATGGATCATCCGGTGCAGCTCTCCTGGGCCCTGGCCGCGGAGCCGGTCTTCCCCTACCGCTCGCCGCTGGAGAACGCCGGGATCGAGGAGTACCGCGACGGGGAATTCCGGCGCGAATATTCGGCTTTCCGTATCGCCATCGGAGAGGAGGGCTGGAGCTTCCCGGGGATCACCCCCATCGAGCTGGCAGGCGAGCTGCTGGCGGAAGGCTACCGCGGGCGGACCCTGCGGGAGGAGCTCAACCACCGGGTCGCCCGGCAGTACCGCTTCGCCAACCTGATCGAGCAGATGCCCGACCCGGAGAATCGCATCACCCCCGCGTTTGACCAGCTCGACGCCATCGGCATTCCCCGCCCGCAGATCTACTACCGGCTGGACGAGCATACCCGCAAGGGCATGGCGGCAGCGCGCGAGGTCTGCGACCGCATCTTCGCCGCCATGCGCTCGACCGCAATCGAGCACAGCCCGGAGCATTTTGGCGCCGGGCACGTCATGGGCACTTACCGCATGGGCTCGGACCCGGCGACCTCCGTGGCCGACCCGCAGCAGCGCGCGCACGACCACCCCAACCTGTTCCTGCTGGGCAGCGGCCTCTTCCCCAGTGTGGGCACCGGCAACCCCACCCTGACCATTGCAGCCCTCTCCCTCTGGGCTGCGCGGACCATCCAGGAAGACCTGAACCGCATCGCTGACCATTCTGGCCCCAAAAGGGCGGCAGGCTGAGCCGAGAAGCGGGCAGGGCTTTCACCCCGCCCGCTTCTCTTATAACGTTCCACTCCTTTCCCCCCAGAATTTTTCTGATTTTCCGCAGTCCAGCGATATTCGTCCCTCTCAAGCGCCCAAGGATGGGTTATATTCTGGTTCAGAAAACATCCGCTCAGACAGACCCATCAAATGCAGAATTGAGGCGCAAAAATGACTGGCATTTCAGATCATCAAAAGGCAAAACAGAGCCTGGACCCCGCCGGGGAAGCGCGGGTGGACCGGCTGCTAGACGAGATGACCCTGGAGGAAAAGATCGGGCAGATGGTGCAGCTGGACCTGACCTGGGAGCCGGACCTGGCCGCCTGGGTGCGGGAGGGCCGGGTCGGCTCCGTTTTCTCCATCAAGGATACGGAGGAGATCCGGAGCTACCAGCGCATGGCGGTAGAGGAATCCAGGCTGGGGATCCCCCTGCTGATCGGCAACGATGTGATCCACGGCTACCGGACGATCTTCCCCATCCCGCTGGCGCTGGCCAGCTCCTGGGACCCGGCCCTGGTGGAGCAGGTCGGGGCTGCGATTGCCGCCGAGGCCGCCGCGGCCGGCACCCACTGGAATTTTGCGCCCATGGTGGATATCTGCCGGGACCCGCGCTGGGGCAGGGTGGCGGAGGGCGCCGGGGAGGACCCCTACCTGGGCTCGCAGATGGCGGCGGCCTGGGTGCGCGGTTTCCAGGCAGAGGACCTGCCCGGGGGGAGGCGCATGGCAGCCTGCGCCAAGCATTTTGCCGCCTACGGCGGCGCCGAGGCGGGGAAAGACTATAACACGGTGGATATGTCGGAGCGGAGGCTGCGGAGCGACTACCTCCCGCCCTACCGGGCCGCCCTCCAGGCCGGAGCCGCCACCGTGATGACCTCATTCAACGAGCTCAACGGCATCCCGGCGACTGCCAACCACTTCCTGCTCCAGGATATCCTGCGCCGGGAATGGGGGTTCGAGGGACTGGTGGTCTCGGACTACGACGCCATCGGCGAGCTGATCCACCACGGCTATGCGAAGAGCCATCCCCACGCCGCCCTCCTGAGCGCCCTCGCCGGGGTGGATATGGATATGATGGGCCGCGCCTATCCTTACCATCTCGCCGAACTGGTGCGCAGCGGGCAGGTCCCGGAGAGCTTTATCCATGCCGCCGCCCGGCGCATCCTGGAGCTGAAAGTTCGCCTGGGGCTGTTCGACCAACCCTACCCCGAGCCGGAGGCGCGCGCCGCTTCGACCCTGCTGCAGCCGCCGCAGCTGGATCTTGCTCTCGAGGCGGCCCAAAACGCCATGGTGCTGCTCAAGAACGAAGACGAGCTGCTCCCCCTCCAGCCGCAGGAGAAGACCATCGCCCTGATCGGGCCCCTGGCGCAGGAACGCCAGAGCCTGCTGGGAAGCTGGTCCTGCGACGGGCGGGCGGAGGACACCCCCACCCTGGCCGAGAGCCTGGAAGCGGAACTGCCCGGCAGCGCCCGCCTGCTCGTCGCCCGGGGCTGCGAGATCGAAGGCCCGGAACCGGACTTCGAAGCCTCGCTAGCTGAAGCGCAGGCCGCCGCCGGAAAGGCGGATATTGTCATCCTGGCGGTGGGAGAGCGCGAGACGATGAGCGGCGAAGCCCACTCCCGCGCCTTCCTGGGGCTGCCGGGGCGCCAGCAGGAGCTGGTGGAGGCTGTGTACGCGGCCGGTAAACCCACCGTCCTGGTTCTCGTCACCGGCCGCCCGCTTGCCATCCCCTGGATCGCTGAGCAGATCCCTGCCATCCTGCTCGCCTGGCAGGGCGGCACCCGCACCGGGCAGGCCCTCTCCAACCTGCTGCTCGGGCGCGCCAGCCCCTCCGGCCGGCTCCCGATCTGCTTCCCCCGCACGGAGGGCCAGATTCCGGTCTACTACGCCCACAAGAACACCGGGCGCCCGGCGAACCTGCAGGGAGTCATGCAGTTCAACCAGGAACACCGGTCCACCTATCTCGACCTGCCGCATACCCCGCTCTTCCCCTTTGGTTTCGGCCTGAGCTACACCCGCTTTTCCTACGAACAGCTGGAGGTGGAGAGCCCCTCCCTGCGCCCGGAGGAGGACCTGCGGTGCTCGGTCCAGGTGCGCAACACCGGCTCCCGGCCCGGCGAGGAGGTGGTGCAGTGCTACGTGAGAGACCTGGTGGGGAGCGTCACCCGGCCGGTGAAGGAGTTGAAAGCTTTCCAAAAAATAAGCCTCGCGCCGGGCGAGAGCCGGACGGTGCGCTTCCGCATCCCCGCTTCTGAGCTGGGCTTCTGGGACCAGCAGCACCAGTACCGGGTAGAGCCGGGCGAGTTCAAACTCTGGGTGGGCCCCTCCAGCGAGGCAGGCCTGGAGGGCGCTTTCGAGATTACCGCGTGAGGCTGTTTATCAAATAGCGATCTGTTCGGGTTGTTGCCGTACACATCACTCACCTTCTTCCCCGAACCCGGGTAAACACAGGCAGCGAGGTTGCCCTCGCTGCCTGTGTTTATTTTTCTTTTGGAAATTTTAAGTTGACAGAACTTTTGTTCTAATCTAGAATTGGATAAACCCTTTCATTTCCTTTTCACGTTTGGAGGTTAGCGATGAACCGTTTTGTGCATTTTGAACTGGCGACGAGCGACCTGGAAAAAACCGCCGCGTTCTACCGCGAGGTTTTTGGCTGGCAGGTCGAGAAGTGGGATGGCCCGGTGACTTACTGGCTGGTGACCACCGGGGAACAGGGTACGACGGGCATTGACGGCGGCCTGATGAAAGCGGATGAGACCTTCTCCGGTACGGTCAATACCATCCAGGTCGAGGATATTGACGCCGCCATCGCAAAGGTCCAGGAATGCGGGGGAGAGATCATCCTTCCGAAGGACACGATTCCCGAGGTGGGCTACCAGGCTTACTTCAAAGATCCGACCGGGATCATCGTCGGGCTGCACCAGGCGCTGCCGGGAGCGGATCAGGCTTAAGCGGTTCCCCTGAGAATGAAAACAAGATGTGCGGCGGCGAGGCTGCCGCACATCTTGTTTAAATGATAGCGCTGCTAAAAATGGGTCTGTGCTTAGATAAAACCGAGCTGCCCGGCGCCGGTGGACTCCTGGCCGGTCTTTTCTTCTTCCTTCTCCGGGTACAGTTCGCCCTGGACATAGTCCCACCAGTGGTCCCAGCATAATGGATAGCTGACCGGGCCGAAGGTCTCGAGGTCTGACAGTTTCTTGTTGCATACAGAGCAGACGGTCATTCTTCCTCCATGAGGAATATTCCAAGTAGATAGCCAAACGGAGCCCTGCCCCCGTGCCTGGCGGCAAAAGCGTACAAACCAGGATCAAGGTTCCATGTTCGCGTTGAATACTAGAAAGTCTGTTCTATTATACTATAAGCCCGGACGGGAACAATAATTATTTCGGGAAAGTGTTTTACAAGTTTGTTATGCGGTTGGGAACGGAAGGAAGCGCCCGTTGCGGGCCAATTATAACCCACGTTCTGGCAGGATTCATCCCATTTTTCTAAAATTGGCTCTTATAATTGAGGGCGGCTCCGTAAAAACCCTGGCAGGCAGCTCCTGCCCATCCCCTGGCATGCACGTCAACGTTCCCTGCCAAATCTAACCCCGAAGGAGTGTCCATGCAAGCAAAACTGAATCAACTCAAGACCTTACTGGCTGAGGTGGCGGATATCAACAGCGCGGCCGCGGTGCTCGGTTGGGATATGCAGACCTATATGCCCTCCGGAGGCGTGCGCGGCAGAAGCTACCAGCGGGCCACGCTGAGCCGCCTGGCCCACCTGAAATTCACTTCGAACGAGATTGGGGAGCTGCTCGAGCAGCTGCAGCCCTATGCCGAAGGCCTGGATCCGGATTCGGACGACGCCCGCCTGGTGAAAGTGACCCGCAGGGTCTACGCCAAGCGGGTGAAAATTTCTCCGGAGTGGGTCGCGGAGTTCTCCCAGGCCACCTCGCTGGGGAACAAGGCCTGGCAGGAAGCGCGCGCCGCGAACGATTTCTCCCATTTCCAGCCCTACCTGGAAAAGAATATCGCCCTGCGCCGCGCCTATGCGGGCTTCTTTGCGCCTTACGCGCACGTCTACGACCCCCTGCTGGACGATTTCGAGCCCGGGATGAAGACCTCCGAGGTCCAGGCCATTTTTTCCGCCCTGCGCCCGCAGCAGGTGGCCCTGATCCAGGCCGTCGCGGAGAAGCCCCAGGTCAGCTCAGATTTTCTCCACCAGCAGTTCGATAAACAAAAACAATGGGATTTCGGGGTGGAGGTGGTCACGCGCTTCGGCTACGATTGGGAGCACGGGCGCCAGGATTACACCGCCCATCCCTTCACCACCACGTTTCACCCGGAAGATGTGCGCATCACCACCCGCATCCTGCCCGACTTCCTGCCGGCCGGGATGTTCAGCACCATGCATGAGGCCGGGCACGCGCTCTACGGGCAGGGCCTGCCCCTCGCGCTGGCGCGCAGCACCCTGCAGGGGAATGCTTCGCAGGCCGTTTCCGAGTCTCAATCGCGCTTCTGGGAGAATATCATCGGCCGCTCGCGCGCTTTCTGGGAGCACTTCTACCCGCGCCTGCAGTCCTACTTCCCCGCCCAGCTCGAAGGGATCAGCCTGGATACCTTCTACCGGGGCATCAACCGGGTCCAGCCTTCCCTGATCCGGGTGGAGGCGGACGAGGCCACATACAACCTGCACATCATGCTGCGTATGGAGCTGGAGATCGCCCTGATGGAAGGCAGCCTGGAGGCGGCCGACCTGCCGCAGGCCTGGAACGAGCGCATGCAGGCTTACCTGGGCCTCACTCCCCCCACCGACAGCGACGGTGTGCTCCAGGACGTTCACTGGGCCGGCGGGATGGTCGGCTACTTCCCCACCTACGCCCTGGGGAACCTGGTCTCGGTCCAGCTCTACGAGGCGCTGCAGAAAGACGTCCCGGACCTGGATTCCCAGATCCGCAGCGGGCGGTTCGAGGATATTCTAGGCTGGATGCGTGAGAAGATCCACCGGCACGGGCAGAAATTCGAACCGCAGGACCTGGTACAGCGGGTTACCGGTTCAAGGATTGATGCTGGCCCCTTTGTCCGCTATCTGCAGGCCAAATACGGGGAAATTTACGGGCTGTAGCCCGGACGGCAGGATTATGCAAAAAAAGGATGGGCGGTCCGTTGACCGCCCATCCTTTTTCATTCTCTGCTGCAGAACCGGCCTCAATTCTGGCTGCCGGGAATGTCGTTTCCGTTTCGCACCGTCTCCTGAACCATCCGATCGCTCCGGCTGCGGTTATCGCCGCCCGCCCGCTTGCGCGCCTGCTCGCGCAGGCCGGTCAGCTCGCGCGCGTACTGCCCCGACCAGCAGAAGATCTCGGTGAGCGAATTCAGCATCTCGGCCGCGCCGATGGCGGCCATCGCCGCCAGGAAGACCCGCGCCGGGCCGGGGTAAGCGTAGAGCCCAAACACCAGCAGGGCCGAAATCCAGGTCCCGGCGCAGATGGGGCAGGAGATCAACTGGCCGATCGCCCGGCGCGCCCCGGTCCCGTAGGGCTCCACCGTATCGCCAGCCCCGGTGCCGTCCGGCACGGTGCGCGTGAACGGCCGCCTCAGCGGCTCCATCACCACATCATAAGCGACCAGCCTGCCCAGCCGGTAGACCGCGAACGCCAGCATGGCCAGATCCAGCCCGGTGAAGTTGAACTCCTCCAGCGCCGGAAGACGGCCGGCCCTCCAGTAGATGAAGAGGCCAAAACCGCCGATGAAGATCACCATGAGCAGTATTTTCGTCAGATACTCTTGCCGGATACCCGATTGCTGAGGAACTCTATGGTCTGGATCCATGACTGCCCTTCCCTCTCGCCTTGCCCAAAGGCATCAGTTTTCTCTCCCCCTGAAACTGGCGGATGAGAAGCTTTCGCCGGGCGCTTCTCTCCTGAATCGCCGGCCGGGCCCTCACCCTGACAAGAATTTTAATACAGAATCGAAAAATGTGGAGGATTATTGGGGGTTTGTGTGGCAGCACCAGTTTGTTGAAAGAATGCGGATATTTATTATGTGGCTCCGTCACACAAACAATAACCGCATTGCAGAGTTTTCTACAGCCAACAGGACAGGGTCTTTACTTTGCAGTCTGACCCCAACACGATATTCAAGGGCCAGGCACTTTACTGCATGGGGTCGTTGTGAAATCCACGAACAGGGAGGTAAAGCTTATTGACAAAAAGACCATTTGTTCTATAATCTATTAGGAGTTACTATGATCCGGTATTCACACGGCAGGTGGGATATGGACGCCTTGGAACGCATGAAATTTCTCTCTTCACAGATGCACCTGGAACCGGCGGAGGACGCGCACTGTCCCCAGCTGGAAGATGCAGGGAAGCATCCGGTATATATCAGCCAGGCCGTGGTCAACGGCAGCCGGCGGATCAACCTGCTGAAAAGCCTGCTGACCACCGCCTGCGAGCGGAACTGCTACTACTGCCCTTTCCGGGCCGGGCGCAATACCCGCCGGGAGACCTTCAAACCCGAAGAGTACGCCCGCACCTTCATGCAGCTCCACCGCGCCGGGCTGGTAGAAGGGGCGTTTATCAGTTCCGGCATTATCAATGGCGGCCTGAGCACCCAGGATAAGCTGCTCGACACGGCCGATATCCTGCGCAACCGGCTCGGTTTCAAAGGCTACCTGCACCTGAAGATCATGCCGGGAGTGCAGATCGCCCAGGTGGAGCGCGCCATGCAGCTCGCAGACCGCATCTCCATCAACCTGGAGGCCCCCAACGGCGAGCGACTGGCCCGCCTCGCGCCGCGCAAGGATTTTATGGACGAGCTGCTCCAGCCCATCCGCTGGGCGGCGGAGATCAAGCGCTCGCAGCCCGCGCACCTGGGCTGGAAAGGGCGCTGGCCCTCCGTGGTGACCCAATTCGTGGTCGGCGGGGCCGGGGAGACCGATCTGGAACTGCTCTCCACCACCGAGCATCTCTACGGGCGCTTCAACCTGCGCCGGGCTTACTTCTCCGCTTTCAGCCCCATCCGCAACACCCCGCTGGAGGGGCTGCCCGCCGAATCCCCGCAGCGCGAACGCCGGCTCTACCAGGCCTCCTTCCTGCTCAGGGATTACGCCTTCAGCCTGGAGGACCTCCCCTTCGACCCGGCCGGTGACCTGCCGCTCAATTCCGACCCGAAGCAGGCCTGGGCGGAGGCGAATTTGAAGGCCAGCCCGGTGGAGATCAACCGCGCCACCCGCGAGCAGCTCTTGCGGGTCCCCGGCATCGGCCCGGTCAGCGCCCGGGCCATCCTGGCTGCCCGCCGCCAGAACCACATCAAAGACCTCAACGACCTGCGCAGGCTGGGTATTCACACCGCCCGCCTGGCGCCTTTCGTCCTGCTGAACGGTAAACGGCCCGCCTACCAGCCCTCCTTCTGGTAAACCTCCGGGATCTTTCAGAAAGTTTCTGCATTCCCGTAAGGTGTGGGCGGTTCCGCCCGCACCTTACGGCGATGTCAAACTTTGCGGCGCACAGGCGTATAATAGGGGCGTGTTTCAGCCCCATCCCCCTGCTGCGGAGCCGCGCTTGGATACCAGAGAACCCATCCCTTCCCACTCACAACCCAACCGAACCCAAACTCACCGGCCCCTCCAGGTCGGGATTGATATCGGCGGCACTTTCACGGATTTCGTGCTCTTCTGGCCCGGCGAGGGCCGGGTGGAGACCTTTAAGCTGCTGTCCACGCCCCACGACCCGGCTGAGGCGGTGCTGGAAGGAATCTCGAGGATCATCGCCTCCGCGCTGGCCCAGGACGGCTCTACCCCGGCGCTGTCCATCGTCCACGGCTCCACCGTGGCGACCAACGCCCTGCTCGAACGGAAAGGGGCCAGGACCGCCCTGGTGACCACCCGCGGCTTCCGGGACGTGCTCCAGATCGGGCGGCAGAACCGGGAGGCGCTGTACAGCCTGGCCCAGACCCGCCCCCCGGCGCTGATCCCAGAGGAGCTGCGCTTCGTGGTGGACGAGCGCGTGGACTCCGAGGGGCAGGTGCTCCACCCGCTGGACCCTGCCCAGGTGGATGCGCTCCTTCCGGAGCTGGAAGCGCGCGGGGTGGAATCGGTGGCAGTCTGCCTGATCTTCTCGTTCCTGCATCCCGAGCATGAGGCCCGCATCGCGGAACGGCTCAGGTCCGCAGGCTGCCCGGTATCGCTCTCGAGCGAGATCCTGCCCGAATACCGCGAATACGAGCGCTTCAGCACCACGGCGGTGAACGCCTACGTCTCCCCGGTGCTGGACCGCTACCTGGCCTCGCTGGAGGTCGCCTTGCCCGGCCTGGGCGCGGGGCGCATCCCGCTGCGGGTGATGCAGTCCAACGGCGGGGTGATCAGCCCCGCGGAGGCCCGCCGGGAAGGGGTGCGCTGCCTGCTCTCCGGCCCGGCCGGGGGCGTGGCCGGCAGCGGCTACCTGGCCGCCCTGGCTTCTGCCGCCGGCGGGAGGGAGGGCGCGCCGCAGGCCCCCTCCGGCCCGAAGCTGATCACCTTCGATATGGGCGGGACCTCCACCGACGTCTCCTTGATTGATGGCAGCCCGCGCCTGACCACGGAGGCCGTGGTCGGGGGCTGCCCGATCCGCATCCCGGTGCTGGATATCCATACCATCGGGGCGGGGGGCGGCTCCATCGCCTGGGTGGACCCGGGCGGGGCCTTGAGGGTGGGTCCCGAGAGCGCCGGCGCTTACCCCGGGCCGGCCTGCTACGGGCGCGCCCCCCTGGAGGAGTGCCGGCCCACGGTGACGGACGCCAACCTGGTGCTCGGGCGGCTGGCCCCCGAGTATTTCCTGGGCGGCGAGATGCCGCTGGACCCGGAGCGCGCCCTGGAGGTGCTGCGGCGGCTGGGGGCTGAACTCCGCCTGGACCCGGTCCAGACCGCTCTGGGGGTGGTCGAGGTCGCCCACGCGCATATGGAGCGCGCCCTGCAGTTGATCTCTGTCGAGCGGGGCTACGACCCGCGCGAGTTCAGCCTGCTCTCCTTTGGCGGGGCGGGCGGGCTGCACGCGGCTGCCCTGGCCCGTCGCCTGGGGATCCCGAAAGTCCTGATCCCGCCGGTCGCCTCCACCCTCTCGGCCTTCGGGATGCTGGCTGCGGACGCCATCCGGGATTACTCGCAGACCGTCATGCTCCCCGCCGGGCCTGAAACCCCGCGCCGCCTGCTGCCCGTCTTCTCCCGCCTGGAGGCGCAGGGGCTGGAGGACCTGCAGCGGGAGGGGTTCGATCCGGACTTGATCCAGTTCCAGCGCTCCCTGGATATGCGCTACCGCGGGCAGTCTTATGAGCTTTCCGTCGCCTGGGCGGGAGGCGCAAATGCCTCTCCGGAGGCCCTCGTAGAGCACCTGCTTCAGGATTTCCACCAGATCCACCGCCAGGCCTACGGCACGATCCGCCCGGAAGCCCCGGTCGAGATCGTGAACGCCCGGCTGCGCGCCGCCGCGCCGGCCACACCCCCGGCGCTGGCCCCGGCGCCGCTCCAGGGCTCCGACCCTTCCCCGGCGCTGCTCGAACACCGCCCCGTGTATCTGCCGGAGGGCCAGTACGAAGCGCCCTTCTACCGGGGAGAGCGCCTGCAGCCCGGCAACCGCATAGGCGGCGCGGCTGCGGTGGTGCGAACGGACACCACCATCTGGACCGGCCCGTCTGACCGGGCCGAGGTAGATCCCTACGGCAACCTGATCATCCTCGTGGGAGGCGAGCCAGCATGAAAGCCGATCCTATCCGCCTGGAGGTCTTCAAGCACCTGTTCGCCTCCGCCGCCGAGGAGATGGGCCTGGTGCTGCGCCGGGCCTCCTACTCGCCCAATATCAAAGAGCGCAGGGATTTCTCCTGCGCCCTGTTCGACGCCCGGTGCCGGATGATCGCCCAGGCGGCGCATATCCCGGTGCACCTCGGCTCGATGCCGCTCTCGGTCGAAGCCGCCGTCCGCGCTTACCCGAAGCTGCAGCCGGGGGATATGATTCTGCTGAACGACCCCTACCAGGGAGGCACCCACCTGCCCGATATCACCCTGGTCAGCCCGGTATTCCTCCCTGAAGGTGAGGGCCGGGGGCGGCTTTTCGGTTTCGTGGCCTCACGCGCCCACCATGCCGATGTCGGGGGTATGACTCCGGGCTCGATGCCGGTGGCGCAGGAGATATACCAGGAGGGGCTGATCATCCCGCCGCTCAAGCTGTACGAGGCGGGGCAGCTCAACGAGGGCGTCTGGAAGCTGATTCTGGCGAATGTCCGCACCGCGCAGGAGAGGGCCGGCGACCTGTGGGCCCAGATCGCCGCCAACGAGCGCGGCGCGGCGCGCCTGCAGGAGCTGGCGGCGCGCTACGGGCCCCAGGAAGTGGCTGACTACATGGAGGCCCTGCTGGCCTATACGGAGAGGATGACCCGCCGCCTTTTGGAGGAGCTGCCGGACGGAGTGTACCGCTTCGAGGACTATCTGGATCATGATGGGCTGCAGCCGGACCCGGTCCTTATCCGGGCCGCGGTGCAGATCTCCGGAGACCGGGCGGTCATTGATTTCAGCGGCTCGGCCCCGCAGGTCCAGGGCAGCCTGAATGCGGTCTACGCCATCACCCTCTCGGCGGTCTACTACGTCTTTCGCTGCCTGCTGGGGCTGGACGTGCCCAACAACGCCGGCTGCCTGGCGCCGGTGGAGGTGATCGCCCCGCCCGGCACGGTGGTCAACGCCCGCCCGCCGGCCCCGGTGGCGGGCGGCAACGTCGAGACATCACAGCGCATTGTGGACGTCCTGCTTGGGGCGCTGGCCCAGGCCGTACCCGGGCGCATTCCGGCAGCCAGCCAGGGGACGATGAACAACCTGACCATCGGCGGCTGGGACCCGCGCCTCGATTCAGCCTTTGCGTATTATGAAACGGTGGGAGGGGGGATGGGCGCCGGCCCGCAGGGCGACGGACCGCCAGCTACGCACAGCCATATGACCAACACCCTGAATACCCCTGTGGAGGCGCTCGAGTACGCCTACCCGCTGCAGGTGGTCTGCTACGAGATCCGCCGCGGCTCGGGCGGCAGGGGGCGGTACAGAGGCGGGGACGGCATCCGGCGCGACCTGCGGGCGCTGGCTCCGGCGCAGGCGACCCTGATCACCGAGCGCCGCCGCTTCCCACCCTATGGGGTGGCGGGCGGCGAGCCGGGGGCGGTAGGACAAAACGTACGTATTCGCGGGGGAGAAGAGGAGCTTCTGCCCGGTAAGGGGACCTTCTTCCTGGAACCCGGGGACGTCCTCAGCCTGCGGACCCCGGGTGGGGGCGGTTTTGGCCGGCCCGCAGACCAGCAGGAGGAGGATTAGCCGCGCCCGTTGGCGCCGTTGGCCTTCAGGCGTTCGAAAGCGCCCACCCAGGGCGTCCCCAATCCGTGGCGCTGGGGCACTTTCACCTTGCTCAGCTTCGCGGCAATCTGCACCGCCGTAGCGGCCACGCCGGGCAGATCATCGGCCAGGACCGCCTGGCGCATGGCTCTGCCCAGATTTTCTGACCAGAGCCACTCCATCCGGAAGCGGTCTGCTTTGACCCAATACCCGCGCTTCTCCCAGGCTTCCACCGACGAATCGATGGTTGCGCTGATCCCCTCGAGGGCCAGCGCGATAAACGCCGCCAGATCTTTCGTCTGGGTATCGGCCTCGGTCTGGCGCATCAGTTCTCGGATCGCGAGGACAGCCGAGCGAGTGAGCACGGTGCGTTCCTTCGCGGCCGATTCCGGATTAATCACACGTCCCAATATTGCCTCCAGGGTCTTTAAGTATCTATCGGAAACAGGATCCTGTTGCTACGTGAGGCGCCCAGGCCTGCGGCAGGCCGGCGCCCCACACAGCATGAAAAAGTGCTTTTCGGACAGGTTCCAAAGGTTTCGGGGGGGTATTATACCTGATTTTGTTGACGTTCCCCCCTGCCTCGCGTATAATCCTGGATCGCGAGGCGCGCTTGATCCGCAATATTTGATGCTCCGGGCAAGTGGCGGAACTGGCAGACGCGATAGACTTAGGATCTATTGCCGCAAGGCGTGTGGGTTCGAGTCCCACCTTGCCCACAAGGTTGTAGACAGATCCTCGCAGGGAAGAGTGGGATGGGGCCGCAGGTTCCCATCCCACTCTTCCTTCAAGCAGGTTCTTATACATCTCTAACACAACCCACAGAGAGGCGCATGTTATAATGCACCGACTGAGTGGGAGTTATAATTTTCTGCATCTCATCTCACGAAAAGGAACGTAGCCTTGAAAATCGAAACCGAAATCCGTGATGATCACCAGGCCAGGTTGACAGTCGAACTGGACGAGTCATCCATGGAAGACGCCAAGCAGCGAGCCGCCCGCAAACTGGCCCGCCAGGTAAAGATCCCCGGCTTCCGCCCGGGAAAAGCGCCCTATGCGATGATCCTGCGCCAGATTGGCGAAGGCGCCATCCTGGAAGAGGCCACCGAGATCCTGGTGAACGATATCTACCCCCAGGCAATCGAGGAGGCCGGCATCGAGCCTTACGGCCCCGGTTCGCTGGAGAACGTCGAGAGCGTCGAACCGCCGAAGTTTGAGTTCCTGGTGCCCCTGAGAGCCGAGGTTGAGCTGGGTGATTATCGCTCGGTCAGTATCTCGTACGAGTACGAACCCGTCACGGAGGATGCGGTTGAGCAGGCCGTCCAGGAGCTGCGCGAGCGCCAGGCGGTGCTTGAGCCCGCCGACCGGCCCGTTCAGGAAGGCGATATGGTCTACATCCGCCTGAGCGGAAAGCGCACCCAGGCGCCCGAAGGCGAGGACCCGACGCTCGTGCGCGAGCGCCCCATGCCGGTGATCGTGGAAGAAGAATCCGCCGACACCACCACCGAATGGCCTTTTCCGGGCTTCTCCCGCCAGGTGATCGGCATGTCGGCAGGCGATGAGAAGACCCTCACCCACACCTTTTCGCAGGAAAGCCAGTTCGAATCGCTGCGCGGGGTGGAGGCCGAGTTCCAGGTCAAGGTGGAAGAGGTTAAGGCCCGTCTTCTGCCCGAGCTGAACGACGATTTCGCCCAGGCAGCGGGCGAGTTCAGCACCCTCGAAGAGCTTTACCAGCGGGTGCGCGATGACCTGGACGCCCAGGCTCGCAATCAATACCACGAAGAATACGATGAAAAAGTGCTCGAAGAGATGGTCAATATCTCCACCATCAAGTACGCGCCGCAGATGCTGGAACAGGAGATTGACAGCACCATCGAGCAGCTTAACAGCCGCCTGGCGCAGCAAAACCAGGACATCGACCTGTACCTCAAAGCCAGGGAGATGGATATGGATGCGCTGCGGGAAGAGGTGCGCCCCACTGCAGAAACCCAGCTCAAGCGGAAGCTGGTGCTGATGGAGATCGCCGAGGCGGAGAAGATCGTCCTGGATCCGGACGAAGTGCAGTCCGAGACCATTCGCACCATGGAGATGATGCAGCGCGTGCTCTCCAAGGCTGAAGCCCGCCGGCTCTCCGATCAGAGCACCGTCCAAAACCTGATTCAAAACATCATGATGGATATGATGACGGGGAAGACGTTCGAGCTCATCCGGCAGATTGCCCGCGGCGACGCCCCGCCCCTCCCCGGGGCTGAGGCGGCGGAAACCCCGACCGGCAGCGGCGAGGCGGCCCCAGAAGCTGCGGCCCCAGAAGCTGGAGCTGTAGAAGCTGAGGCTCCCGAAACAGCTGCCCCGGCGCAGGAGACCGAAGAAACAGCCGGCGTGGAGGCCTCCTCCGAGCCGGTGGAAGAATCTGCAAGCGGCGATGAGGGCAGCGTTGAAGAAAACGCTGGCGCCGCCGGCCAGGAAAATCAGTAGCTCCCCTACCGGGCAGCGAATATAGTAACGAAGAACCAGAGTGTTTCGACCTTAGAGAGGAAACCAGAGTATGTTAGACCCGAGAGCTGTAATACCGATGGTGATCGAGTCCTCCCCTCGCGGTGAGCGGGCTTACGATATCTATTCACTGCTGCTCCGGAATCGCATCGTATTCATGGGTACCCCTGTAAACGACCAGGTCGCCAACCTGATCGTGGCCCAGCTCCTGTACCTGAGCGCGGAGGATCCCGAGTCCCCAATCCAGATGTACATCAACTCGCCCGGCGGGCAGGTCTATGCCGGGCTGGCGATCTACGATACCATGCAGATGCTCCCGAACCCCATCAGCACGGTGGCAGTCGGGGTCACGGCTTCCTTCGGCACCGTGCTGCTCACCGCCGGTACGAAGGGCCAGCGCTACGCGCTGCCGCACGCCACGATCCATATGCACCAGGTGCTGGGCGGGGTCCAGGGCCAGGCGTCGGATATCGAGATCCACGCCCGAGAGACCCTGCGTTTGAAGGACCTCCTGACCAATATGCTGTCCAAGCATACCGGGCAGCCGGTCGAGAAGATTGACCGGGATACCAACCGCGACTTCTTCCTGGACGCCGAGGGCGCGGTGGAGTACGGCCTGGTGGATCAGGTCATGGAAGTGCCGGGAGCGAAGCAGCTTCCCCCGGTCGTGGGCGAAAACGGCAAGTAAGCGTCCCGGCCGGTCAGATAGACTGTTCGGAAAGGCGGGCAGGCAACCCCTGCCCGCCTTTGATTCGCAAGCGCCCTCCCCTCCCTGCATCCGGCCAATCCGCCCCCCTTGCCGTATAATAAACCTGCATACCAGGATGTGCCGCGGCGGGAAGGCCCGGTTTCGCCCCGCCTTCCGCACGGTACAAATCGCCACCAACCACTGTCCGAAGGGAAGCATGCCTGATCCAGCTCCGAACCCATTACGCGCCCTCATCCTCGACATGGACGGCGTCCTCTGGCGCGGGGAGCAGCCCATCGGCGATCTCCCGGCCGTGTTCCAGGAGATCCGCCGGCGCGGCTTACAGTTTACACTGGCGACCAACAACGCCACCCTCTCTGTCGAACAGTTTCGGGAAAAGCTCAGCCGTTTCGGGGCGGAGGTGGAGGAGGCGCAGATTTTGAACTCCGCCGGGGCGACGGCCTACACGCTGCAGCGACGCCACCCGGAAGGCGGACCGGTCTACATGATCGGAGAGTCCGGGCTGCGCCAGGCTCTTGAAAGCGCAGGTTTCAGCGTGCTGGATGGGACCACCTCCGGCAGCCCGGAAAAGCCTCTGGCTGTGGTGGTCGGGCTGGACCGGGCCCTGACCTACGAGAAACTGATGCAGGCCGCCCTGTTGATCCGCTCGGGGACGCCGTTTATCGCCACCAACCCGGACCGCACCCTGCCTGTACCCCAGGGCCTGATCCCCGGGACCGGCTCGATCCTGGCTGCGCTGCAGGCGGCCACCGACCAGGAACCGCTCGTAATCGGGAAGCCGATGCCGGTCATCTACCAGGTGGCTCTGGAGCGTATGGGCGTGGGCACAGAGGAAACCCTGGTGGTCGGGGACCGCCTGGAGACCGATATCGCCGGGGCCCAGCAGATCGGCTGCCGCACGGCGCTGGTGCTCTCGGGCGTCGCCACCCGCGCCCAGGCCGGAAGCTGGTCCCCTCCGCCGGACTTTCTGGCTGCAGACCTGGCCGAGCTTTTATTGGCCCTGGCCTGAGGTCCGGGGGAAACCGCTCTCAAGCTGTAATCACTTTTCTTGACCCGGGCCGGGTCTTCAGCGGCAGCAGGCGTCTAAAAGTTGTAAAATAAGGGGTATGGTGTGGGCAATTCCGCCCGTCCCATACCCCCTGCTCAAATTTCTGGTACGTGATGCCGGTAGTATGGAAAGATATATGGATCGAAAACCGTTGATTTATGACCTTGATTACGAAGCGCTGCAGTCGGCCCTGGAGGCGCTGGGCGAGCCGGCTTACCGCGCCCGCCAGGTCTGGCAGGGGCTGTATGTGAACCTCTGGCGCTCCCCGGACGAGTTCACCAACCTGCCCCTCGGGCTGCGCCGGAAGCTCGGGGAGAGCTTTTCCTTCTCCCACCTGGACCCGGTGGTGGTGCTCGACTCCCAGGACCAGGAGACCCGAAAAACCCTCTTCCGCCTGCCCGACGAGCAGGCGATCGAGGCCGTGCTGATGCGCTATGAAAAACGGCGCACCCTGTGCATTTCCACCCAGGCCGGCTGCGCCATGGGCTGCGTCTTCTGCGCCACGGGACAGATGGGCTTTCGCAGGAACCTGAGCAGCGGCGAAATTGTGGAGCAGGTGGTGCATTATGCCCGCCTCCTGAAGGACCAGGGCCAGCAGGTGACGAACGTGGTGGTAATGGGGATGGGCGAGCCCTTCCATAACTACGATGGCACCATGCAGGCGATCGAACGGCTGAACCACCCGGAGGGCTTCAACCTGGGGTCCCGGCGCTTCACCGTGTCCACCGTCGGCCTGGTGCCCATGATCCGCCGCTTCGCCAGGGAGCGCCGGCAGATCAACCTGGCCGTTTCCCTGCACGCCAGCGACGACGAGCTGCGGGGCAGCATGCTGCCGGTGAACCGGAAATACCCGGTAGAGGAGCTCTTGCAGGCCTGTCTGGAGTATGTGGAAGCCACCCACCGCAGGATCACCTTCGAATGGGCGCTGATCCGGGACGTGAACGATACGCCCGAGCAGGCCCGCCTGCTGGGCAGCCGCCTGCAGGCCTTTCGCCGGGACGGCGCAACCCTCTGCCATGTGAATGTGATCCCGCTCAACCCGACGCAGAAGTACCCGGGGCAGGCGACCACGGCCGAAAGAGCACGCGCTTTCCAGGCCGAACTGGAGAAGATGGGGATCCCCTGCACCATCCGCATTCGCAGGGGGATTGATATTCAGGCCGGCTGCGGCCAGCTTGCGGTCCAGTCTCAGTGATCAGGATTTTCTGGAGTGAAACATGAATGACCAGGTTGTTCGCCTCATATATCCTGCTTCGCTCTTGAAGGTCCCGGTGATCAACCAGCTTATCCGCCAGTACGACCTCACGGTCAACATCCTGCGCGCCCAGATCGGCAGTGGTGAAAACTGGTTGGAGCTGCAGCTCGCCGGGAACTCGACGGAGATTGACGACGCCATTGCCTGGCTGAAGAACCAGGGGATCGAAGTCCAGATAGAACCTTAGACAAGGGGGTAAACATGGAAATCCCGGATATCGAGCTGGCGGTCGAGCGGATCGAGGCGGCCATCACCGCAGAGCGCGTGGAAGACGCGGTTCAGATCCTGCTGCAGATGCACCCGGCGGACCAGGCGGAGATTTTCCAGTGCCTGGCGGAGGAGAAGCAGGACCTGCTTCTGCCCCTTCTCACCGTCCGGGAAACCGCAGACCTGCTGGAAGAGCTGGAAGACGAGCAGGTGCTGGAGACGGTGGAGGAGATCTCCGCCGAGCGCCTGGCCGACATTCTGGACGAGATGGAGCCGGACGAGGCCGCCGACCTGCTGGGCGACCTGCCGGAGAACATCGCCGCTGCCGCCCTGGCGGAGATGGAAGACGCGGAAGAGGTGATCCCCCTGCTGGGCTACCCGGACGAGACGGCAGGCGGGTTGATGACCACCTCCTTCATCGCCCTGCGGCGGCAGACCACCGCAGCCCAGGCGATCGAGTTCCTGCGCCAGGTCGGCCCGACCACGGAAATCCCCTACTACCTGTATGTCGTGGACCGGGAGAGAAGATTGACCGGCGTGGTGGGCCTGCGTGACCTGGTGGTGGCGCCGCCCGAGGTAAAGATGGAGGCCATCGCTGATCCCGAGATCTACTATGTGACCACCGGCATGGACCAGGAAGAGGTGGCGCGCTCCATCTCGCGCTACAACCTCTCCGCCATCCCGGTGGTAGACGATGGGATGCGCCTGGCCGGCGTGATCACCGTGGACGATATCGTAGACGTGCTCGAGGATGAGACCACGGAGGACATCTATCACCTGGCGGGCGTCGAATCCCGCCCCCTCTCGGATAAACCCTACTGGTCTCAGCGCATTGTAGACGTCGTCCGTTCCCGCTTCTTCTGGCTGCTGATCCTTTTTGTGGGGGGAACCTTCACGGGCACAATTCTGCGCCAGTTCGAGGAGGAACTGCAGACGGTAGTTACCCTCTCCATTTTTGTGCCCCTGCTGATCGGCACCGGCGGGAATGCGGGCTCGCAGACCGTCGCCACCGTGATACGCGCCCTGTCGCTGCGTGAGATCCGCACCCGGGACGCGCTCCGGGTGCTCTGGCGCGAAGCGCGCACCGGGCTGCTGCTGGGGTTGATGATCGGTATCGTGGCCCTGCTGCGGGCCCTGCTGTGGAGGGTGGGCTGGGAGCTATCCATGACCGTCGCCATCTCCGTGATGGCGATTTGCATCTGGGCGAATCTGGTTGCCGCGCTGGTCCCGCTCTTCGCCGACCGGGTGGGGATAGACCCCACCATCGTCTCGGGCCCGCTGATGACCACCCTGATTGATGGCACCGGCCTGATCATCTATTTCACCCTGGCGTCGCTGATGCTGCCGCAACTGTAAACGGGATGAGCAAAACGCAAACGCCCGGACCTCCCCTCACCGCGCGGCTGGTTGGACCGCTGCTGCGGTTCTTCTTCCGCCTGCTCTATCACGAACTCGCCTGGAGCTATGACCTGGTGGCGGCGGCGGTCTCGCTGGGCCTGTGGCAACGCTGGGTCTATGCGGTGCTGCCCTATCTGAGCGGGCCGCGCGTGCTCGAGCTGGGCCACGGCCCGGGACACCTGCAGGCTGCGCTGGCGCACCGGGAGGTCTTCGCCGCCGGGTTGGACGAAAGCCGGCAGATGGGACGCCAGGCGCTCGCCCGGCTTGCGCGCCTGGATTACCCCCGGCGGCTGGTGAACGGTTATGCGCAGCGACTGCCTTTTCCCGCCGGGTCCTTTCACCAGGTCGCGGCCACCTTCCCCTCCGATTACATCGTTCAGCCCGCTGCCCTGGCAGAAATCCACCGCGTGCTGCAGCCCGGCGGCAGCCTGGTGGTGCTCCCCTTCGCCTGGCACACCGGGCAGGGTGCGCTGCAGCGCCTGGCTGCCGGGCTGTTTCGTATCACCGGCGAAGCCCCCGAGTGGGACCAGGCCTTTCTCGAACCCTTCCGCCGGGCCGGATTCCAGCCTCGCCTGGAGTGGCACACGCTGCGGCAGAGCCGCCTGGTGATCCTCCTGGCCCGCAAGCCGGAGACGGGGCGCGCGGGCTGAAGTCCCTTCTGCGAGGCGTTTTCTCCACAGCCGTCCCCGACCGGGGCAGAAAAAGCGCCTCGCACCCCACCCGTCCCGGTGCGAGGCGCTTTCACCGCAGACCCGGCTGCGGGCAGGCAAGCAGACCACTGCCGGAGCGCACCCACCCGGGCGAGGAAGCGCCTTGCACCTGAACTCCCGCACACCTGCTGCAACTCTCTCTGCCTTAAATTCATTAACGTTGTACAATAAAGCTTATGGAAGTACAGATTGCGGTAGCCAAAGTCAACAAATACGCTGTGAGCAGCAGCGGTGATACGGTCGAGGTGATCGAGCGGCCGAACGGCGGGATGTCGGTGGTGATGGCGGACGGGCAGACCTCGGGCCGAGGGGCGAAGACCATCTCAACCCTGGTGGTGCGAAAAGTGATCCAGCTTCTGGCGGAAGGCGTGCGCGACGGGGCCGCAGCCCGGGCAGCCTCCGATTACCTGTACACCGAGCGGAACGGGAAGGTCTCCTCCACCCTGAATATATTTTCAGTAGATAAGCAGACGAATACCCTGGTGATCACGCGCAACAACCCGGCGCCAGTCCTGCTGTGGTCGGGCGCGGAGGTGGTCAGGCTGGAGGCGGACTCCCTGCCGGTCGGGCTGTACCGCGGCACCCGCCCCCTGATCGCCGAGGTCCCGCTGGCGGTCGGTCTGACCGCCGTGATGTTCACCGACGGGATGGTCTACGCCGGGGAACGCACCGGGCAGCGCATGGACCCTGTGGCCTGCCTCAAAGCCCTGCTGGACGACGGCGAATCCCCCACAGCCCCGGCGATCGCCGACAGCCTGCTCAATTTTGCCCTGCGGCTCGACCAGGGCCGGCCGGGGGACGATATCAGCGTGGCGGTGGTGAAGGTGGACAGCTACCAGGGCGACAGTGTTCGCCGCCTCGCCGTGCGCCTGCCGCTGAACTGAGCGCTTTCGCGCTCCCCCTCGCCGGGGTATCCTCCAGCCGGCCGCCTCCTTTGGCTGCCGGGTATCCAGGCGGCGCAAATGAACAGCTTTGCCGGTAAGCGCATCGAATGACTCCTTGCCGCAGCGAATAACCGCTTACCGCAGCGGATCACTGCCTCCCGGCAGATCAGGCAGAGAAGCGCTTTTACAGGTAAACCATGAAAAATGCGAAGATCGGGATCGTTGGACCCTGCGCAGCCGGCAAATCCACGCTGGCGAAGGGACTGGCGCGCTCCGGCTATCTGGCCAAACCGGTCGCCCAGGAGCATTCCTTTGTCCCCGCCATGTGGCAGCGCATCGCAAACCCTGACCTGCTGATTTACCTGAACGTGTCCTTTTCGAACTCGATGAAGCGACGCCCGCTGAACTGGACCGAGGCCGAATTTCAGGAACAGCTCCGCCGCCTGGAGCACGCGCGCGCCAACGCCGACCTGCTGATTGACACGGACCCCCTCGGTATTGAAGAAGTGCTGCAGACCGCGCTGAACTTCATCGCCACCAGATACAACGCCAATCCCGGCCTCCTGGCGGCCGAAGAACCGTCTCATTGAAGCGCCGCGCTCGTGTCTCTGCCGGAAATTCCGCGCATTACCCCCCATTACAGCCAGAATTACAGAATTGAAACGTTACGCGGCTATAACGCCGTTGTTGGACAATCCATTCAATTGAGGGTATAATCTGCGCTTGCCGGCCTGGGCCGGCTCCCTTTTTGTCATGCAGCCGGACTCCTGGGCTGACCCTGGTAACCTACGCTGGCGCAAACCCAACTCGGCCACATGGCCCGGCGCGCAGGCAGAACTGCCCTGAGGCCTGGCATCTGTCATTTTTGGAGGTCCTACAAGGATGTCGTCTAGTACTATTCGCAATTTAGTCCTGATCGTGATCGTCCTGGCGCTCGCGATCTACATCGACCTGCCGGTGCAGCACCTGGGACGGGAAGTGGACACCCGCCTCGGGCTGGATCTGGTCGGCGGCGTCCAGGCGCTTCTGGAAGCCGATGTTCCCGAAGGCCAGACCCTCTCCACCGACGACATGCGCGTGGCGACGGTAATCGTGGAGAACCGCGTCAACAGCTTCGGCACCGAGGAAGCGGTGGTGCAGCAGGCGGGAGACCGCCGTATTGTGGTGGAGCTGCCCGGCGAAACCGATCCTCAGAGCGCGCTGGAGCGCATCAAGCAGACCGGCCTGCTGGAATTCGTTGAAATGGGCATGTCTCCGGTCCCCGAAGGCAGCATCGTTGAGACCGATCACCCGAGCAGCGGCGTGACCAGCACCGATACCGTGACCTCCACCGTCCCCACCACGGACCAGGTCTTCCACACCGTGATGACCGGCTCCATTATTCGCGACGCCCGCGTGGCAACTGACCCCAATACCGGCGCTTACATCGTTCAGTTCGAGCTGACCAGTGAGGGTTCTTCGCAGTTCGCATCCTACACCTCCGCCCACGTGGGCGAGTTCCTCGGCATCGTCCTGGACAAACGCGTGGTCTCCGCCCCGAGCATCAACAGCGCCATCACCGGCGGGCAGGGCATTATCGAAGGCGACTTTACCTACGAGAGCGCCCTGGACCTGGCGAACTACCTGCGCTACGGCTCCCTGCCGGTGCCTTTGAAAGTGGTCGAGACCAACCTGGTCGGGCCCTCCCTGGGCCAGGACTCTCTGAATAAGAGCCTTATCGCCGGGCTGGTGGGCTTCACCATCGTGGTGCTCTTCATGGCCCTGTACTACCGTCTCCCCGGCGTTGTGGCCGATATTGCCATTATTATCTACGCCCTGATCGCCTTTGCCCTCTTCCGCTGGATTCCGATCACGCTCACCCTGCCGGGTATCGCCGGCTTCCTGTTGAGTACCGGCAGCGCTCTGGACGCCAATATCCTGATCTTTGAGCGCATGAAGGAAGAGCTGCGCGCGGGGCGCAACCTGATGAACGCCATGGACCTGGCCTGGAAACGAGCCTGGCCCTCCATCCGCGACTCGAACATCGCCACCCTGATCACCTGCGGTATTCTGTTCATCTTCGGCAGCGCCTTCGGGGCGACCATCGTGAAGGGCTTTTCGATCACCCTGGCCCTGGGCGTGGTCATCAGTCTCTTCACCGCCCTGGTCGTCACCCGCACCCTGATGAGCCTGGTCTTCAGTCTCTTTACCCCGGAGAACAAGGCCCGCTGGTTTGGAATCTAGCTCGTAAAAGAACCGGCAGCCGCGCGCAGCGGCAACCTGGGCCGGCTCTAAGGAAGAAATCCATGATTGACATTCTCGGTAAACGCTATTATTTCTTCGCCCTCTCCCTGCTGGTCATCATCCCCGGGCTGATTGCCCTGGCGATCTGGGGCCTGCCCCTGGCGATTGATTTCACCGGCGGCAGCCTGATCGAGGTCACCTTCGCCTCCGGCACGCCCCCCCAGCCGGCCGAAGTGCACACCCTGCTGGAGGACCTGGGCTTCACCGATGTGCAGGTACAGACCTCTGGCTCTGACGGCCTGCTGATCCGCACCAGCTTTGTGGAAGAGGAGCAGCGCTCGCAGATCGTTTCCAATCTCGAAGAGAGGTTCGAGGATGAGGTGACCGTGGACCGCTCGGAGAGCGTGGGCCCCACCATCGGACAGGAAGTGACCCAGAGAGCCGCCCTGGCGATCGGCGCGGCGGCGGTGATCGTGGTACTTTACATGACCTTCGCGTTCCGGGGCGTCCCGAATGCCCTGCGCTACGGCATCTGCGCCATTATCGCCATGATCCACGATGTGGCGGTGGTGTTCAGCCTGGCTGCCATCGGAGGCAGGTTCTTCGGCTGGCAGATCGACTCGCTCTTCCTCACCGCCCTGCTGACCGTCATCGGTTTCTCCGTACAGGACAAGATCGTGGTCTTCGACCGGGTACGCGAGAACACCGGCATCTACCGCCGTCTGGATTTCGAGACCCTGGTCAACCACTCCATCATCCAGACCCTGCAGCGCTCCATCAACACCCAGCTCATGACCGTGGAGTTCATGCTGCTGGCGATGGCGCTCTTTGGCGGCGTGACCCTGCGCCAATTTGCAGTCATCCTGCTAGTCGGGCTTTTCAGCGGTACGTATTCCTCGATCTTCATCGCCGCCCCCATCCTGGTCGCCTGGGAGAAACGGGAATGGCGTAACTGGTTCGGCCGCAACCGCGAGGCCACGGTCTGATCAGAGAAAGCAGGAGAGGTGCAAGCCCTGCCCGCTCTGGCTTGACCCGGGAGGCGGCTGCCTCCGTTTAGTGATCCAGAACGGCGCCGCTTCCCTCCGGAAGTGAGAAACAGGGGATGCCGGTGGGTGTTTCGGTATCAAGTACCGGAACACCCACCGGCATCTTTCTTCTCCCGTCCCTTCGCGAGGCGGGATCGTGGGTTGGCCGCGCGATCCCTCCCCAGGCGAACCAACTCAGATAGAATTAGAACCTGATCTTTTTTCTTTTTTGTTGTGAGGGTGGGCTGCGCCTTCCAGCACTACAACGGTACATTTTGGAGAGAGCCTACAGGTTTAAAGCAGGCAGCTTCTTGAAGCTGCCCGAGAACCGGATCGGATGGCGCTCCACGGAGTAAGCCAGCTCTGACATGAAGAGGGGAGATGAGCGAACCTTCAGAGTTCCCAGGTGAAACCTTTCCGGCCCCGACCGGCGCTTCCTCGCCGCCAGGCTCGGCGCGCCGCGAGTTTTGGGCGGGCGTGCAGAGGCCGCTCCCCCTGCTGCTGGGCGACCTGCCCTTCGGGATGATCTACAGCGCCCTGGCCGTCGGGGCAGGCCTCTCTCCCTCTGCCGCCCAGGCTATGTCAGCCATCCTCTTCGCAGGCTCGGCCCAGTTCGTCACCGTCGGTCTGGTGGCAGAAAACGCGCCCGCCCTGGTCATTATCCTGTCCGTGGTGGTGGTGAACCTGCGCCACATGCTCTACAGCGCCTCGGTCGCCCCGTATCTCAAGCACCTCTCTGCCCTGTGGAAAGCCGGGCTGGCCTACCTGCTTACGGATGAGGCCTACGCCCTGACCATCACCCGGCTGGCGGGCGCGCCAAACCCTCACCGACACTGGTTTATGCTGGGCGCCAGCCTGACCCTGTGGACCTCCTGGCAGATCAGCACCGCCCTGGGCATTCTGCTCGGCACGGTCATCCCGGAGAGCTGGTCGCTGGACTTCACCCTGGCTCTCACTTTCATCGCCCTGGTCTTCCCCGCCATCCAGGACAGGCCCAGCCTGGCAGCCGCGCTGGCGGCGGGGGTCACTGCCGTGCTCGCCGATGGGCTGCCCTACCAGCTGGGCCTGATCGCCGCCGCCCTGGCCGGTGTGCTCACCGGCGTGCTCCTGGAGAGGCGCACATGAATATCTGGCTGACGATGCTCATCGCGGGGCTGCTCACCTTTGCCATCCGGCTCTCGTTCATCGCCCTGCTGGGACGTTTGAACGTCTCCGAGCGCTTTACCCGCGCCCTGCGCTTTGTGCCCCCGGCTGTCCTTTCGGCGATTATCTTCCCCGAGGTGCTGATGCCCT
>JAEWYL010000341.1 GCA_023395675.1 Chloroflexota bacterium | reverse complement strand
TCCGGTCTGTCAAGATCCTTTTTGTCTGGTTAATGCGCCAACAGGGCGCCGGGGAAAAAACCTGTCCTGTGCCTGATTGCGAGGCTTCCAAATGAATATGCGTCAAAAATCAGCCCTCTCCACCTGTGTTGCCCTCAGCCTGCTCCTGTCCGCCTGCATACCGGCGGCCATACCCGGCGCTGCGCCAGCCGGCGGGCAGACAACCTATCCGGCGGCTGACCCATACAGTCCCCCGATCTTCACTGAGCAGACCGCCTATCCGGCCGGAGACCCCGCCCTCCCCACCACGCCTCCCACCCCGGACCTTTCCGCCTATTATGGAGACCCGCCCCCGGCCATGCTCACAGTCGGGGATCAGGAGCAGGAGGCTGCGGTGGGAACCTATACCTGGATCGAGAAGCAGGCAGGGGAGCAGCTTACCCAGGTTCATGCAGACACTTTTGCCTCAATCACCCCGGATGACCCTCTGCCCGTCCGCTCACCTTTCAACGCTTTCCTGCAACTGCCTGTACCGGTTCCGCCGGCCAGCCTGCGGTATGACCTCGCACAGGCGAAGGAGGAGCTGGTCTGGAACCATCATCCAGACCACGGAACGATAAGCTGGACCGGGCTTGAAACAAAGGGCTCGGAGCTGAACCTGCAGGCGCAGCAGGAGCTCACTTTTAACCTGCCGCCGGGCAGGTATGTCCTGGATGTGCAAGCAGGCTGGCACGGGCTGGGCTCTGCCAATTACGGCTTCTACCTGGAGGTTCTAGGGGAGGGCGAGTCCGGCGCGGACCCGGCAGCGGCGCCCTTCCCCTGGCCCACCCCGGAGCCGGTCGAGGCCTTCTCGCCGCCTGGGGAACCGGAGATGATCTACAGAAAGGCGGAAGGGAGCCCATGGGAGACCTGGAGCCCCAAAGACTGGCAGGCCGGCCTCGAGCAGGGCGAGGAAGTCCCTTACATTTCTTCGATCCTCGAAGCGCCGGACGGCACGTATTGGTTCGCTTCCATGGGGGGCGCGACCTCGACCGGCACCGGCGTCTACCGTTTTGACGGCGAGACCTGGACCCATTTCACCACGGAGAGTGGTTTGCCGGCGAACGAAATTACCAGTATGGTGGCAGCCCCAGACGGGGCGGTGTGGTTCGGCACGCTGTGCTGCGGCGCAGCCCGCTATGACGGGCGCACCTGGACCACGTTCACCTCCGCTCACGGGCTGGCGAGCGAGGATATCCGCTCGCTGGCGGCCGCCCCGGACGGCGCGCTCTGGTTTGGTTCGGGCGAGCATGGAGCTTCGCGATTTTTCGAGGGGCAATGGAAGACATTTAATGCGCAGAACGGCCTGCACAGCAATTTCGTGGGCGGTATCTTCACCATCCCGGAGGGTTATCTCCTCTTCAGCACCAGCGGCGGCCGCACCGCCGGCCTCGACCGTTTCGACGGGCAGGTCTGGACCCCTTACCCGACGGAATGGACCGCCCAGGGGAGATATACCCGGGATGTACTCCAATCCTGGGACGCCGAGCTCTGGAGCCGCGGGCTCTGGTTCGCGACCGAGTTCGACGGCGTCTACCGGTTGTTCGACAACGGCTGGACTCATTTTACGCAGCAGGATGGCCTGCTCAGCGACACGGTTTCCGGGATCGCAGTCAGTACGGACGGCCCGGTCTGGATCGGGACGGACCAGGGTCTCTCCAGTTTCGATGGTGAAAACTGGATCGTATATGGGGTGGACGATGGGCTGGCGTCGAACCCGGTCACCGCCCTCTACGCAGCCTGGCATGGAACGTTCTGGGTGGGCACAGCCGGCGGGATCTTGCATTATGTGACTCAGGATGAGCCGGCCTTCCAACCTGCATCCGTAAAGAATCTCCCTGGAAATTAGTTTTGGAGGCTCCGATGAAAAGCTACACAAATGCCGCACTCGCCCGGCTTTGCGCCCTGCTGCTCCTTCTGACCGCCTGCGTGGAGACCCCTCCTGCCCAAAGCGGGCCGTCTGGAGAGGTTGAGCCGGCTCCCGGAGAGGCGCTGCAGGCAGATGCGGCGGAATAAGCGCGCCAGATGGGAGTGAGCCAGGAGGAGGCCCTGCGCCGCCTGCAGGTGCAGGGGGAAATCGGCGGGCTTGGGGCAGCGCTTGAGCGAGAGGAAACAGATACCTTTTCCGGCCTGTGGCTCCAGCACAAACCGGAATTCGCCGTTATCGCGGCCTTCACCCGGGATGGAGAGCGCACCATCCGGCCTTATCTGGAAGGGAAATCCTACGCCGGCCTGGTGGAGGTGAGGACCTATCCCTATACTCTAATAGAGCTCAAGGACGCCCAGCGGCAGGCGATCGAGGCGGCGCAGTCCCTGGGCATCCCAATTACAAGCGGCATCTCGGTTCAGGATAACCGGGTTACGGTCAGCGTGGGAAACCCAGAGCTGTTCCGGGAAGAAGTACAACGCGCCGGGCTGGAGCTGCCCGAAATGGTGGAGATTGAGGCCTCCGATCCGGGCAGCCTGACCGGTACCCTGAGAGGCGAGGTCGTGTTCTACCCGGGGCCGGGTGACAGCGAGATCGTTTTCCCAATCCAGGCCCCGACAAACGTCTACATGGAAGCGCTCCTGACGGGGACGCTGGTCCTGGACCCGAACGGCTGCCTGCGGGTGCAGAGCGAGGGGGGTCAAAGTCACCTGGTACTCTGGCGCTATGGCTTCAGCCTGAGGTTCGAAGGGGAGAACCTCGAAGTGCTGGACGAAGCCGGGCGGGTAGTGGGTCGTGCGGGTGAAGCGGTTCGTATGGGCGGCGGGGAGTCTTCGCCGGAGACCGTCCCCGGGCTGCCGGTCGAAACCTGTCCGGGTCCTTTCTGGGCCCTGGGCGAGATCGAACCGGTAGAGGCCAAACCCGAATGAGTCCCAGCCCCTTTCCAGGGATTTCCCCCGGTTAAGGCCCTGCTACAGAAGCAATCCCCGCTGCCTGGAACAATTCAGGCCCGGCCAGCGTCATCAATACAGGAGAAGACCTATGAGACGTTTAATCACGCACCTTTTTCTAACCTTGACACTGGGGGCCGCTTTTCTGTCCGCTCCGCTGTTAAAAACTGCTCGAGCTGCCGGGAGCGATGCAGCCCCGGCCCTGGAGCGCATCCGTTTCGCACCCGGAGCCACCTCCGCCCGGGTGGAGGGCGAGCTGCGGGCCAGGGAGAGCGAGCGCTACGTCCTGCGCGCCATTGCAGGTCAGTTGATGGAAGTGAACCTGTCGGCAGGGGCGGGGGCCCGCCTCACCGTGAGCACGGCCTCCGGGCGCGTCCTGAACCCATCCATCCGCGGTAACGGCATCTTCCGCCACTATCTGCCCGCCAATGGAGATTACTATCTCGAAGTCGAAGCGGGCAGCCGGGCGGCCTCGTATGCCGTGACCGTCTCCATCCCG
>JAEWYL010000336.1 GCA_023395675.1 Chloroflexota bacterium | reverse complement strand
AGCCGAGCCTGACGCCCACCCCCACCCTCTCGCCCACCCCGACTATCCCCGCCGGCGTCCCCTTCGCGCGCATCAATGCCATCACCGTGGATGAGGAGAACCGCTACGTGGTGGATTACGAGACCTTCGAATTTACCGAGGGCCTGCCCGGCCTCCACGTGCACTTTTTCTTCAACAACGTGCCCCCGGAGGAGGCCGGAGAGCCGGGGAGCGGCGCCAGGATTTTCTACGGCGGCCCCCGGCCCTTCACCGGCTACCAGACCGGGAACCGCCCGCAGCACGCCACCCAGCTCTGCATCCTGGTCGCGGAGGATAACCACACCGTCCACCTGGGCAGCGGGGGCTGCGCCCTGCTGCCCGATATCGTCGCCGCCACCGCCATCCTCGACACCCCCTGCCTGGCCGGGCCCGGGCCTGAATACCCTCAGATCTCCCAGGTCGCAGCCGGGCAGGTCGTCCTGGTCCGGGGCATCTCCTCGGACGAAAGCTGGTGGAACGTGGACCGGCCCGACAATCCGGAGGAATCTTGCTGGCTGCCGGGCCGCTCCGTGCTGATCAATGGGGACCTGGCTCAGGTCCCCCTGGTAGAGGCCCCGCCGCCCCCCACCCCTCAGGCCTTCTCGGTGGAGATCACCGCCATCACCCTCAACGATCAGGACCAGTACGTGGTGGAGTATGCCGTACAGGGGTTTACCGAGAGCCTGCCGGGCATCCACCTGCACTTCTTCTTCAACACCGTCCCGCCCGAGCAAACCGGCCTGCTGGGCGGGGGAGACCGGCTGATGTACGGCGGGCCTACCCCCTTCACCGGCTACACCGTGCTGGACCGCCCGGCGCAGGCCGACCAGCTCTGCGTGCTGGTTGCCAATCCCGACCACTCGGTTAACCCGGAAAGCGGCAGCTGCCACCCGCTGCCGCAGGCGTAGACCGGCCCCCAAAAAACAGCTACCCGTAGACTCCCGTAAGGCAGGAAAAAGAGCATGGCAGAGGGAATATTTGGAAAGCTCACCTTAATTCAGGCGGGAGAAGCCGAGCAGGAGTTCGAGCTGAGCAAAACCAGCGTGAGCTTTGGCCGCGCCGCCACAAACGATATTATCCTGAACGACGCCCGCATCTCGCGCAGCCACGCCCGCCTGGACTGCAGCCCGCAGGGAGTGGTGCTGACCGACCTCCAGTCGTCGAACGGGTGCTGGGTGAACGGGGAGCGGGTGGAACAGGCCGTGCTGAACCCGGGCGACCTCATCACCCTGGGCGGCTCCCAGATCCGCTTCGACCAGTCGCCTCCTTTTGAAGAGGGCGGCCTGACGATGATTGACAGCGAGGCCGATCTGGACCTGACCATTGACCGGGAAGTGCTGCCCATGAATATCCACGAGACGCGCCTGCCCCACCTGGTGGTAATGACCGGCTCCAGGACCTGGGAGGTGCCCCTGGGGGAGGTGGACGCGCTCAGCATCGGCCGCAGCGACGAAAATGACCTCCCCCTGGAGGGCGCCGGCGTATCCCGCCGCCACGCCGAGATCCGGCGCAAAGGCGACCTGTTTATCCTGCGGGACCTGGGGAGCACGAACGGGACCTGGCAGGGCGACGAACGGCTGGGTGAAGCCGTCCTGCACGACAGCTTCTCCTTCCGCATCGGGAGCGCCCAGCTCCTTTTCAAGGTGGGTTTTAACCAGGAAGCGCTGACCCTGGCAGGCGAGACCCTGGCCCGGGCGCCCCGCCGCCGCCCGGTGGTCTTCGTCCCGGGCATGATGGGCTCGCAGCTCTGGCTGGGGAGCGAGCGAGTGTGGCCGAACGTGCGCTACCTCTTCCGCAACCCGGAGATCTACCGCTATCCCTCCGCTCACCCCCTGGAGGCGCGCGGGATCGTGGACGAAGTGGTGATTGTCCCCAATCTGATCAAGCAGGACCAGTACAACCGCCTGGGCGACTACCTGGTGGAAGAGTTGGGCTACCAGCGGGGGTTTGACTTTTACGAATTCGCCTACGACTGGCGCCAGGACGTGCGCACCTCGGCCCGCCAGCTCGGACAGCTCATAGAGAGCATCCCCTCCCCGGAGCCGATCACGATCATCGCCCACAGCCTGGGGACGATGGTCACCCGTTATTATGTAGACCGTCTGGGGGGGATGCGGCGTGTGGGCAGGGTGGTGCTGATGGGAGGCCCGCACCAGGGGGTGGTGAAGGGCCTGACCAGCCTGCTGGTGGCGCCCTCGGTGCTGCCTTTTGGGATCATGGGGGAAAGGCTGCGCAAAATCGTGCTCACCTTTCCCTCCAGCTACCAGATTATCCCCACCTATGCCTGCGGAAAAGACCAGCACGGCGAAAAAATCAATTTTCTGGAGGATGAGAGCTGGCTGGCGCCGGAACAGCTCCCCTTGCTGCGGGCTGCCCGGGAGTTCCGCCGCGAGCTGGGCCGCGGCTGCAGCGTACCCGCCCTCTCCATCTTCGGCTACGGCCAGAAGACCATCAGCAGCGTACAGGTCAGCCGGGGCCAGCAGGGGGAGATCAGCGATATCCAGTACCGGAGCGATGAGAACGGGGACAACACCGTCCTGGAGAAGAGCGCGGTCCTGTCCAGCCGCGAGATCCACCCGGTCCGGCAGCACCATGGCTCGCTGTTTGTGGATAACGACGTCAAAATGCGCTTGAAGGTGGAGCTGGCCCGCCAGTTCTCCGCCTGATTTCCCCCAAAACAGCCGCTGGAATTATTTCCAGAACAACAGGTGCGGGGGGGGGGCGGGGGGGGCCCCCCCCGCGGTG
>JAEWYL010000326.1 GCA_023395675.1 Chloroflexota bacterium | reverse complement strand
GCATGATGGAAAGGATCGGGCGGCGGCGCAGGGCCTCCCGCCCACCGGCCAGCAGCGCGGCCATCTCCACCGCGGCGCGCATCTCCCGCGCGTTCACGATCGACTCGGTCTGCAGGTGCTTCCGGCTTACGCTCCACACCGCCTCCAGCTCGTGCAGGCTGCGGCTCTCGGGGGGGCAGTCCTGGGCCGAAATGGGCACCCAGTGGAAGGCGACGGCGTCCAGGTAGTCCGCCACCCGGGCGGCGTCGCACCGGTCCGCCTTGGTCGTGCGCCGCCGCTCCCCGGTAAACGCGTCCAGGATCTCCACCCCGCAGCCGTCGGTGCCCAGATAGCTGTGGTTCCCATCCAGGGGCAGGTCCAGCTCGGGGTCAAGGGCCGCCAGGGTGTAATCCGGCGGGGCCAGGGCCAGGTACTGCTCCACGATCTGCCCCGGGATGCGGGCGATCTGGCTTTCCCGGTCCACCGCCGCGCCGTGGGCCTCCAGCAGGTCCAGCGCCTTGCGGGAGGGGAAGCGCACCCCCACCGTCTCGATCACCTCCAGGGTGGCGCGGTGGATTTTCTCCACCTCCTCCTGGGTCAGGATATTCAGGCTCAGTTTCGGGCTGCTGATGCTTTTGATCTTCTGGGTCATGGGAGGGCTCCTTTACGAGAGCTCGCGCGCCAGGCGCACCGCCCCGAAGGCGTCCTCGGCGTAGCCGTCCGCGCCGATCTCCTCCGCCCAGCTGCGCGACACCGGCGCGCCGCCCACCATCACCCGCACCCCGGCGCGCAGGCCCTGTTCCTCCAGGGCCCGGATCACCTCCCGCTGTACGGTCATGGTGGTGGTCAGCAGGGCGGACATCCCCAGCAGGTTCGCCCCGGTCTCCTTCACCTTCTCGATAAAGCGTTCGGGCGGGACGTCTACGCCCAGGTCGTGCACCTTGAAGCCGTTGGCAGCCAGCAGGGTGCCCACCAGGGTCTTGCCGATCTCGTGGATATCGCCGCGCACCGTGCCCAGCACCACCACCCCGGCCGACTCGAAGGTCTGCTGGCGGGCGGTCAGCTCGGGCTCTAGCACCTGCATGGCCTGCTGCATGGCCTCGGCGGCGATGATCAGGTCGGGCAGGAACAGATCGCCGGCCTCGAAGCCCTCGCCCACCTGGCTCAGCCCCGGCATCAGCCCCCGGTTGATGATCTCCATCGGTTCCAGCCCGGCCGCCAGCGCCTGGCGCGCCAGGTCCACGGCGGCCTCCGGCTCCCCCTCCACCAGGCTGCTGCAAAGCTGGGTCAAAAGTTGATCGCTCATCCTGTTTTCTCCTTAGCGGTTGACAAAATCGGAGCTGCGCAGTTCAGGGAAGATTTCCGCGCAAGTCTTCCATGCACCAGAGCCGGCCTCGCTCGCGTTCGTTGTGCAGAACGGCCCTACCGTCCTGCGCCGGCCTAAACCTCGCCGGGAAGCGGGGGAAGCGCCTCCATCCCAAACCGCTGCGCGGCCGCCGTGGCGAGGCGGCGCAGTTCCAGCCGCAGTTCCGGCGCGGCGGTCGGGCCGCGGTACTTCTGCAGCAGTGTCTCCACCCGCTCCGCGGCCCGCTGGGCGGCGGTTTTCGACCCCTGGGCGCGCCAGGTCTCGTAGGGCCCCCGGTCAATCACCGCGGAGGGCATGTGCAGCTCCTTGCGGAACCAGCGCTGCGTGTGCGTCTGGGACAGGTAATCGCCCCGGTGGCCCATGCGCCGCACCAGGTCCAGCGCCAGGGGGTCCTCGCGCGGCTGGATGCCGGCGATAAAGCGCTTCACCAGGCCGATGATCTCGGCGTCGAGCACCAGCTTCTCCAGGCTGATGCAGGTCTCGAAATCCATCATCCCCGGCCCGGAGATCATATTCACCCCGGCCAGGGCAGCCGCCAGCGCCCCCGCCATCGATTCGAAGCCGCACTGCGCGTCCAGCGCCTTGGCGTCGCTCATGCCCATATAGGCGTGGGTGGGCAGGTTCAGGCGCTTGCCGATCTGCACGTAGGCCGCGTCGATCAGCCAGGTCTCGGGCGCGCCCATCGGCGTGGTGCCCGAGCGCATATCGAAGGCCGCGGGGGAGCCGCCCCAGACCAGCGGGGAACCCGGGCCGGCGAGCTGGTGGATGACCAGCCCGCTCAGGCTCTCCGCCGTGTGCTGCACCACCGCCGCCGCCAGCGTGACCGGCGCGGTGGCCCCTGCCAGTGGCATGCTCACCAGTTGGGCCGGGATGCGGCTGCGGGCGCAGTCAATCAGGTTCTGGCAGGTGAGGTCGCTCCACAGCAGGGGAGGCGAGGGGCAGACGTCGAAAACCGCCAGCGGTTTTGCCGCCAGGGCGGCCGCGCCGCCCGCCGCAGCCTCCAGCATCTCTTTCATCACCCACCAGGTATCCTTGCGAAAGGCCCCGGTGACCACCGGTTTGTTCATAAAGCACAGGGAGAGGTACAGGCGGTAAAGGTCGCCGATCTCCTCCACCACGTCGGCGCAGACCAGGGCCGTGCTCTGGGCGTTGATCTCGGGCAGGGTCTCCACCAGCTGCACCAGCCTGACGTAATCGGCGCTCTGGGCGGGGCGCTGCAGGCCGGTCTGGGAGTCGAGCACGCTGATGCCCGCCGAGCCGGGGTCAAAGTGCACCAGGTCGCCCCCGTAATGCACCGCCGGGACGCCCTCGAGCGAATACAGCTCGAAGGCAGGCGGGACGCTTTCCAGGGCGCGCTGGATCATCGCCTCGGGCAGGCGCGCCGTGCGCGCCGAAAAATCCACCTGCGCCCCGGCCTCCGCCAGCAGGTCCAGCCCTTCCGCATTGTGGACCCTCACCCCCGGGTCCTGCAGCACACCGGCGGCCTCGTCCAGGATCTTCCCGGCTGTCTCCTCGCTCAAAACGCTGATTTTGGGCCGGATGGTTTCCATACTAGCGCCTCCTCTCGTGTTGCGCCTGCCGGATTGGGTAGATTCAGGCAGCCCGGACCGGCGGTCCGGGCTGCAGTTCAGGATTCTGGGAAGAAAAGCGAGCGGGAATAGATGCTGGTGAAAGCCGGGTAAGCCGAGAGCTCCACGTATTCGGCCCGGCGGGAGAGCTCCTCCGCCAGCCGCCGCCTGCCCTCCGAGAGCAGGAGCTGGCGCGCCCCGGCCCCGGCGGCGTTGCCCACCTGGCGGAAGCGCGGGCGCGGCAGGTCGGGGAACATGCCGACCCGCACGGCGCTCTCGATGTCAATATAGGTGCCGAAAGCCCCGGCCACAATGAAATCCTGGATATCGGCGTCCTCCAGCCCGGCTTCGCGCAGCAGGATCTCGATCCCGGCGCGGATGGCGCCCTTGGCGAGCTGGATCTCGTTCACGTCCCGGCGCGTGACCCGCACCTCTTTCCCGTGCCCGCTGCGTTCAGCCGCGGCAAGGACGAACTCCTTGCGCCCGTCCTCCACGCGCACGAAGGGGTGCGCAGCCTGCAGCACGCCGCGGTGGTCAATCACCCCCGCGCCCAGCATCTGCGCCACCGCATCCAGGATGCCCGAGCCGCAGATGCCGACCGGGGGCTGGTCTCCGATGGTGAAGATGCGCACCTCGCCGCCCGCCACCTGCACCCGTTCGATGGCGCCGGGCGCGGCGCGCATCCCATCCCGGATATGCGCCCCTTCGAAGGCCGGGCCCGAGGCGCAGGAGCAGGTCAGCACGCGCACCCGGCCCTCCTGGGGCACCGCCAGGGTGATCTCGGTATTGGTGCCGATGTCGAGGGCCAGGGTGACCTTCTCCGCCTCCCAGGCGCCGGAGGCGAGCGCCATGGCCACGTGGTCGGCGCCGACGTACCCGGCGATATTGGGGGGCAGGTGCACGCTCGCCCCGGGGGCGATCTGCAGCCCGATCAGGCGGGCGGGCAGGTCCAGGGAGTGGCTCACGGCGGGCACGTAGGGCGAGGTTCCGAGCTGGTAGACGGGCAGTCCGGCGAAGAGGTGGTGCATGGCGGTATTGCCCACCACCACCGCGTCCACAATATACTCCGGCCGGGCCTCCGCCGCCTGCGCCATCTCGGTAATCATCCCGTTCAGGGTGTCCACCAGCCTGCCCTGCAGGGTCGCCCCGCCGCCGGCGTGGGTGTGGGTGTAGGAGATGCGGCTGATCACGTCCTCGCCGTAGGAGACCTGCGGGTTCATGGCCCCGGTCTTCGCCAATATCTCCCCCCGCTCCAGGTCCACCAGGAAGCCCGCCAGCTTGGTGGTGCCCACGTCCACCGCCAGGCCCAGGGGCGCCTGCCCGGGCGGGAGCAGAGCGACAATATGCCGGTCCTTGATGGCTACGCGCAGATCCCACTTCAATTCCCGCAGCCGCACCGAGAAGCTCCCCAGCAGCCCCGCCTCCAGCCCCTCGACCTCCGCCTGCCCCTCCAGCGCCTCCAGCAGCCGGTCGCTGTCCCCGCGCAGGTCGTGCAAATGCGGCGGGTCTATGCGCACATCCACCACCCGCACCGCCGGCCGCAGCTCGTTCACCTCCGCCTGCCCCTCCACCTGCAGCCGCTGCGGCGTGGTCAGCGATTCAGGCGGGATCTCCACCTTCACGTCGCTCAGCGGCGAAGTCTGGCAGGCCAGGCGGTAGCCCGCGGCCAGCTCCTCCGGGCTGAAATTGGCCTGCTCCTCCAGGGTCGGCGGCGTGGCGCTCCCGCTTGCCAGGCGCACTTTGCAGCTGTCGCAGGCCCCCACCCCGCCGCAGAGCGATACCAGCTCCACCCCGGCCTGCTGGGCGGCCTCCAGCAGGGTCATCCCCGCCTGGATCTCCACTCGCCGGCCCACCGGCTGCAAATTCACCGTGTATTTCATCGATTCGTCGTGGTTTGAGCTTAGGTGCGGCATCCTGTCCCTTTCCTCAATGTTCTCGATAACGGCAGGTCTCTTTCAGCGAGCAGGCGTCGCAGGCGCTCCCGGCGCTGCCCGGCTCGCAGCCCAATCCAAGCGCCAGGGTCAGGCTCTTGCGCGGCTCCATCTGCCAGCTTCCGTTCAACCGCACCCCGGCCGCCTCCCCCTCCAGCAGTTGAAAGACCTGCTTCTGGCCCTGGTCCAGGGGCCAGCCTATCATCCCGGGGCTGAGCGGCAGGCCGACCTGCAGCCCTTCCGCCGCGGCCCGCTGCGCCACCCGGAGGCGGGCCGCCTCCGACAGGCGCTCCACCGCGGCGCTGCCCAGCGCATCCAGCGCCCAGCCCTGCAGGGGGTCGCTCTCCATCAACCCGGCGGACACCTCCTCCAGCAGCCCGCCGATGGTGCAGGCCAGCACCACCACCCGTTCCGCCTGCGCCAGCTCCCGGGCGACCAGCGGCCCGCTGAGCTGCCCAGGCGCGGCCTCCCCCCCGGCCACCGGGGCCAGGGTCAGGCGCTCGTGCAGGCGCCGCTCCACCCGGAACTCGCGGCAGGCCACAGCCGGGGAGAGCAGGGGCAGGCCCTCGCGCAGCGCCCAGGCGGCGATCTCCGCCAGCGCGGGCCTGCGCCGCCGGATCTCCTGCGGGTCGGCCCCGAGGGCGCGCAGCACCTGGTCGGCAGTTATCTGTAAATCCCAATCCTGGAGAACTTCGCAACCGGTACGGGTAGAGTAATTATACATAGCTCCGCTCAGGGGCGCAAACCGGCGAGAGCCGGGTGGTAGTTGAGGAATAGTCCCAAAATGCGTGCAGCCCGGGGACTGCGGGCTTGATTGTCAGTAGAATACCAATCACTCTACCAAAAAGTTAGTTATAAATGTCACTTGTTCCCCTGTTTCTTCTCTGCTATATTGGGTGACAGTTATACATTCAGAGTACCCCGGCTATTATTGTTGAGACTGGTCAGGTTAGTCCCATGGCCTGTTCGAACCAGCGGCATTTTTATCAGTTGATCAGCTCGCCGTGGGCGTTGCATTTTCACTTCTCTGGCCTTTCTCGAAAACAAACCACACAACCTTACATAGAGCCCGGCTTGCTGACCCCTCTGATTCAAGCCGGGCTTTATTATGGATATCGTCCGGACCTTCTCATGGGGAGGCCCGGGCAGACCGCTTCTCGGGCGAAAGCCCGCAGCCGGCAGGCATCTGCCGGCGCGCCCGCTTTTCGCCCTTATTCTGAACAACCAGAATGATTAAGGAAGGTTTGGATGGCAACAAAGACTCTGGAACTTCCCACCATGTATGGAGACCACCACGTGCTTGAAGTGCGCCGCATCCTGTCCGGGCTTCCCGGCGTGGAAACCGTGTTCGCCAGCAGCGCGCTGCAGCTGGTCGAGGTCGTGTACGACCCGCAGCAGGTGAACGATCTCCAGATTGAAATGGCGCTGGACGAAGCCGGCTACCTGGGCGAATGGAGCCTGCCGATGGAGTTGGGGAGCGCCGCCTCGAGCGTCCCGGCGGAGGAAACCTTCTTCCGCCACACCGAGGTGTTTGATAACGCCCGCAAGGCGGTCGGCTTCACCCAGAAAGTGCCCGCCAGCGGGCGCCCGCTCTGGCCCTGCCCCGGCATGGGCGTGATCCGCTTGGTCGAAAAGGAGTAACCGGTCATGGCGAAAGGGAAACGCAGTATCGAAGAACGCAGCTCGGATCCCGCTTCACAGGAGATGCTGATCCGGGCGGACGAGCTGGGACTGAGCACCGCCTTCAGCCGGGCCGAAGAGCTCGCTCCCTGCAATATCGGCGGGGCGGGCATGTGCTGCAAGCTGTGCGGCATGGGCCCCTGCCGCATCACCAAAGACGGGCAGACCGGCATCTGCGGCGCCACCATTGACACCATCCAGGCGCGCAACCTGATCCGCTCCATCGCCGCCGGCTCCGCCGCCCATTCCGACCACGGGCGCGACATGGCCTTCACCCTCAAGGCGGTCGCCAACGGCGAGGCCGAGGGCTACGTGATCCGCGACCTCGCCAAGCTGCGCTCGGTGGCCGCCAGGTACGGCATCCCGGTGGACGGGCGCTCACCGAGCGAGGTCGCCAACGACCTGGCGGACCTGTACATCGCCCAGTTCGGGCAGCAGCGCGGCGAGGTGGTCCCCGCCTCGCGCGCCCCCAAGAAGCGCCAGGAGCTCTGGCGCGAGCAGCAGCTCATCCCGCGCGGCGTGGACCGCGAGATCGTGGAGGCCCTGCACCGCACTCATATCGGCGACGACCAGGACGCCGTCCACATCCTGAACCACGCCATGCGCACCGCCATGGCCGACGGCTGGGGCGGCAGCATGATCGGCACCGACGTCTCCGACATCCTCTTCGGCACCCCCGCCCCGGTCCTGGGGCAGGCCAACCTGGGCGTGCTCAAGGACGACATGGTCAACGTGGTGGTCCACGGGCACGAGCCCACCCTGTCGGAGATGATCGTGGCCGCCTCGCAGGACCCGGAGATCATCGCCTACGCCCGGCAGGCCGGGGCGAAGGGCATCAACCTCTCCGGCATCTGCTGTACCGCCAACGAGATCCTCATGCGCCAGGGTATCCCTGCCGCCGGCAACTTCCTCCAGCAGGAGTTGGCGATCCTGACCGGCGCGGTGGAGGCCATGGTGGTGGACGTGCAGTGCATCATGCAGGCCCTGGTGGCGCTGGCGGAGAACTTCCACACGAAGATTATCACCACCTCGCCGAAGGTGCACATCAAGGGCGCCACGCATATCGAGTTCGACGAGCACCGCGCCCTGACGGTGGCGAAGGAGATCCTCAAGACCGCGGTGGACAATTACAAGAACCGCGGCAAGAGCCAGATCCCCCAGTCACGCGAGGACCTGATCCCGGGCTTCTCGCACGAATACATCAATTACATGCTCGGCGGCGCCTACCGGGCTTCTTTCCGCCCCCTGAACGACGCCATCATGAGCGGGCGCATCCGCGGCGTGGCGGCCATCGTGGGCTGCAACAACCCGCGCAGCCAGCACGACTACCTGCACACCCACGTGGCGCAGGAACTGCTGAAACAGGACGTGCTGGTGGTGGAGACGGGCTGCGGCGCCATCGCCAGCGCCAAGCTCGGGCTGCTGCTGGGCGAGGCGGGCCTGGAATACGCCGGCCCCGGCCTGCGGGAGATCTGCCAGGCCGTCGGCATCCCCCCGGTGCTCCACATGGGCTCCTGCGTGGACAACACCCGCATCCTCACCGTGCTGACCCAGATGGTGGAGGAGGGCGGCCTGGGCGACGACATTGACCAGGTGCCGGCGGTCGGCCTGGCGCCCGAGTGGATGAGCGAGAAAGCGCTCTCCATCGGGGCCTACTGCGTGGCCTCCGGGGTGTACGTCATCTTCGGCGGCTCTTCCCCCGTGGGCGGTATGCCCGAGCGCATGGAGGACAGCGGCGAGGTGGCGCGCTTCATGAGCGAGGGCTGGGAGAAGCTCTACGGCGGCAAGATGGAATTCGTCCCCGAACCGGACGAGATGATCCGCCGCACCCTGGAGCATATTGATAAAAAGCGGGCGGCCCTGGGCTTGCCCGCGTACGATCCGGAGCGTTTCGGACGCAGCGGCGACGACCGCCTGCTGGCGCTGGAAGCGGAGACCCGGGACCTGCCGCTGGAAGAACGGCTGGCAGCGCTCTACGGTCCGGTGGGCGGCCCAACAGGCCGGTAGAGCAGTCGAATCCAGGAAACGCCTGATTCGGAGGAACTATGTCACGCTATATCGCTACCCGCGCCATCCGCGGCGCCAACGCTCTGGTCGCAGAAGCTGAGATGATGCTGCACAAAGCCCTGCGAGAAAAAGGGCCGGACGCCCCGGTGGCCTTTCCCAATACCGCTTACTATCTTCCGCTCATTTACGGCATGACCGGCCTGCCGGTCGAGAAACTCTGCCAGCTTGAGACGGTGCTGCAGCAGGCCCGCGCCCTGCTGCACCCGGCCCCTGCCGCCCGGCGCTGGACCCCCTACCTGGGGGAGACCATGGACAGCGGCATGGCCACCCTGCTTGCCGCCGAGGTGATCGAGGCCGTGCGCTTCGTCTACGGCCTGCAGCCGGAGCCTTTCCCCGGTTTCCAGCTTGCCGGGGGCACCTCCTTCACCAGCCCCGACGCCGCCGGAGGCGAGAACGGGGGCGGCGGGCATCTGAACGGCCCCATTGACGATATCCAGCTCCGCTCCTGGGGCATCCAGCTCGTGGACGGGCGCATGCCCGGCTTTGCCGCCATTGTGGGCGCGGCCAAATCCAACGAGGTGGCGGTCAAGATCGTGCGCGAGCTGCAGCGCCGCAACATCCTCACCTTCCTCGCCGGCAACGTCAACGGGCGCAGCATCATCCACCAGCTCCAGGAGGAAGGCGTGGAGCTGGGCTACGACACCTACACCGTGCCCTTCGGCACCGACACCATCAGCGCCATCTACGCCCTGGGCTTCGCCGTACGCTCGGCCCTGACCTTCGGCGGCCTGAAAGGCGGGCAGGCGCGCGATATCCTGCTCTACAACAAGGAGCGCGTCTTCGCCTTCGTCCTGGCCCTGGGCGAGGTGGACGACCTGAAGTACGCGGCCGCGGCGGGGGCCATCAACTTCGGCTTCCCGGTCATCGCCGACACCGTCATCCCCGAGATCCTGCCCACCGGCATCACCCGCTACGAGCACGTGGTCAGCCTGCCCTTCAACGAGATTGACGGCGCGGACGACCTGGAGCGCGCCGAGCGCCTGGTGCAGAAGTGCATCGAGGTGCGCGGGGTGAAGGTCAAGGTCGCCGACGTGCCTGTCCCCGTGCCCTACGGCTCGGCCTTCGAAGGCGAGGTGGTGCGCAAAGCCGATATGCGCGTCGAGTTCGGCGGCAAGCGCTCGCGCTGCTTCGAGTATCTCTACATGACCGGCCTGGACGAGATCGTGGACGGGAAGGTCGAGGTGGTCGGGCCAACCTTTGACTCCGTCCCCGAACAGGGCTCGATGGACCTGGGCATCGTGGTGCAGGTCGCCGGGCGGCAGATGCAGGAGGACTTCGAACCGGTGCTCGAGCGCCAGATCCACTACTTTGTCAACGGCGCCTCCGGCATCCAGCACATCGGCCAGCGCGATATCGCCTGGATCCGCATCTCCAACGCCGCCGCCGACAAGGGCTTCAACCTGGAGCACTTCGGCAAGATCCTGCACGCCCGCTACCACGCCGATTTCGGCGCCATCGTGGACAAGGTCCAGGTGACCCTCTTCACCGACCCCGAGCAGATGGCCGCCTGGCTCAACACCGCCCGCCAGGCTTACGATTACCGCAACAAGCGCCTGGCGGACCTGACCGACGATAAGGTCGAGGAGTTCTACTCCTGCACCCTGTGCCAGTCCTTCGCCCCCGACCACGTCTGCGTGGTCAGCCCCGAGCGCCTGGGGCTGTGCGGGGCGTACAACTGGCTGGACTGCAAAGCCTCCTACAATATCAACCCCACCGGCCCCAACCAGCCCATCAAACTGGGCAGGCTGCAGGACCCGGTCAAGGGCTACTGGTCCGGCACCAACGAGTACGCCGCCATCGGCTCTCACGGGCAGATCCAGGAAGTGGCGATGTACTCGATCATGGAAAACCCCATGACGGCCTGCGGCTGCTTCGAGTGCATCGTGATGCTCATCCCCGAGGCCAACGGGGTGATGGTGGTCAGCCGCGAGGACACCAGCATGACCCCGGCCGGCATGACCTTCAGCACCCTGGCCGGCATCGCCGGCGGCGGGCTGCAGACCCCGGGCGTGATGGGCGTGGGGAAGTTCTACCTGCTCAGCCCCAAGTTCATCTCCGCCGACGGCGGCTTCAAGCGCGTGGTCTGGATGAGCTCGGTCCTCAAGAACATGATGGCCGACGAGCTGAAAGCCGTGGTCGAGCGCGAGGGCGACCCCGACCTGCTGGACAAGATCGCCGACGAGCGCTCCGTCTCCACCGTGGACGAGCTCCTGGCCTGGATGGAGGAGCACGGGCACCCGGCCCTCACCCTGGACCCGATCTTCTAAAAATATTTGTTTTCGCGTGGTAAGGATGGGCGGCTGCGCCGCCCATCCTTACCACAGACCAGTTTTCGGATAAAACCTCAGGTTCTCCCGAACCCGACACAATGGAGTGAGTACCATGCCAATCGAAATCCCGAAAGAAAAGTGGCCCGGCGCCGTGCGCACGATCACCCTCGGGGCGACCGCGGCGGAGGGCGGCACCCGCGCCAGCACCATCACCATCGGCGGGCAGAAAGCCATGCCCTTTATGCACTTCGAAGGCGAAATCCCGCACCGCCCGGTCGTGGCGGTTGAGATCAAAGACCAGCGCCCGGACGACTGGTCTCCCCTGCTGGGCGAGGCCTGGGGCGAGGTGATGGGCGACCCGGCCGCCTGGGCCCAGGCGGCCGAAAAAGCCGGGGCCGAGCTGATCGTGCTCGAGCTGAGCGCGGCCGGTCCGGACGGGGCCCCCAACACCCCCGCCGCCGCGACCGCGGCCGTCAAGGCGGTCCTGTCCGCCACCGGGCTGCCGCTGGTGGTCTACGGACCCGGGCAGGCCGACCTGGACAACGACCTGCTGGTCGCCGTGGCCGAGGCCACCAAGGGCGAGCGCCTGCTGCTGGGCATCTGCGAGGACAAGAACTACCGCACCATCGTGGCCGCCGCCCTGGCGAACGACCACCTGGTCACCGCCCGCACCGCCATGGACGTGAACCTGGCGAAGCAGCTTAACATCCTCATCACCGATATGGGCCTGCCCCTGGAGCGCGTGGTGATGGACCCCACCACCGGCGCCCTGGGCTACGGCATCGAGTACGGCTATTCGGTGATGGAGCGCCTGCGCCTGGCGGCCCTGCAGGGCGACGCCATGACCCAGCTCCCTATGATCGTCACCCCGGGCTACGAGACCTGGAAGACGAAAGAGGCGAAGGTGGGCGCGGGCGTGCCCGAGGCCTGGGGCGACTGGTCGGCCCGGGCCGTGCATTGGGAGGTGCTCACTTCCGTCGCCCTGCTCGAGTCTGGGGCGGACGTGGTGGTGCTGCGCCACCCGGAGAGCGTGAAGCAGGTGAAAGCAGCCATCGAAAGCCTGATGGCTGTCCCCCAGACGGCATAAGCGCGGCGGGCCGCGCCGCCTCCGGCTCCCCCTGGCGCCCGGAACCCGGCCCCCCGCCCGCCGCTCGATTGGAGATTGAACGATGGCACTTTCCGGCATTCAAATTTACAAGCTGCTGCCGCAGACCAACTGCAAGGAATGCGGTTTCCCCACCTGCCTGGCTTTCGCCATGAAGCTGGCAGCCAAACAGGTGGAGCTCTCCGCCTGCCCGCACGTAAGCGAGGCCTCCAAGGCCCAGCTGGCCGAGTCTTCCGCCCCGCCGGTGCGCCTGGTGGGCCTGAAGTCCAACGGCTACGAGGTGAAAGCGGGCAACGAGGTGGTGCTCTACCGCCACGAGAAGACCTTCTACCACCAGCCCGGGCTCTTCATCCAGGTGAGCGATAGCCTGAGCGCGGGCGAGATCCAGGCCCGGGTGGCCCCGGCGGAGGCCTACAGCGTGGGCTACGTGGGCATGGACCTGGCGCTGGACGGTTTCGCGCTGCGCTGCGACAGCGGCGACCCGCAGCAGTTCGTGCAGGCCATCGGCGCGCTGCGCTCCGCCAGCCACCGCCCCCTGATCCTGGTCAGCCAGGACCCGGCGGTGCAGGCCGCCGGGCTGCGCGCCGTGGACGGCGAGCGCCCCCTGATCTACGCCGCCAACGCGGAGAACTACGAGGCCCTGGCCGCCCTGGCCAAACAGCACGGCGCCGCCCTGGCCGTCACCGCCCCCAACCTGGAGGCGCTGGCCGAGCTGGCGGAGAAGATCAAGGCCCTCGGCGTGGAGGACCTGGTGCTCGACCCGCTGGGCGGCAGCCAGGACGACCTCAGCCTCTCGCTGGCCCTCTTCACCCAGATCCGCCGCCTGGCGATCAAGAAGAACTTCCGCGCCCTGGGCTACCCGCTGGTCGCCTTCCCCGGCAGCCCCGCCGCAGCCGCCCAGGCCGTTGCCAAGTACGCCGGCTTCATCGTCCTGGAGGAGTTCACCCCCGAGCTGGCTTACGCCCTGCTGGTGCTGCGCCAGAACATCTACACCGACCCACAGAAACCGATCCAGGTGCAGCCCGGCCTGTACGAGATCAACAACCCCGGGCCGCAGTCTCCGGTGCTGGTCACCACCAACTTCAGCATCACCTACTTCAGCGTTGCGAACGAGGTGGAGAGCTCCGGGCTGCCCGCCTGGCTGCTGGTGACCGACGCAGAGGGCATGAGCGTCCTGACCGCCTGGGCCGCCGGCAAGTTCGACGCCGAGCGCATCGCCAAGGCCGTGCAGGCCTTCCAGGTGGCCGACAAGGTGAGCCACAAACAGGTGGTGCTGCCCGGCCACGTGGCGGTGCTCTCCGGCGAGCTGGAGGCCGAACTGCCCGGCTGGGAAATCCGGGTCGGCCCGCGCGAGGCCGTGGACCTGCCCAAGTACATCAAGCAGGCCCTCTAGACGGCCTTATTTGAGAGCCGCGGGCACGTTTTGAAACCATGACTCATCTCGTTACCTTCGACAACGGCCAGAGCGTGCGCGTCCCGCCGGGGACCGCGCTGGTGGAGGCCGCGCGCCTGGCCGGGGTCGAAATCGGACAGCCCTGCGGGGGGCAGGGGCGCTGCGGGCGCTGCACCGTCCAGATCCTCTCCGGGCAGGCGCGCCAGCGCAGCACTCTGCGCCTCACCCCGGACGACCTGGCCGCCGGCTACGCCCTGGCCTGCCAGACCGTGGTCGAGGGCGACCTGTGCGTGCGGGTGCCGCAGCAGGAGAAGATCGAGCGCCGCCTGACCAGCGACCGCACCGCCGGCGAGGTGCAGGTCCCCGCCGGCTACAACCCGCGCCTGGACCTGGACCTGCGCCGCGCCGTCCTCTCGCTCGCGCCGCCCCACCTGGACGACCAGACCGACGACCTGGGCCGCCTGCGCGCAGCCCTGCGCAGCCAGGCCGGCTTCACCAACGTCAAGATCTCCCTCCCGCTCCTGCGCCGCCTGGGCGGCCTGCTGCGGGAGGCCAACTGGGAGGTCACCGCCCTGCTCTCTCTGCAGGAGGACGGGAACGGCCTCTCGCTCCAGGAATGGCTGCTGGACCTGCTCCCCGGGAGCGTGGACGAGTGGGCTCCGCTGTGGGGCGCGGCGATTGATATCGGCACCACCACCGTCACCCTGTGGCTGGTGGACCTGGCCAGCGGGCAGGTGCGCGCCCAGGCCTCCGAGTACAACGGGCAGATTGCCCGCGGCGAGGACGTGATCTCGCGCATCATCTACGCCGGTAAGGACGGCGGCGGCGAGGAGCTGCGCCGGCTGGTTCTGGACACGCTCAACACCCTGCTGGAGCGCGCCTGCGGGCAGGCCGGCATCCGGCCGCAGGAGGTGGTCAAGGCCGTGGTCGCCGGCAACAGCACCATGCTCCACCTGCTGCTTGGCGTCCCGGCTGCCAGCATCCGCCTCTCGCCCTTCATCACCGCCCTCAACGAGCCGCCCGTCTTCCCGGCCCGCGAGCTGGGCCTGAATCTCCACCCGGAGGCCGTGGTGGACTGCCTGCCGGGGGTCGCCAGCTACGTCGGCGCAGATATCAGCGCCGGGGTGCTCTCCTCCGGCATGGACGACGCCGGGGGCCTGACCCTGTTCCTGGACGTGGGCACCAACGGCGAGATGGTGCTCGGCTCGCGCGACTGGCTGGTCACCTGCGCCTGCTCCGCCGGGCCTGCCTTCGAGGGGGCGGGGGTGCTCAACGGCATGCGCGCCGGCCCGGGCGCCATCGAAGAGGTCTGGATCCATCCGGAGACCTGGGAGCCCACCCTGCGGGTGATCGGGGGCGGCAAGCCCTCCGGCATCTGCGGCAGCGGCCTGATCTCCCTCATCGCGGAGATGTTCATGACCGGCGTGATTGACAAAGCCGGCAACCTGGCCTCCGGCTGCGCGCGCGTGCGCGCGGGCGAGCACGGGCTGGAGTACGTGCTCGCCTGGCCCCAGGAAAGCGAAACCGGCCGCGCCGTCTCCATCACGCGCATCGACATTGACAACCTGCTGCGCGCCAAAGCCGCCATCTACGCCGGTTTTTCCGTCCTGGCGGAGAGCGTCGGCCTGCCCCTGGAGAGCGTGGAGCAGGTGCTGATCGGCGGCTCCTTCGGCAAGTACATCAATATCGAAAAAGCCGTCCAGATCGGCCTGCTGCCGGACCTGCCCTGGGATCGCTTCCAGTTCCTGGGGAACACCTCCGTGCGCGGCGCCTACCTGGCCCTGCTGGACCGGCGCGCCCGCGAGCGCGTCCGCGATATTGCCGGGCGCATGACCTATATCGAGCTTTCGGCCGACAACTCCTTCTACGAAGCCTTCATGTCGGCCATGTTCCTACCCCATACAGACCTTACCCGCTTCCCCAGCATCGCCTCCGCCCTGGCGCAGAGCCGGGCTGAGGCCGGCGACAACCGCTAGCTCAAAGGATGGTTCCCATGTATATCATCGGCGAGAATATCCACATCATCTCTGAAAAAGTCAAAGAGGCCCTGAAAAACCGGGATGCCAGGTTCTTCCAGGACCTGGCTGTCAAACAGGTCGAGGCCGGGGCGCAGGCCCTGGACATCAACCTCGGCCCGCGCAAGAAGGACGGCGAGGAGATCTTCCCCTGGATGATCGAGACGGTCGAGGCGGTGACGGACGTGCCGCTCAGCTTCGACACCACCAACCTGGCTGCCATCGAGGCCGGGCTGAAGAAGATCACCAAAGCCCAGCCCATCATCAACTCCACCTCCGCCGAGCCGGAGCGCCTGGAGAAAGTGCCGCTGCTGGCGAAGCAGTACAACGCCCGCCTGGTGGCCCTGACCATGGGCGCCTCGGGCATCCCGGTGGCGGCCGACGAGCGCGTGAACATCGCCCTGGAGGCCCTCATCCCGCGCATGCTCGAGATTGATTTCCCCATCTCGGACCTGATCATCGACCCCCTGGTGCTGACCGTCTCCGGCTGCCAGGAGTACTGCCCGCAGCTGCTCGAGGCCGTGCGCACCCTGCAGTACGCCTGGGACCCGGCCCCGATGATCTCGGTCGGGCTCTCCAACGTCTCGAACGCGGTGCCCAACGAGAACCGCCCGCTCATCAACCGCACCTACCTGGCGATGCTGATGGGCGTGGGGCTGAACATGATGATCGCCAACCCGCTGGACGAGGACCTGAAGGAGACCATCCGCATCATCGAGCAGCGGGACGAGTCCACCCCGGTCGGGCGCCTGTACCTGAAGATCGCCGGCCGCATCGCCGCCATGGAAGAGCCCACGGTCGAGGACGTGGACCTGAGCGATCCGGAGCAGGCCGCCATCTGGAAGACGGTCCAGATCCTGCTCAACAAAGTGATCTACGCCGACGCCTACCTGGGCCAGGCGGCGGCCGTCTGAGACCTGTATCCCGCCCGGGCAGGCCCCGCGC
>JAEWYL010000323.1 GCA_023395675.1 Chloroflexota bacterium | reverse complement strand
GCCTGCCCCGGGCGGCGGGGCCGGCGTTTTTCCTGCTCCGCCACCTGGCGCGCCAGCCGCCCCAGGCGCCGGCGGCTCTGCCAGGCTGCCAGGCGGTCGCGGCTAAGAGCGTTCTTTAGCGACATAGAGGATGAAGTCCAGGTTGCCGGGGGAGACCCCCAGGGTGGCCATGTACTGCCCGGCCTCGCTGCGGTGGTGGGTCCCGTGGTTAAGGATGTGCAGCAGCACCTGCCACAGGGGCCTGCGGCGCGGCCTGGCGCTGGACCAGCTGAACTCGACCTCCGCTTCCACCTGCGCGTCCTGCAGCGCCCCGGCGTAAGCCGCCAGCAGGTCGTCTTCCTGTTTCTGGTAGGCGCGCAGCGACTGGAAATCCGGGAACTGCTCCTCGGTCAGGGCATAGCCGGGCATCCTGCCTTCCTGCAGCGCCAGGCGCCAGGACCACTGCGCGTCGGCCAGGTGGATCAGGGTGCGGAAAAGGCTGCCCTGGCTCAGCCAGCAGGGCGCGTGGAGCTGCTCCGGCGCCAGGCGCGCCGCGGCGCGCAGCAGGCGCCCGTTCGCCCAGCGGTTGTACTCGGCCAGAGTCAGGGCCTGGGCGGCGTTCATGCCTCTCAGGCCGTCTCCCGGGCGGCAAAATAGGCGTCGGACAGGCGCTTAATGGCGATCAGGAAGCCCTCGCCGCCGCGCTGGTGGCCGCGCCAGATCTCCGGGATCATGGTGCCGTGGTAGCCGTCCGGCTGCCCGGCCCCGATCACGCGGAAGAAGCGCACCCAGTCAATGGTGCCCTCGCCCACCTGCAGGCCCTCGCCGTCCAGCCCGGCCCCATCGGACAGGTGCAGGTGCCCGATGTAAGGCAGCAAAATGCCCACCTGCTCGTAGAAGTCCACGTGGGCCCAGTTGCAGTACAGCTTGTGGTGCGAAGAATCGTAGCAGAACCGCAGGCCCAGGGGGACGATGAAATCGCGGATCTCGCAGGCGTCCATAAAGGCGTTGGTGAGCCACTGCCCGCCGAAATACCAGGGGTGCGGGGGCAGGTTCTCCAGCAGCAGCTCCACGCCCGAGTAGTCCAGCTCGCTCACCGAGCGGCGCAGGTTGTCGTAGAGCTGGGCCTTTTCTTTCACCGGGTGGTCCAGGCTCATGCCGCCCGGGTGCACGATCACCTTGGGCGTACCGGCGAAGTAAGGGGCCATCGAGCGGGTCAGGTCAATGGATTTCTGGATCAGCTCCACCGAATCGCGGCGCTGCCGGTCGTCTCGCGAGCACAGGTTTACCAGGGTGCGGTCCCAGAACTCGGGGGCGTGCACCACCAGCTTGAGGGGGCGGCCGGATTTCTCGCTGAAATCGTCGCCGGGGTATTTCTCGTCCAGGTCCTGGTCGGTGAAATGGAACTCCAGCATCTGGGGCTGGTAGGGCAGCATCTCGGGGTAGTCGCGGAAGCGGACGGTGAAGCCCCATTCCATGGGCAGGGTGTGCTCCACGTCCAGGGCCACCTCCACCCCCAGGTCGCGCTCCAGGAAGGGCTCGTCCTCCTCCAGGCTGCGCACGGCGGCGCGGCCCACCAGCTCGGGGTAGCGCTGCGGCGAGAGGCCCAGCGCCGGGCCTTTGACCGCCACCATATCGGCCTGGATGGTCTCCCCCGGCTCGATGCGGCGGGCGGCGACCAGGCTCTTGCCGAGCACCTCGCGGTTGAGGATTTCGCCGCGCGAGATGAACTTCTCCTCCCCGGTGCCCAGGGCCATGCTCACCTGGCGGATATCGCGCACCAGCTTTTGAAAGCCCTGCGGCTCCAGGCTGGCCGAGTGGTCGGGCCCGTCCATGGTGCGGTCCAGGGTCAGGTGGCGCTCGATGATGCTCGCGCCCAGGGCCGCGGCCACGGTGGATACGGCGATGCCGCGCTCGTGCCCCGAGTAGCCCACCGGGACGCCGAAGGCGCGCAGCTTGTCCATAAAGCGCAGGTTGATATCGTCGAAGGAGGCCGGGTAGGTGCTGTTGCAGTGCAGCAGGGCAAATTCCGCCTCCCGCTCCTGGAGGAAGTTCACCGTGAACTCCACCTCCTCCATGCGCGACATCCCGGTGGAGAGGATCAGGGGCTTGCCCTTGGAAGCCAGGTGGTCGAGCAGGGGCAGGTTGGTCAGGTCGGCCGAGGCTACCTTGAAAGCCGGCACGCCCAGCTCGTCCAGGAAATCGGCGCTGTCCGGGTCGAAGGCCGAGCAGAGCAGGGTGATCTCGCGCTGGCGGCAGTGCTCGGCGATGCGGTGGTAGGCGCTGTCGGGCAGCTCCACCTGCTGCAGGATGGGCAGCAGGTAGCGCAGGGTCTTCTCGCCCGCGTTGGCGTTCTCCAGGTACTTTTTGGCGTACAGGCGGTCCAGGCGGCGCTTCTGGAACTTGACCGCGTCGGCCCCCGCGTTCTTGGCGATGTCAATCAGTTCCAGGGCCAGGTTGAGGATCCCGTTATGGTTGACGCCGATCTCCGCAATAATGTAGGTAGGCTGCCCGTCGCCGATGGCGCGGCCGCCGATGTTGATCGTGGGCATGTGCACTCCTGAAAGGATGAGAGCGCCTGCCCGGCGCGGTGAAGCCGCGCCCGGCAGACACCTTCTTATTTGCTTAAGAACCTGTCCTGAAAAATCATGGTTGTTGTGGTGCTGGGGTCGCAGCCCCGTCACAACAACCAAATTTATAAGCTCTAAAGAGTTTCGGAAAAGCGGAAGCCGAGCTCGTCCGGGCCGATCTCGCCGCTCTCCAGCAGCCGTTCGGCCCTGCGCCAGTCGTCCGGCGAGTCAATATCAATCCACTCGCTCGGGTCGATCACCAGGGGCAGGATGCGCTCGCCGGTCATGGAATTTTTCTGCAACAGGGTGTCGCTCCAGGCGGCGTCCACGTAGCCGGTCTGCCAGTAGACCTCGGGCAGGGCCTGGCGCGGCATATTGTACGGCTCGCTGAACTCGGTCTGGAGCAGGGGCTGCATCAGGCCGTCCGGGCGGATGCGCCACATCTTATACGGGTTCTGAAAGGGGACGCACACGGTGCGCACCGAGTCCGCCTCGGGCCTCTCCAGCAGGCGGCAGACGGCCGCGTCGACGTGGGCGGTGCGCCGGAAGGGCGAGGTGGGCCGGAGCTGCACCACAATCTCGGGACGGTAGCCCTCTTGCTCCTCCAGCCACTGCAGGGCGTGCTGGAAGACCGGCAGGTCGGGGGTGGCGTCCTGGGAGTAGGCGGCGGGGCGCAGGAAGGGCGTCTCGGCCCCGTAGCGGCGGGAGAGGGCGGCGATCTCCTCGTCGTCGGTGGAGACAATGGTGCGGGTGACGGTCTCAGCCGCCCGCGCCGCGGCGATGCTGTAAGCGATCAGCGGGTGGCCGCCCAGGGGGCGGATATTCTTGCGCGGGATGCTTTTCGAGCCGCCCCGGGCGGGGATGAGAGCAAGCACTTCGGTCATAATGCGCCTTTCCTACCAGGCGGTCCAGCCCCCGTCCACCACCAGGTTTGCCCCGGTCATGTACGTGGAAGCGTCGGAGGCGAGGAAGAGCAGGGCCCCATTCATCTCGTCTTTTTCGGCCATGCGCCCCAGGACGGCGCGCGCGGAATAAGCCTGCAGGAACTCCTCGTCGTGCCCGTTGAAGACCCCTCCCGGGGTGAGGGCGTTGACGCGCAGGTTCTTCCCGGCGTAATAGGCGGCCAGGTAGCGGGTCAGGCCCAGGACGCCGGCCTTGGTGACGGAATAATAGGCGGGCTTGTATTGGGGCGGCCCCTCCTGGCGGGCGTACAGGCGCTGGTCGGGCCCGACCAGGCCGTACATGGAGCACAGGTTGATGATCACCCCCCGCCCGCTCTCCAGCAGGGGTGCGGCGGCGGCCTGGCAGCACAGGAACAGCCCGGTCAGGTTCACCGCCAGGGCCTGGTTCCACAGCTCCAGGGGGTAATTCTCGAAGGTCAATGACAGGGCGGGTGCTCCGCTGCCGGCGGGCGCTGCGCTGCCGGCGGGTGCGGCGCCGGCGCCGTGCTGCGGGTCGAATTTCGGGTCCAGGGCGGCGCTGTTGACCAGGATCTGCAGCCCGCCAAAGGCGGCCAGCGCCTCGCTCACCAGGGCCTGCACCGAGGCCGGGGAGGTGACGTCCACCTGGACGCCGCGGGCCTCGCAGCCGGCCTCCTGCAGAGAGGCGGCCAGGGCCGAGGCGGCGCGGCCGTCCAGGTCGGCGACCACCACCCGCGCGCCGGCCGAGGCCAGGGTGCGGCAGAATTCGGCGCCGAGCAGGCCCGCCCCGCCGGTGACCACCGCCGTCCGGCCGGTCAGATCGAACATCTGGGATAAATTGGGCATGAGAAGGGGAGGCTGTCTTTTTCGCAGCAGGAGGTTGTGAGGCCGGGCCCCACAACCTCCTGCTGCAAGTTAAAAAAGGTCGTTCCGATCAGGCCGGGTTGGCGACTTCCACCGGTTCCTGGGCCAGGCGCCCGTTGCCGTTCTCGGCCTTGGGCTCGGGCAGGATAAAGCCGCGCTCTTCGAGCTGGCTCAGGATCTTGCGGGCGTTCTCCTCGGGGGTGGTCTCGGTGGTGTAGAGCACGATCTCGGGGTCCACCGGCTCCTCGTAGGGGTCGTCCACGCCGGTGAAGCCGGTGATCTGGCCGCGGCGGGCGCGGGCGTAAAGGCCCTTGACGTCGCGCTGCTCGCAGACCTCGATCGGGGTGTTCACGTAGACCTCGATGAAGTTCTCGCCCACCATCTTGCGGGCCTCGTTGCGCGTGGTGCGGTAAGGGCTGATGGCGGCGGTGATGACGATGCCCCCGGCGCGGGCGATCTCGCTGGCGACGAAGCCGATGCGCAGGATGTTGATATCGCGGTCCTCGCGCGAGAAGCCCAGGCCCTTGGACAGGTGCGTGCGCACCACGTCGCCGTCCAGCACGGTCACCTGGCGGCCCCGCTCCAGGATCAGGGAGGTGAGCACCTCGGCGGTGGTGGATTTTCCGGAGCCGCTCAGGCCGGTGAACCAGATGCACACGCCCTGCTTGTGCTTGGGCGGGTACATCTCCTGCAGGATCTCGGCGGTCTCCTTGCGGGTGAACCACTCCGGCAGCAGGCGTCCCTTCGCCAGGTAATCGTCGCGCACCTGGGTGCCGGAGATGTTGAGGGTGTTCGCTCCCTCGGTCACCTGGTTCACCTGCTCGTAGCGGTCCTCATCCGGCAGGTAGACCAGCTCTTTGAACTCGACCGGCTTGACCCCGATCTCGTCGCCGTACTGCAGCAGCATCTCCTGGGCCTCGTAGGGGCCGTAGAAGGGGCGGCCCTGGCTGTCTTTGCCGGGCCCGGCGTGGTCGCGTCCGATAATGAAGTGGGTGGCGCCGTGGTTGCGGCGGATGATGGCGTGCCACAGGGCCTCGCGCGGCCCCGCCATGCGCATCGCCAGGGGCAGCAGGCTGAGCAGGGTGCTGTTCGGGTCGTAGTAGTTCTCGACCAGGGCCTTGTACACCCGCACGCGGGTATAGTGGTCCACGTCGCCGGGCTTGGTCATGCCGACCACGGGGTGGATCAGCAGCGAACCGCCCACTTCCTCCGCCGCCCGCTTGGTCAGCTCTTCGTGGATGCGGTGCATCGGGTTGCGGGTCTGGAAGGCGACCACGTTCGAGTTGCCCATCTTCTCCAGCAGGGCCCGCACCTGGGCCGGGGTGCGGCGCAGCTCGACGAAGTCGAAATAGCGCGGCAGGTCAATCACCTTCAGCGCGCCCGAGACGTAGACCTTGCCCCAGCGCACCATTTCGGAGATCAGGGGGTGGCGGGGGTCGGTGGTGCCCAGCACCAGCCGGGCCTCGCGCTGCGGGTCGTACTGGAAGACCTCCTCGATCTGCATCACGGCGATGGTGTTGTTGCGCGTGTCGCTCAGGGTGATCTCGTCGCCATACTGCGGCAGGGCGCTCTCGTCCAGCGGCAGGCAGATGGGGATGGGGAAGAGGGTCCCGTTTTTCAGGCGCATCTCGGTCAGGACGCGCTCGTAATCCGCCTTGCCCATGAAGCGGTCCAGGGGCGAGAACGCGCCGGTGGCCAGCAGCTCCAGGTCGCACAGCGCCCGGGCGGAAATCTGAACAGAGGGCAGGTGGCTGGAGCGAGCGAGCAGTTCCTCGCGTTCCTCGCCGCTGACCACCAGGTTCACCAGTTTGCCTCCGTAAGGGGCAATTAATTTGCTGTCGGTTTTAAGTTCCGTCATTGAGAAGCACTCCTAATTTGATTGTATTTCCGGTTCTTTCCATTGCATTGTCTCGCGCTTGCAGCGCTGGGGTAGCTCAAGCCTGCCCCCCGGTAATCCAGAGTTCACACGTGCAGCCAGCTCTTACCCGGGAGGGCGGGCCCCGCCTGGGGGCGGCCTCAGCGACTGCCGGGCTTTCCCGCAGCGCGCTCCGGTGCTTGAGAGGGCTCCTCGTTAATAACGCAGGAGAACGCATAATTTTACACCCAAATCACACCCTTTTTTACTGCTTTTGAGCGCTTTCAGAAAATCAAGCTACCCCGGCTGCTGCAGCCTGCGGGCGCACCAGGTCACCAGCGCCCGCTGCTTATCGTTCTCGGGGCCCGAGCCTGCCATCTCGACCGCCTGCAGGGCTTCCAGCTCGCCCAGGCCCAGGGCCAGCAGGATCACCACCGCCAGGGTCCCGGTGCGCCCGATGCCCCCGGCGCAGTGGATCAGCAGGCGCTCGCCGGAGCGCAGGGCCGAGGCCAGCTCCCGGGCCAGCCCCAGGTAAGCCTCCCGGTCCTCGGGCACGTTGAAATCTTTGATCGGGAACATCTTCTGCCGCCAGGAGAACGTCCCCGCCTCCAGCAGGCAGGCGTAGGCGGTGGACTTGCGCCAGACCTCCTCCAGCGGGGTCAGGCAGACCACGCGCTGGATGCCGCGCCCCTGAATGGCCGCCAGGGTCTCTTCCAGGGGCTCGAAGCGTCCGGGCATGCTGTGTAAAAAGAGCTCGCCTTCAACCTGTGAAGGCAGTTGTACCGGTCGAAACATCAGACTACCTCAAATACCATTCGGATCGATCCGAAAAATGTGCTATGGTTGTTCGCCCTGCGCCTCCATGGACAGTCCGAAGAGGGATTCGTGCCTTTTGCGAAACGCAGCGCCGAAAAACACACCAATATCCCAGCTCTCAATCCCTATTGAGGGTCCGGGTGCTACCGCTCCAGGATGATCTACTGTTATAATCCGGAAACTGTCTTTCCAGTAGAAAGAGACCTCATTCCCAATCAGAAGGGTGCTGCAAGCGCCGATGAACGCAACCAACCCGCGCGAACTCGCTCGTTACCGTTTTTCCCAGGCGGTGCTGCCCGCAGTCCTGCAGGCGGCCCTGCCCCTGCTCCTGGCCCTGTATGCGGCCTACGCGGCCGTGTATATCTTCCGCACCAGCTTTATCATGGACGGCGAGCGCTATTTCGTGCTCTTCGACGACGCCATGATCTCGATGCGCTACGCCCGCAACCTGGCGGAAGGCTACGGCCTGGTGTGGAACCCGGGCGGCGCGCGGGTGGAGGGCTTCACCAACCCGCTCTGGGTGGTGTTCATGGCCCTGGTTCACCTGCTGCCCCTCCCGGCCTCCCAGATGAGCCTCCCGGTGCAGATCAGCGGCGGGGTCTTTATCCTGGTCAGCCTGATCTTTCTCAAAAAGATCTCAGACCTGCTGACGGGCAAACCCCTGCTCGGCCTCCTGGCGGTGGTCCTGACCGCGTTTTACACCCCGCTGAACAACTGGTCCCTGCTGGGCATGGAGGTCAGCCTCCTGACCCTGATCCTCACCTTCAGCCTGTGGCTGGTGCTGAAAAACCTGAAGGCGGGGCGCTTTTCGCCCTGGCCCTACTGGCTGCTCGGGTTCGCCACCCTGGTGCGCACCGATGCGGCGGTGCCCTACCTGGTGATCCTGGGGCTGCTCTTCCTCGCCGACCGCCCGCACCGCCGCCGGCACCTGCTGTGGGGCGCCGGGCTGCTGTTCGTCTTCCTGGCGGGGCAGACTCTCTTCCGCCTGTATTACTTCGGCGACCCTCTGCCCAATACCTACTATTTGAAAATGTACGGCTACCCGCTGGTGGAACGGGTGGCGCGCGGGCTGTACGTCTTTGCCAGTTTTGCCACCGAGATGAACTGGCCCCTCTTCATCCTGCCCTTCACCGTGCTGCTCTTCCGCCGCGAGCGGGAGGTCTGGCTGCTGCTCCTGGTCTTCCTCGGGCAGGCCGCCTACAGCATCTACGTCGGGGGCGACGCCTGGGAGCACAAGGGCGGCGCCAACCGCTACGTCGCCATCTCCATGCCGCTCTTCTTCCTGCTCTTCGTCTATGCCCTGGAACTGGTGCGGGAGGCCCTGGCGTTGAAAGCCGGGCTGGAAGACCGGCGGGGTTTCGCCCTGACCCGCGCCGGGCTGGTGGTGTTCGTTTTGGCGAGCCTGTTCAACTTTAATTTCTTCCAGAACTACCGCTCCCTGGAGCAGTGGGCGCTGGTCCGCCAGCCCTCCTTTATCCAGGGCAACCGGGAGAACACCCGCATCGGCCTGGACCTGCGGCGCATCACCACCCCCGAGGCCAGCATCGCGGTGGTGACCGCCGGGGCCGTACCCTATTTCGCCGACCGCTACGCCATTGACCTGCTCGGAAAGAGCGACCCGGTGATCGCCCGGGAGCAGGCTCACGAGACCGGGGGCCTGTTCAACCTGGAGAAGTTCCGTCCGGGCCACATGAAATGGAACTACGCCTACTCCATCGGCCAGCTCAAGCCGGACGTGGTGGCCCAGCTCTGGGGCGACACCGCCGAAGCCATGCCCTTTATCGAGCAGAATTACGTCGCCGGCGGGGCGGGCAGCGAGATGCTCTACTCGCTGCGCGCCGGCTCGCCCCATATCCGCTGGGAGCGGGTGGTCAGCCAGTAAACGCCGGCCCGTTCCCCGGGCGGCCGCCGTGCGGGTGGACCAGCCGGCCCTCCGCCTGCGAGAGCAGCGCGGCCTGGGCCAGCTCCAGGGCCCGTATGCCGTCCTCCAGGCTGCAGACCGGGGCAGCCCGGCCCTGCGCCAGCCCCAGAAAATGCCGCATCTGGGCCCGGAAAAGCTCGTCCCGGTCGAAACCCTCGGGGGGGTAGAAGACCAGGCTCTCTCCCGCCGCCATACGGCCCGTTTCCCCGGCCTCAGCCTCTGAAAGCTCTAAAATCCGCTCTCGCAGCTCCGGCAGCGCGCAGTCCAGGGTCACCGCGCCGCCGGCGTTATCCCAGCGCAGCACGCCCTGCGAGCCGATGACCTCCAGGCGGTGGGCGGGGGGGCGCTGGACGTAATCCAGGTGCAGGCTGCCCAGCATCCCGCCGGCAAAGCGCAGCCCGATCTCGGCCGTGTCCTCCACCTCCAGCTCCAGGTCGCTCAGACGCCCGGCGAAAGCCCAGAGCGCCTCCACCTCGCCGAACAGCCAGCGCAGGTAATCGAGCGGGTGGCTGAGGGTGAGGATCACCCCGCCGCCCAGGTCGGGGCGGGCGCTGTACCCCCGGCGGTAGTCCTCCCAGGGGTGCCAGCCGGGCAGCCATTCGCCCCAGTGGGCGCGCACCGACAGCGGCCGTCCGATGGCGCCCCGCTGCAGCAGGCGGCGCAGCCGCCGCAGGCCGGGGTGAAAGCGGAACTGGTAGCCCACGTGCACCCGGCCGCCCCCGCGCCTCAGGGCCGCCTCCAGCTCGGGGAGGCGCTCCAGGCTGCTCGAGACCGGCTTCTCCAGCAGCAGGTGGCAGCCGGCCTCCGCCGCCGGGATGGCGCTGTCCAGGTGCAGGGCGGTGGGGGTGGCGATGACCGCCGCCTCGGGCTTCCAGGCCAGGGCGGAGGCCAGCTCGGTCTCCACCGGCAGCCCGGCCAGCTCCTCGTCCGGCAGGGTGCTGCGCCGGCTGCGGAAGAGGCGGATTTCGAGCCCCTCCCCGGCCTCCTCGCGCAGGGCGAGCAGGCAGCGCAGGTGGCGGCGGCCGATGGAGCCGAGTCCGGCGACGAGGATTCTCACAGGCCGCTCACTCGCGGGGGTAGCCCCAGGCGTCCAGCGTTTCGCCGGCCAGTTCCAGGAAAACCCGGCGGTCGCGGGCGGTGAACATCTCGCGCCAGGTCCCCTGGCGCCCCTTTTTCTGCAGCGGGGCGGCCAGGTCTCCGGCTTTCTGCTGCTGCCAGGCCGCGTCCGGGTTCTGGCCCATCTCAGCCGCCACGCGCTCCTCCAGCCCGGGCAGGCTCAGGTCGGCCCCCAGGAACTCCCACAGGCGGCAGATCTGCTCGTAGGGGCGCTCCAGCAGGTCTTCGTAGCGCAGGGAAATATACTGCCCGGGGAAGCGCGCCCGGCCCTCGCCGCCGGTCTCCTGCACGTTGCGCCGCCAGCTCTCGGCGGCGAGGCGGACGCCCTTTTCGGTGAAGAGCGAGCGCTCGCCCCGCAGGAAGGGCTCGGGGGCCTGGGAGAAGGCCTCCCGCAGGCGCAGGTCCTCCGCGCCCAGGTGCTGGGGGGAATCGATAAAGGCCTGGAAGCGGTGCGAGAGGGCCGCGTCGCGCCCGTCGCGCACGATGAAGACCAGGCGCGCGTCGGGGTAGACCGCCTGCAGCAGGCGCACCGCCTCCCCGTCCAGCAGGCTGTTGGGGCTCTTATCGCCCACGATGCGCTTGCCCTCCCGCAGGGCCTCGCGCTCCAGGATGAAATCGGCCGCGGCCCGCAGCACCAGCGGGGACAGGTCTTTCCCCCGGTTCCAGCGGTTGCTGCGCCGGCCCAGCCAGGCGCCCACCTCCGGGTCCGCCACCAGGCTCTGCAGCAGGGGCGGGCGGGTGAAGAAGTGCGCCTGGTAGTTGCAGTGCACCTCGGGGTGCAGGCGGATCAGGCGCGTGAGCAGGGTGGTGCCGGAGCGGGCGTGCCCGTAGATGAAAAATTTGTCGCGTGGGAAGAAGCGGCGCGCCTCCTCCACCTCCTCCGGGGTGATGGCGGGGATATCGGAGCGGCGCGCCTGCGCGGCTGGGGTTCTGCCCAGGAGGACGCGCGCCGCCAGGGCCAGGCGTTGGGTAAGGGTCATGGGTTAAAAGTCAAGTGTCAGGTGATTATGGGTCACGTTTGGAGGCGGGAAAGGTTCCGGTCGCCGTATGCAGCCGGAGCCGCGTCCAAAAACGGGGCCGTACGGGCACGGCGGTACATTTCCGATCCCCGCCGCGCTTCTCCTGGTTAGCCCCCAACCCGGCGCAGCACCCATTCGGCGGTGCGGCGCCCGGCGCTGCCGTCGGTGTAGGTGCATTCCCGGCGGATAAAGGCCTGCTGCGCCTCCCGGTCAATGTCCGGGGTCTCCAGGTAGGTGTTGATCGCCTGGCAGAGGTCCTCCTCGTTCGAGGCCACCCGCCCGGCCCCCGATTCACGGAAGCGCGAGTGCGTGGGCCAGCCGCCGATCTCGGTCAGGGGCAGGGTGAAGCGGTTGGGCCAGCCGCCGGGCGAGTCGATCGTCACCGCCACGATGGGCGTGCCGTGGATGGAGGTCTCCACCACCATGGTCGAATAGACCGTCAGGAACACGTCGGAGTGGGCCATCATCGAGGATTTCTCCGGCATATCCTCCCCCGAATAGTAGCCCATGTCCCCGCCCAGGGGCAGCGGCTCGACCATGTGCACGTGGGGGATCTCCCGCGCCAGCTTGCGCACCTGCTCCCGCTCGCCGGCGAAGAGCGGGTTGTCGGTGAAGTGGTTGGGGTGCAGGCGGATCAGGAGCTGGCTGGGGGCGGAGAGCCGCCCGGCCTGCATCAGGCGGATCAGGGCCTCGATATTCTGGATATTGGGGGAGTAGGTGATAAAAGAGCAGGCGTAAGAGAGCAGCCGGCGCTCCGGGTCCAGCCCGTGCAGGCGGAAATACTCCTCCCGGGGCATTACCCACTCGCGGCGGAAGTAGCCGTCGTAGGAGGGGATGCCGCCGATGTGGATGCGCTCCGGGTCCCAATCGGAGCCTTCCACCAGCTCCCGCTTCTGCACCTCCGACCAGCAGGTGATCTGGCTCACCGGGGCCCCCGGAAGGGTGTAGCTGCTGGGGTTGTCCCAGCCCTGGACGATGGCGGCGGTGGGGAGGCCGCGCCGGGCCGCGGCCCGCAGGATGTAGCGGTCCAGGCGCCAGCCGGAGGTGCTGGAGAGCAGCAGGTCGGGCTGGTGGCGGTCGAACAGGTCCTCGTAGAAATCGGGCGTGAAGCGGGTCTGGGAGTTCACCAGGGCCCGGCGGGCGGGGCGCGAGGCGCGCAGCAGGTTCAGGGCCAGGCGGGTGAGCGGCAGCAGGGCCCGGCGCCGGGGCGGGGCTTCGTGCTCCACCCAGCGCACGTAGCTGTCCACCGCCTCCAGATTCATGCGCCGCGAGGCCCCGGCGCGGCGGTAGAAATCGAGCCACCACTGCAGCGAATTGCGCTCTTTCTGGAAATAATCCCGCGCCTGCTGCAGCCGCAGCCCTTCCACCGTCAGGCCCGGGCGCCCGAAGGTCTGGGCGATCTTCTCCTTCAGACCGTCATCCACCAGCACCACCACGTCCAGCCCCGCATCCAGCAGCGCCGGCACAAGGTCGGATTGGAGGAAATAAGTGATTGCCAGGCCGTGATCGGCGCTGATTAAGATTTTCTTTTTCGACATAGGATCCGTGTAGTAAACCTGTTCCGTGAGATCGGGACGAGGGTGATCTTTGTTGTTTGGGCGGCCGCGCCTGTATCAGGGTAGCGCCTGGATCAACCGGGGTTGTTCACCCTGCCCCTCATGGGTTCTGAGTATCTGAACCGGTAGCTTCCAAGACCTAATCCGCTTTGAATTCCAGAACCGGCAGCAACCAAAACCCTAAAGGTCGCCTTCAGGTCTCTTTTCAGTCTAACTCCTTGTGGCGACCTATAGGGTTTCCCTTCGCTTATCACCGAGGTTGATTGTCAAAGTTCATTAGAGGCAGAGGTTAACGTCCCCGGTACAGAATCTCGAAAGCGCGGTTGTAGGTCCACTGCAGCAGCCTGCGCGCCGGTTTCCAGCGCCAGAGGCCGCCGCGCCCCGCGC
>JAEWYL010000070.1 GCA_023395675.1 Chloroflexota bacterium | reverse complement strand
CTGCCTTTCTCTTATCCTTGCCGATTCGAAATCCATATGTTATACTTCCTGCGCTCCCGCCCCCGGGACAGCAAGCCAAGGGCGGGAGTCTTTACGCCAACCTCCAGTCCGGAGGTGAAACCCATCTCACACGTCTCCAGACCTGTTCGGGCGTGCCGTTGGCCGCGGTGCCGGCAGGGAAGAAGGAGGCGGAGGAACAACGCAAAAAGGAGTTGTACAAATGGCCGTTATTTCCATGAAGGCGCTTCTGGAAAGCGGCGTGCACTTTGGGCACAGGACCCACAAGTGGCATCCCGCCATGAAGCCGTATATTTTCACCGAACGCAACAGCATCCATATTATTGACCTGCAGAAGACGGTCAAAGCCCTGGACCAGGCCTACAACCTGGTGCGCGAAGCCGTCGCCGATGGCGGCACGGTGCTCTTCGTGGGCACCAAGCGCCAGGCGCAGGAGACCGTGCAGAACGAGGCCATGCGCGCCGGTATGCCCTACGTGACCGCCCGCTGGCTGGGCGGCATGCTCACCAACTGGCGCACCATCCGCGCCCGCATCAACGAGCTCGAGCGGCTGGAGCGCATGCGCGAGCGCGGCGATTTCGGGCGCATCACCAAGAAGGAAGCCCTCATCCTCAGCCGCCAGATCGAACGGCTCGAGACCCTGCTGGGCGGTATCCGCCAGATGACCACCGTGCCCGAGCTGCTCTTCGTGGTGGACGTCAGCCGGGAGGCCACCGCCATTCACGAGGCCAACCTGCTCAATATCCCGGTCATCGCCCTGGTGGACACCAACTGCGACCCCTCCGATATTGATTACGTGATCCCCTCCAACGACGACGCCATCCGCGCCATCAAGCTGCTGGTGGGCAAGATCGCCGACGCCGTGATCGAAGGCAAAGCCATGCGCAAGGACGTGGAGCTGGAGACGGAAGAACGCGCCGCCGCCGGCGCCATCGAGGAGCCCGAGCTTGCCGACGAGGACCTGCTGGGCGAATCCACCCTGGCGAAGATCGGCGGGCGCCCCGCCTCTGTCCCGGACGAGGAAGTTGAAGCCGCTGAAGAAGAAGCCGCCGAAGCAGAGACCGAATCCGCCGAGGCCGTCCAGGTGGATGAGATCACGGAAGAGGTCGAGGCGGAGGATGCTGGCCTGGATAACGCAGAAGAAGAAGAGGTTGAGGGATAATTCATGGCTGTCACCACTGAGATGATTAAAGAACTGCGCGAAGCCACCGGGGCTGGCATTCTGGACTGCCGCAAGGCGCTGGAACAGGCCGGCGGAGATTTCCAAAAAGCGGTGGATTACCTGCGCGAAAAAGGCCTGGCCACGGCCGCCAAGCGCGCCGACCGGGATGCCTCGGAAGGCATGGTGGAGCTCTATTCGCACGGCAACGGCCGCGTGGGCGTGATGGTCGAGGTCAACTGCGAGACCGACTTCGTGGCCCGCTCGCAGCCGTTCCGCGAGTTCGCCCACGAGGTGGCGCTCCAGATCGCCGCTTCCGCCCCGCGCTATATCCGCGCCGAGGAGATCCCGGATGACGTGCTCGAGCACGAGCGCGAGATCGCCCGCAAGCGCGCCCTGGAAGAGGGCAAGCCCGAAGCGGTCGTCAGCCGCATCGTGGACGGCAGGATCGAGAAGTTCAAGGACGAGGTCGTCCTCCTGCGCCAGCCCTGGATCCGGGACGAGAGCGTCACGATCGAGAAGCTGCTGCTGGATAAAGTGGCCGCCATCGGCGAGAATATCATTATCCGCCGCTTTGCCCGCTGGGAGCTGGGCGAGGCAACCTCAGACTAGCGCCGCGAACCTGACGCGCCTGGCGCTGAACCTTCGGGTGAACCCTTCCTGAACCTCTATGATACATTCACCATCATCCTCTCCCAGGGGAGGGAAGGAATAGTGAGAGCGGTAATTTTCGACGCGAAGCGCCGAAAATTACCGCTCTTACATTTAGTTGGCATGGGGGTACACCGGGCTCCATCATCAACTGGATGATCAATCTGAGGAAAGAGAGCTATGGAGAAACAGCTGAAATACAAACGGATCCTGCTCAAGCTCAGCGGCGAGGCGCTGGCCGGGCCGCAGGGTTTCGGGATTGACGTACCCCGGGCGGAGGCCGTGGCGCTGCGGGTGAAAGAAGTGCGCCAGCTGGGTGTGGATGTGGCCATTGTCATCGGGGCGGGCAACCTGTGGCGCGGGCGCACCGGCATCGAGCGGGGTATGGAGCAGGCCCAGGCCGATTATATGGGCATGCTCGGGACGGTGATGAACGCCCTCGCCCTGCAGGATGCGATGGAGCGCCTGGGCCTGGTCACCCGCGTGCAGTCCGCCATCCAGATGCAGGCCGTCGCCGAGCCTTATATCCGCCGCAGGGCCATCCGCCACCTGGAAAAAGGGCGGGTGGTGATCTTCGGGGGCGGCACCGGCAACCCGCACTTCTCCACCGACACCGCCGCGGCCCTGCGGGCGGTCGAGATTGGGGCGGAGGTGGTCATCAAGGCCACCAAGGTGGACGGAGTCTACGATTCCGACCCCAAGAAAAACCCGGACGCCAAGTTCTTCTCCCGCCTGTCTTACCTGGAGACCATGAACCGCCGCCTGGAGGTGATGGACGCCACCGCCATCTCCCTCTGCATGGACAATAACCTGCCGATCCTGGTGCTCAACCTGTGGGACGAAAGCGCCCTGCGCAAAGCCCTGTTCGGCGAGGAGGTGGGCACGCTGGTGATGGCCTAACCGCCCCCATCAATTTACCCCTTTTCTAGGCTGGCATTTTCGAGTATCCTATAGAGGAGTTGGCTCAACCATCGAAGAGCCGAGGGTAAAGGACCTGTCCGGAAAGATGCGTTTCCGGATAGAACATCCGTGGAAGCTACTTTTTAAGAGGCGGCTCGTAAATAGGAATGCGGTGCAGGTTGGAGGCTGCGGCCCCGGCCCTGCAGCAGGACTGTTTGGAGGCCGCCGCTGCCATGCAAGAAACCAAGTGGGAGAGCTCTGGAGGTCTGAATAATGTTGAAAGACATTTATAAAGATGCGGAAACCCGCATGCGGGGCGCGGTGCAGGCGCTGGAGGAAGACCTGGGCACGATCCGCACCGGGCGCGCCACACCGGCCCTCGTCGAACGCATGTCTGTGGAGTACTACGGCTCCCCTACGCCTCTGATCCAACTGGCTTCCATCAGCGTCCCCGATCCGCGCGCTTTGCTCATTCGCCCCTTCGACGCCAGCGCCCTGCGCCATATCGAGCGCGCCATCCTGGCCTCGGACCTGGGCCTGACCCCCAATAACGACGGCAAAGCTATCCGCTTGAACCTGCCCCCGCTTACCGAGGAGCGCCGCCGGGACCTGGTGAAGGTGGTGCACAACCGTGTTGAAGAAGCCCGCGTGGCGGTGCGCAATATCCGGCGTGATATGATCAAGGATCTGCGGGAATACGAGCAGGAGAAGATGATCTCCGAGGATGATCGCAAGCGAGGCGAGGAAGAGCTGCAGAAGATCACCGACCGCTTCATTAAGGAAATGGAAACGGTGGGTGAACGCAAAGAGAAGGAGATCATGGAAGTCTGACGGCGCGCCGGGCTGGCGCGCCCTCGGGCGACTGTTCCAGTATTATGAGTGACAAAGAAAGTCAAGACTTACCGGATAAGCTTCCCAGGCACATCGCGATAATTATGGACGGCAACGGCCGCTGGGCGCTGGCGCGCGGGCTGCCGCGCCTGGCAGGCCACCGCGCCGGCACCGAGAACCTGCGCCGGGTGATCGAAGCCTGCGTCGAATTCGGCATCCCTTACCTCACCATCTACGCCTTCTCCACCGAGAACTGGGGCAGGCCAGGGGAAGAGGTCCAGGGCCTGATGCAGATCTTCGAAGACGTGATCGATCGCGAACTGCAGGAACTGCACGACCAGGGGGTCCAGCTCCGCCATATCGGCCGGCTCGACCGCATCAAGCCGGCCTTCAAAGAAAAGGTCCTGCACGCGGTCGAGTACACCAAAGATAACACCCGCCTGATCCTGAGCATCGCCTTCAACTACGGCGGCCGGGATGAGATCATCTGCGCCTTCCAGCGCATGATCCGCGACGGCCTCAAAGCCGAAGAGCTGACCGAAGAGCTGGTGAACCAGTACCTCTTCACCGCGGGGGTGCCCGACCCGGACCTGATCATCCGCACTTCGGGCGAGCTGCGCGGCAGCAACTTCCTGATCTGGCAGGGTGCCTATTCCGAATGGTACTTCCCCTCCACCTACTGGCCCGATTTCGACAAGGAAGAGCTGCGCCGGGCGCTCCAGGAGTACGCCCACCGCAACCGGCGCTACGGACTCGTCTCTCAGGCCGAGCGGGAGATCGGTTGACAGGGTTTTTTAACCGTGGTATGATCCGCGCAACATCTAAATAGGCCTCTAACGGCGCTCTTATCCAGAGAGGTGGAGGGACCGGCCCTGTGAAACCTCGGCAACCGGGAAGAGTCCTGCGATCCGGCCGCTGCCTGACGGCAGCCAGACCGCAAGATTGACCCACGGTGCCAATTCCGACAGACGGATGTTCTGGGAGATGAGAGGGCGGTTTCATCCCGTGCAGGATATTGCCCCTTCTCGTGTCCAGAAGGGGCTTTTATCATTCTACAGGAGGTAACACTTAATGAACACATCTTTTATGACCTCGCCGAGCTTGCTGTTTACATCCGAAGCGGTTACCGAGGGACACCCCGATAAGATCTGCGACCAGATCAGCGACGCCGTGCTGGACGCCTGCCTGGAGGCCGATCCTCATTCCCGGGTGGCCTGCGAGGTGGCGACCAAGACCGGTTTCGTGGTTTTGCTGGGCGAGATCACCACGCGGGCGCACATCAATTTCGACGAGCTGGTGCGCCGGGTGGTGCTGGAGATCGGGTACGACGACAGCGCAAAGGGTTTTGACGGCAACAGCTGCGGGGTCCTGGTCGCCATCGCCAAGCAGTCCGGCGATATCGCCCTGGGCGTGGATAAAGCGCTGGAAGCCAAGCAGGGCGAGATGACCGAGGCCGAGGTGGAAGCCGTCGGCGCCGGCGACCAGGGGATGATGTTCGGTTATGCCTGCAGCGAAACCCCCGCCCTGATGCCCATGCCCATCTACCTGGCCCAGAAGCTGGCCCTGCGCCTGAGCGCGGTGCGCAAGGACGGCGCCCTGCCCTGGCTGCGCCCCGACGGCAAGACCCAGGTGACGGTGGAATACCAGTTCGGGCAGCCGGTGCGCGTGGACACCGTGCTGGTGAGCACCCAGCACGCCGCGGACGTCGAGCAGGAGGCCATTCGCGCCGCCATTATCGAGCACGTCATCCGTCCGGTGATCCCGGAGGGGATGATGGACGAGGACACCAAGTTCTTTGTGAACCCGACCGGGCGCTTCGTGATCGGCGGCCCCCAGGGCGACGCTGGCCTGACCGGGCGTAAGATTATTGTGGATACCTACGGCGGGATGGGCCGCCACGGCGGCGGCGCCTTCAGCGGCAAAGACCCCACAAAAGTGGACCGCTCCGCAGCCTACGCCGCGCGCTGGGCGGCGAAGAACGTGGTGGCGGCGGGCCTGGCGGACCGCTGCGAGATCCAGGTGGCCTACGCCATCGGCGTGGCGCGCCCGCTGAGCGTGAGCGTGGAGACCTTCGGCACCGGGCGCATCCCGGACGAGAAGATCGCCGCCCTGATTACCGAGCATTTCGACCTGCGTCCCGGCGCCATCATCCGCGACCTGGGCCTGCGCCGCCCGATCTACCGCAATGTGGCCGCTTACGGGCACTTCGGCCGCGACGACCTGGACCTGCCCTGGGAGCGCACCGGCAAGGCCGAGCTCCTGCGCCAGGCGGCCGGGTTGAACGGGAAAGTGGGCGTGGAAAGCTCGAAGCTGGCCACCCCTGCCGACTGATATTTCCTTTGTTAAACAAAAAAAGGCGCGGCCTCGGCCGCGCCTTTTTTGACACAATTCGGGAAAATTTAACACCCGGGTTTCTCTAACCCGTGCGCTTCCAGCAGGGCGGCGTCCTCCAGCAGGGCCCGGGTCGGCCCGTCGGCCACCACGCGCCCCTCGTCCATGATCACCATGCGCGGGAAGAGCTCGCGCACCATGAGCATATCGTGGGTGGAGACCAGCATCGTCAGGGGCAGCCCGGCCAGCAGGTTGATCAGCCCGCGGCGGGCGCGCGGGTCCAGCCCGGCGGTGGGCTCGTCCAGCGCCAGGATCTCGGGCTTCATCGAGAGCACGGTGGCGATGGCGATGCGCTTCTTCTCCCCCATGCTCAGGTGATGCGAGACGCGCCGGGCGTAGGCGCTCATACCCACCACCTGCAAAGCCTCCTCCACCCGGGCGCGCACCTCGGCCTCCGGTAGCCCCTGGTAGATGGGCCCGAAGGCCACGTCCTCGTACACCGTGGGGGAGAAAAGCTGGTCGTCCGGCGACTGGAACACCAGCCCGACGCAGGAGCGCACCTGCCCCAGGTTGGGGCCGTTCACCTCCAGGCCCGCCACCTGCACCCGCCCCTCTCCGCTCAGAATCCCGTTCAGGTGCAGCAGCAGGGTGGATTTCCCGGCACCGTTCGGGCCCACCAGCGCCACTTTCTCGCAGGCGCGGATGTTCAGGCTCACGCCGCGCAGGGCCGCGTGACCGTCGGGGTAGGTATAAGAGAGGTCCTGAATATCAATCGTGTGGTGCATGCGGCGCTCTCTTTCTAGGCAAAGAGCAGCCCGGTGAGCAGGATCAGGCCCAGCAGCGAGAGGCAGAGGGCCAGGGCCAGCCGGTTTCCCCGGTCGAGCCCGGGCAGGGGTAGGGAGCGCACCTCGCCGTCGTAGCCGCGGGAGAGCATGGCGGTGTAGATGCGGTCGCTGCGGTCGAAGGCGCGCAGGAACAGGCTCCCGGCCATGCCGCCCGTCACCCGGGCGCGCCAGGCCAGGCTGCCGCCGGTTTTCGTATTTGCGCCTGCCGGCGTTCCACTGCGGGCCGGCGCTTCGCTGCGGGCCGGCGTTCCACTGCGGGCCGGCGTTCCACTGCGGGCGGCGCGGGCGCGCATCAGGCGCAGGGCCTCGTCCGCCAGCACGAACAGGTAGCGCCACATCAGCCCGAAGATCGCCACCAGCAGGCGCGGGATGCGCACCGCCCGCATGGCTCCCAGCAGCTCGGGGAATGGGGTGCTGGCGGTCAGCACCAGCGCGGCCTGCAGCGACAGCCAGGATTTGAGCGCCAGGCTGAGGAAGCGCTCCAGCCCGGGGGCGCTCAGCGCCAGCTCCCGCCCGAACACCTGGAAGCGCAGCAGGGCGGGCCCGTCCACCGTGAAGAGCAGCGGCAGGGCGGCCAGCACGAAGGGCAGGGCCAGCGCGGCCCGGCGCAGCATGTAGCCCACCCCCAGCTCCGAAAGGATGACCACCGCCAGGATCAGGGTAAACAGCAGGATATAAGCTGGCCAGGCCCCGGCAGGCAGCAGGGCTGCCGTGAGGATGCAGGCCAGGGCCGCCGTGAACTTGACCCGCGCCTCCAGGCGGTGGATCAGGCTGGGCCTGGGACGGTAGGGGTCGAGGAAGTGGACGTGCATGGCGGGGCCTGCGGCCGCTTTGCTGCGGCGGGCGGGGTCAGGAGGCGCTTCGCCCCCGGCGGACCACGGCGACGGACAGCGCCACCCCGAACACGATCAGGGTGCCCAGCACGCCGGCGGCGATGGTGGCCAGCGCTTCGTTCGGGATCCCCGGGAAGACGTAATCCGGGATGATCTCGTACAGCGGGCCGCGGGCGCTGTCCAGGAAGCCCTGCTGCTCGGCCACCCACTCCAGGCCGTCGGGGTGCGAGGAGGCCAGGGGCGAGGCCAGGGCCAGCAGCAGGGCCAGGCCCAGCCCCAGCGCCCACAGCGCGCCGCCGCCTGCCGGGGCGGGCTGCGAGGCGGTGACCAGGTCGCGCCGGGCGGAATAGACGAAGGCCAGGGCGCCGAGGGTGATCAGCCCCTCTCCGGCCCCGATCAGGGCGTGGATGCCGGCCATGGCGGGGACCGCCAGGTTGGCCGGGGAGGTGCCCGAGAGGGCGAGCTGCAGGGCCACCGCCAGCGCGGCGGTGAAGATCGAGAGCCAGGCCGCGCCGAACCCGCCGGCGAACAGCCCCCAGGTGCGCCCGCCCGAGAGCTTCTGGAAGGTGCGCTGCACCATATACGAAACGGACACCCCGATCACCGCCATATTGAAGATATTCGCCCCCAGGACCAGCAGCCCGCCGTCCTGGAAGACCAGGGCCTGCACGCCGACCACGGTGGTCATCACCAGGATGGCCGCCCAGGGGCCGAGCAGGAAAGTGGCCAGGGCGGCGCCCATCAGGTGGCCCGAGGTGCCGCCCGCCACGGTGAAGTTGAGCATCTGCCCGGCGAAAATGGCGGCCGCCAGCACGCCCATCAGCGGCAGCTGGCGCTCGCCCAGGTCGGCGTTCACCCGTTTCAGCGCCAGGGCAATGGCGCCGGCCGATACGACCCAGAGCACGATCGAGACCAGGACGGAAAGGAACCCGTCCGGGATATGCATGGGAGCCGGTGAATATAGCATCGGATACCTCCTGTAGCTGTCAGGCCGCGGCGGTTTGATCTGCCTGCTGCCCGTCCAGGCAGCCGGAGCAGCGGCCGAAAAACGTGACGTGGATGCTGTCAATCTGGTAGCCGGTCCGCGCCTGGAGCTGCCTGTACAGGTCCTCCAGGGCGGAGTGGTCGATCTCCAGGATATGCCCGCAGTCGCGGCAGATGAGATGGTGGTGGTTGTGCCCGGCGATCTCGTAAACGAGCTGCCCGCTGCCCATATGCGCGGCCAGCACCAGGCCCTCCTGGACCAGGAAATTCAGGGTGCGGTAGATGGTGGCCTCGGTGAGGCCGGGGATGAGCTGGCGCGCCCGGCTGTAGACCTCGCCGGGGCTCAGGTGGCAGCCCGCCTCGTTGAGGATGCGCAGGATCGCCAGCCGCTGGGGGGTCAGGCGGTAGCCTTTAGAGCGCAGGTAACTGGCATACTGGTCTGAGTTCATGGATGCATTCCCCATATCAAAACTCCGTCAGCCCGGAAGCCCGGCAGGGCCGCTAATCAATAATACTCACTATTGCAAGAATTTGCAATAGTGAATCCCGGCTCCTCATTTCGCTAACCTGCGGGGGATCGTATGCTGGCCTTCCGGAATTTCATCTCCCCGCAGAGGCGAGAATCAAAAATTCGGCGCACGGCGCCGAATTTTTGATTCTCACACGCTTCCCAGGGAAAGGGAGAGAAGCAGCTTAGAGATGCGGCTTGAGCTTCGCCAGGATGCGGTCTTTAGGCTGGTAGCCCGTGATGCGCTGGACCGGCTCCCCCTTCACGAAGAGCAGCAGGGTGGGCACTCCCATCACCTGGTACTCGACCGCCAGGTCGGGGTTATCGTCCACGTCCAGCTTGACCACCTTGACCCGCCCCTCCCACTCCCGGGCGAGCTGCGTGACCACCGGGTCCAGCATCCTGCACGGCCCGCACCAGACCGCCGTAAAATCCACCAGGACCGGCTCTGCGGCCTCCAGCACCTCGGCCTGGAAGCTGCCCTCGCCCACCTGAGATAAATCCGCCATGTTCGCCTCCTTCTAATGGCCCGTTCTTCAAGCGGTCATGGTACCGGGAGAGGGCGGAAAAGTCAAGGGAGATGCGCGGGGTATGGACAATGGGGGATGGGCAGGCGCGCCCGCCCATCCCCCATTGTCCTCTCACGCAGAGCCTGGCTTGCGACTCTGAGACATCCCCTCTTGCCGGGGCGCAATCCCGTACTATCAGGAATTGCAGGGTTGTGGGGCTGTCCTTACAACCCTGCTTTCTCCTCTCGGGTGGGAGAAACGAGGCAAGGCGCGGTTGCCCTACCAACGCTTGAAAGCGAGTTGACGTCCGGGGCCGGGCGTGATAGAATGCGATGCGCTGAAACCGAACGGGCGTGTAGCTCAATGGCAGAGCAGTGGCCTTTTAAGCCATTGGTTGAAGGTTCGAGTCCTTCCACGCTCACACAAGAACCTGCCGGCTGGCAGGTTTTTCCGTTTAACCCCTTGCTGATTGATGCGCTTAAATCGGGTGCACTCCAAAGTTGTAAAAAAGGGGAATTAGTGCGTGGCGGCCTGGCACAGGCATCGCCCCGTACAAATCCCCCCCTTAACTTACTATTCGTGCACTCGTAGAATCCAATCAACTGGACAGCAGGTACAGCAGGGGTTAGACTCCAGAGACGAATTCCACCTTCCTGCCCGTAGCGAGTGAGGCGAACTACAATGGATAATTCAATCCTCCTGGACCAGCTTCTTGCTCAGGGGAAACTCGCGCTCGAGCCGGCGGCCGGCTTAAAGCAGGCGCCCCTGCCGTTGCCCGACAAATGGGATTTCGACCGTGTGGAGGGCATGCTGCTGGGCCTGGCAATCGGCGACGCATTGGGGAATACGACCGAGGCGCAGCTCCCGGCCGCCCGCCGGCAGTCATTTGGTGAGATTCGCGATTACCTGCCCAACCGGTACGCGGATGGCCGTCCGGTAGGGGCGCCGTCGGATGACACGCAAATGACTTTTTGGACCCTGGAACAGCTCCTGGAAGACGGCGGACTGGTCCCGGGTCGCCTGGCGCGCAGGTTTGCCCAACAGCATATCTTTGGCATCGGCGGCACCGTCAAAGCTTTCCTGCGCAGTTACAAGGGTCAGGGGTTGCCGTGGGACGAATCCGGCCAGCCGTCCGCCGGCAACGGCGCACTGATGCGCATGGCTCCGCTGCTGGTCCCCCATCTGCGCCGGCCCTCTCCTGGGCTGTGGGCGGATGCAGCTCTGGCCGGGATGATCACCCACAATGACCGGGCTTCAAACGCCTGCTGCATCGCCTTTATGCACCTCCTTTGGGAATGTTTGCGTCTGAAACAGGCTCCTGAACCCGTCTGGTGGGTGGAAACATTTGTCGCCGCTGCCAGAGAGCTGGAAGGGAACACAGCGTACGGTTCCCGAAACCCGGCCCTGCCCTACAAAGGCCCGCTGTGGCGCTTTGTTGACCTGGAAGTCCGCCGGGCGCTCGAGCAAAACTGGCCCGCGGCGGAGGCGTGCGAGCGCTGGTATTCGGGTGCTTACCTGATGGAAACCATGCCCTGTGTGCTGTATATCCTGGCCAGGCATGGAGATAACCCGGAGGAAGCGATCGTCCGGGCGGTTAACGATACGAAGGACAATGACACTGCAGCCGCCATCGCCGGCGCAGCGGCCGGCGCGCTGCACGGGCGAAAGGGACTGCCGGCGCGCTGGATCAGTGCTTTGTTGGGCCGCACCACGGCGGACGACGACTGGCAGGTCTTCGAGCTGATCGAAGCCGCGAAGCAGACCTTCTGGCGCGCAGATCCGCCGGTAACCTCCGAAAATATCAAGGCTGTGTTGCAATTTCTACCGGCTTTCCAGCAGCCGGATTTTTCTCCCGGAGAGTGGATCGCTCACGAAGGCAGCCTGCCATATTTCGACTACACCTCTGAAGTGCTTGGCTTTTTAAAGACGCTTTCCGAAAATGGCTTCATCCAGCCATTTGATTGGATGAACTGGCGCGAAGGGGAGCAGCTGGTGGATCAGCCTGCGCTTCTCGAAAAAGCCAGTCTGCAGACCCTGCGGAAGCTGCTGACCGCTCACGTGCGCGCCGACCGGTTTTCAGAAGGACACCTGGCAGCCGTATTCGAATCAGGCCACATCCTGTCGATCCTGAAGCGCATGGCGGAAATCCACAACTGACGTTTTTAATTTCAAAGAACCCCGGTTCTAACTGGAGTATAATGATCTTATAAGCCCCGTTCGATCCAGCCCGACCGCCAACCTTTTCCCGCTCAACCTCCACAGCCTGATGGGGTAACCACTCCGATCTATCCCGACCCAACCGCTCTCGGAAGGGGGGCCTTCATGTTCCAACTGCTGAGCGCGAAATTCTACTTCCCCCCGCACCGCCCGGAGCTCATCCAGCGCCTGCACTTATTCGACCGTCTCGATGCAGGGCTGGGTGGAAAAGTAACCCTGGTTTCCGCCCCGGCGGGTTTTGGAAAGACAACCCTGGTGAGCGAATGGATCCAACACTGCTGCCACCACGCGGCCTGGTTATCCCTGGACAAAAATGATAATGACCTGTCCAGGTTTTTGATCTATCTCACCGCCGCCCTCCAGCACGTCGACCCGGAGATCGGGTTGGAGGTCCGGGCTGCCCTCGAAGACTCCCCCTCGCCCAATTACGAAATCCTGCTCACCCGCTTAATCGCTGAGATCGAAAGACTGCCGGACAAATCCGTCCTGGTTCTGGACGACTATCACCTGATCGAGGCGAGACCGGTCCACGATGCGATCCACTTCCTGATCGAGTATCTGCCGGCCACCACCCACCTGGTCATCTGCGGGCGGGCCGATCCACCCCTGCCGGTCTCACGCCTGCGGGTTCGGGGGGAGCTTAACGAAGTGCGCACCCCACAACTGCGCTTTACAAAAACAGAAGTGGCCGCCTATCTCAACCAGCGAATGGGTTTCGACCTGTCCTCCGAGAGGCTTGCGGCCCTGGAAGAGCGCACCGAAGGATGGATCGCCAGCCTGAAACTGGCGGCTTTATCCATGCAGGGGCGGGACGACTGGCCTGAGTTCATCGCCAAATTTTCCGGCAGCAACCGCTATGTGATCGATTACCTGGTCGACGAAGTCATGGCCCGCCAACCGGAAGAGGTGCAGACTTTTTTGCGGCGCACATCCATCCTGGAACGGTTCTGCGCGCCGCTTTGCGAGGTGGTAGTGGGCGAAAACCAGGAGAAGGACATCGTCGCTTATCTTGACCGCTCCAATTTATTCCTGGTCCCGTTAGACGACCGCAGGGAGTGGTACCGCTACCACCATCTATTTGCGGATTTCCTCCATCAGAGGCTGAATCTCTCCGAACCGGATCGAATCCCCGAGCTGCACCGCCGGGCCAGCCAGTGGTATCAAGACCAGGGGGCCTTCGATGAGGCTATCCAGCACGCCCTGGCGGCCGGGGATCTGGAAGGCGCGACCCGCCTGGTCTCCAGAATTGCGGCCGATCTGGTCGTGCGGAGAGAGGCGAACAAACTCATCAAATGGGTCAGGCAGCTTCCTTCCGGCCTGGTCCAGGGCTACCCGCGGCTGTGCACCTGGTACGCCTGGGCGCTGCTCTTCATGGGACAGCTGGAAATGGTCGAACCGGTCTTGACCCTGGTAGAGAACCATCAGGGACAAACACCCGGGCTTCCAAATCCTGGCTACCTGACGACCGTGCGCGCTTATCTCGCCAATTACCGGGGGGACTTGCTCGCCTCAATCGCCCTCTGCGAGCAGGCGCTGGAAGAAATGTCGCCGGCTGCGCCGGACCGGACCACCCTCATTTTTCGCGGTTCTGCGGTGATTTGCCTGGGATTGAACCAGCGCGAGCTGGGCCATCTGGACAAAGCGAGGCAGCTTTTCACGGAAGCGGCCAGGCTGAACCAGGAAGCGGGCAACTATTACGCGGCCCTGGCCTCTTTCGAGCAGCTGGCGAAGCTGGCGGTGATCTGCGGGCAGTTGGATCAGGCCCAGGATTTTTACCGGCGCGGCTTGAATCTGGCCGGAAATTGGATGGAGACAGGGGACGTCCCCCAGGGGTCGCTGATCGCAGCCGCGGGGCTTCAACTGGGGCTCGGAACGGTGCTCTACCAGTTGGACGATTTGACCGAGGCTGAAGAGTATATCCGGTGCAGCGCGGACCTGCTCGAGTTGGGCGAGCTGTGGGCGAGAACACAGGCTTACACGCTGCTGGGCTACTTGAGTCAGGTTAATGGAGAGTTCGATGTTTCTGCGGAATATTTCCGCAAAGCCTGTGCTGTCGAAGAGAGCGGGAATATTCGCCAGGCGAACAACTCGGACCTGCCGAGCCTGGCGCGGTTGGGACTTTTGCTCAGCCGCGCCAGGCCGGAGCACGCTCACCTGCTTTCAGAGGTCTGCCGGCGGGTCGAGAAGCTGGGGGTGCAGGCAGACGATGAGGTGGACTTCTCCAGCCCTGCCGGCTACCCCTGCGAGCTGATCTATTCCGATCTTGCCTGTTCCCTCATCGCTTTGAACCGGGCGGACGAGGCGCTGCCGCTGCTAACGCGCCTGCTGGAGGCTGCCGTCCAGATGGAACGGTATGGCGATGCGATCCGTTACCGGGTATCCACGGCGCTGGCGCACTACGCCCTTGGGGATCTCCCGAACGCCCTGGACTCCCTCGGCCGGGCGCTGACCCTGGCAGAGCCCCAGGGTTACGTCCGCCAGTTCGTCGATGAGGGCCAGCCGGCGGCGGAACTGCTCCGTTTCGCAATTTCAAAGAATATCTCCCCCGGCTATGCGGGCCGGCTTTTGACTGCTTTTCCAGAAGCGGTGTTGAGCGCAATCTCGACCGATCCGGAGCAGACAGCGGAGCACCAAATTCTGGTCGAACCGCTCACCGGTCGCGAAATCGAAGTCTTGCGGCTGATGGCTGAGGGATGCAAGTACCAGGAGATCGCTGCCAGGCTGGTCGTCAGTATCAATACCGTTCGCCACCACACCCGAAATCTGTACGGCAAGCTCGACGCCAACAACCGCACCCAGGCGCTTGGTCGAGCGAAAGAATTAAAGCTGCTCTAGTTCTCCCCGCCTCATTTCCTCCAAAAACTACATATTTTCTCCAGATCAGCCGCATGAAAATGCGGTTATTTTTTATCTTCTTCCTGCTATTCTGGGAGTGTCAAGAATTACCCAGGGAAACCTTCCCGACAGGAGAGATTTATGGCGCATGAACAAAAGAAAGATACCCCCGGGATATACGAGATCAGGGTCCAGGGGCACCTGGATCGTGAATGGTCCGAGTGGTTCTATGAGATGAGGATCATCCACGAGCATGAAGGCACCACCACCCTGCGCGGCCCGCTCCCCGACCAGACGGTTTTACACGCCGTGCTGGACAGGATCCGGGACATGAACCTGCCGCTGGTATCGGTCATTCAAATTGAGACAGATGGGATAACGTTCGAAGATGAAGGTAAAGGAGGTCAGGATGAATAACACCTGGAAGGCGCACAAATATCGGGCGAATATCTACCGGCTTTTCGCCGCGCTCTTGCTCCCTGGAATGCTGCTGCTTGCAAGCTGCTCTCCCAAGGCCAGGGTAGGCGTGCTGCAGACCGAGAGCCAATCGGTCGAGCTGGGAGACGCCGGCCCGGTTCGCGTCGAGGTCGATTTTGGAGCGGGGAACTTAAGGGTGGCGGGCGGCTCGGAAAAGCTGCTGGAAGCCGACTTCAACTATAACGTCGCCAGGCTCAAGCCGGAGGTGAAGTACACGGACGGCACGCTCGTCGTCCGGCAGCCCGAGGTCAGAGGCCTGCCGGCCTTACAGAACATTACAGACTACCGTTACGAATGGGACCTGCTCTTTAACGAGGCTGTTCCGATGGATCTGAGTGTGAAGATGGGCGCAGGGTCTGGCGATCTGCAGCTGGCCGGTCTGTCGCTGATCGGGCTGGATGTGGATTTTGGCGCAGGCGAATACACCCTCGACCTGAGCGGCGGCTGGGAACGCGACCTGGAGGCCGCCATTGAATCTGGCGCGGCCGATCTCACGCTGCGGCTGCCCGGGGAGGTTGGCGTACGTGTCCAGATCGAGGACGGCCCGCACATGACCGAGGCTTCAGGCCTGACGAAAGCCGGTGACGTGTACACGAACGCCGCCTATGGGGTTTCCGAGGTGACCCTGGAGGTGGTGATATCGGCCGGCGTTGGCTGGATCTACCTGGAAGTGGTAGAGCCGGCCGCCTGAGGCGCGGCTGCAAGGGATGTCTGGCAGGTTGCCAGAAGGACCGGCGACCTGCCAGACAGATGGGTTTGCAAAGGAGCGTTTTCATGTCGATCCAGGAAATCACCTCTTCCGGTCAGCTGAAAGAGCTTTCAACTCCCGAGAAAGGTCAATACACATTCTGGCAGATCCTCGGCCTCTGGCTGTTTGGCGGCGCGCCGCTTTGGCTCCTCGCCTGGCTGGTATTTCCGGCTGTGAGCCAGGGACTGGCTGCGC
>JAEWYL010000308.1 GCA_023395675.1 Chloroflexota bacterium | reverse complement strand
TTCTTCGAGGTAGCTGTCATGCCGCTTTACGAGTATGTTTGCCTGGACTGCGGCCTGCGCTTCGACGCCCTGCGCTCGATCCGCGAGGCCGACGACCCCATCCCCTGCAAGTCCTGCGAGAGCGATCACACCTCCCGCTGCCTGTCGCTTTTCTTCGCCAACAGCGGCGGAAAGGCGATCGCGGGCGCCAGCGGGGGCGGCTGCGCCGGCTGCGCGGGAGGGACCTGCGCCTCCTGCGGGCATTGATCCCCGCGGCGCAGCCCGTTCTTCCTTCCTTTTCCCCTGACCGGAACGAAGCGCTCTTCTCGCCAAATTCCGAAGAGTGGTCTTCTGACTGAGCGTCGGGCTACGCCCCACGATCAGTCAGACAACGCCGCTTACCGAAAACTCACCCGGCCCGGCCGGGTAACCAAAAAGGTGGTTGGGACACCCCGCGTCCCAACCACCTGACACTTAAACACCCGGCACTTTGACACCCTCTATCTATCCGGCCCTTTTGAGGGAGATCCTCCCCCGCTCCGCCTCCACCTTGATCACCTCCACCTCGATCACGTCCCCCACTTTCAGGACCGTGCCGGAGGGGATCTGGCTGCGGTGCAGCAGGCCGTCCTGCTTGACGCCGACGTCCACGAAGGCGCCGAAGTCCACCACGTTGCGCACGGAGCCCTTCAGGCGCATCCCGGGCTGCAGGTCCTCCATGGAGAGCACGTCGCTGCGCAGCAGGGGCGCGGGCAGGTCCTGGCGCGGGTCACGGCCGGGGCGGGCGAGCTGCTCGAGGATGTCCCGCAGGGTGGGGACGCCCGCTCCCAGCTCCGAGGCCAGCTTCTCCAGGGGGGTGCGCTCGAGCAGGGCCTTGAGGGCCGGGCGGCGGGCCGCCGGGGGCGTGGAGGCGCTCAGCCCGGCGCGCTCCAGCACCTGCTGGGCGATGCCGTAGCTCTCGGGGTGGATGGCGCTGGCGTCGAGCGGGTTTTCGCCCTCGCGGATGCGCAGGAACCCGGCGCACTGCTCGAAGGCTTTCGGCCCCAGGCCCGGAACCTTCGCCAGGGCCTTGCGGCTGCGGAAGGGGCCCTGCTGGTCGCGGTAGGCGACGATGCGCTCCGCCAGTTTCGGCCCGATCCCGGCCACGTGGGCCAGCAGGGCGGGAGAGGCCGAATTGACCTCCACCCCCACCCGGTTGACCACGCTCTCCACCACCCCATCCAGGGCCTGGGCGAGCTGTTTCTGGTCTACGTCGTGCTGGTACATGCCCACGCCGATGGATTTGGGATCAATTTTGACCAACTCGGCGAGCGGGTCCTGCGCCCGGCGGGCGATGGAGACCGCCCCGCGCAGGCTGACGTCCAGCTCCGGCAGCTCGGCGCGGGCCAGGGGGGAGGCGCTGTAGACGCTGGCGCCGGCCTCGTTGACGATCAGGTATTTGACCGCCGCCCCGCTCGCGCCCGCCCGCAGCTCGCCGGCGCTCTCCAGGCGGCGGATGAGCTCGGCCACCAGGGCTTCGGTCTCGCGCGAGGCGGTGCCGTTGCCGATGGTGATCAGGCTGGCGCCGTGGCGCACCGCCAGCCGCGCCAGGGTCTTGAGGGCGGCCTCGTGCTGGCGCTGGGGCTCGTGCGGGTAGATGGTGTCGGTATCCAGCAGCTTGCCGGTCGGGTCCACCACCGCGACCTTGCACCCGGTGCGGAAACCGGGGTCAATGCCCAGGACGGTGCGGCCCGCCAGGGGCGGCTGGCTGAGCAGGGCACGCAGGTTGTCGGCGAACACGCCGATGGCGTGGGTTTCGGCCTTCTCGGTCAGCTCCCGGCGCACGTCGCGCTCGATGGCGGGCAGCAGCAGGCGCTCGGCGGCGTCGCGCGCGGCCTCCTCCAGCAGGGGGGCCAGGGGCGAGCGCGGGTCCGGGCGGAAGACGGCGCGCACGGAGTCCTGCCAGTCGCGCTCGGGCACGGCGACTTTCACACGCAGCACCTTCTCTTCCTCGCCCCGGTTGATGGCCAGCACCTGGTGGGGCTTGAGGCGGTCCACGCGGAACTCGAAGTCATAGTAGAGCTCGTACACTTTTTTCGGGTCTTCAGCGCCCTCGATCTTCTCGGCGCAGGCCGCGCCCCACTGCAGGGCCTTCTCTCGCGTGCGGCGGCGCACCTCCGGGTGGTCGCTGATGCTCTCGGCGACGATATCGCGCGCCCCGGCCCAGGCCTCGCCCGCGGTGGGGACCTGCTCGTTCATGTAGGGCACGGCGATCTGGTGCAGGGGCCTGCCGGGGTCGGCCTGCTGCAGGATCAGGTCCGCCAGCGGCTGCAGGCCCTTCTCGCGCGCCGCGCTGGCGCGGGTGCGGCGCTTCGGCCGGTAGGGCTGGTAGAGGTCCTCCAGGGCGGTCAGGGTGGAGGCCGCCTCGAGCTGGGCTTTGAGCTCGGGAGTGAGTTTGTCCTGCTCCTGGATGGATTTCAGGATCGTACTGCGGCGCTCGTCCAGGGCGCGCAGTTTGCCGATCCCCTCCGCGATCAGGCGGATGGCTTCTTCATCCAGGCCGCCGGTGGCCTCCTTGCGGTAGCGGGAGATGAAGGGCACGGTATTGCCGGCGTCCAGCAGCTCGATGGCGGCGCCGGCCTGGTTGGGGCGGATGTTGAGTTGAGT
>JAEWYL010000231.1 GCA_023395675.1 Chloroflexota bacterium | reverse complement strand
CTTAAAAAAAACCCCCGGCGGGGCGGGTTAACACGCCTCCCGGCCGGTTTTCATTAACCAAACCTGAGCCGCTCCGGCTGCGCGCTCAGGCGCCCCCGTTCCCGCCGTTCTGGCCCCGGATGGCGAGATGCAGCTCGTCCAGGAAGGGCTCGAACGGGATGCGGTAGATGCGGGCGGCGTCCGACAGCGACTCGAACGGCGCCATCAGGCAGCCCACGCAGGACATGCGGTGCTTGAGAAAGACCGGGATGGACTGGGGCCAGCGCTCCAGGACCTCCGCGACCATTAATTCGGATAGAGTTTCGCGATCTGCCATCTTGTTTTCGCTTTCCTGTCCGGCCGTCTCTGCGGGGGCGCGGGCCGCACCCGGCCGCACCGGCCCGCAGCCGCGCGTGGGCGCCGCAGACAGCCGTAAAATTCCGGTTCACCTGTAAGGACCGGCCCGCAGGGCTCCTGCGCCCCGGGCGGTCATTTCGCTCTCAGGATACCGTGTTCTCTCACCGCTGTCTTTGCGCTAACGCAAAAGGGCGCCGCAGGGGCTTTCGCGCCTGATAACGATAAAGGGATAGATGATAAAGGGAATAGCTACGCATTCTCGCGCGGGGGCAGGTCTTCGGCGATGCTGACCAGCCCGTGCGGAAAGCGGATGAGCACGCGCTCCCGGCCGGTCTCGATGATGCCCTTCCCCTCCCACTGGCTGAGGGTGCGGGAGACGGTGAACAGGGTGGTGCCGGAGAGCTCTGCCAGGTCCTGGCGGGTGAGAGAGAGCTTGATGAGCACCCCTTCGGGCGTCTTCTCTCCTGCCTGGCGCGCCAGCCGCAGCAGCGTGCGGGCGATGCGCCGCTCCACGCGTTCGGTAGAGAGCTCGCGGATGCGGTCCTGGAACTCTTTCACCCGGCTGCCCATGATGCTGAGGGCGTTCAGCGCCAGGCCGGGGCAGGAGGCCATCAGCTCGTGCATGCGCGACCGCTCCCAGTAGAGCAGCTTCGCGGGGCCGGTGGACTGAGCCGTGACGGGGTATTTCATCCCGCTCAGCACCGCCACCACGGCGAAGGCCTCCCCGGCGGTGATGTAGCGCAGGATGACCTGCTGCCCTTCGGGGGTGACCTGGGCGAGCTTAATGCGCCCTTCGAGCAGGACGTAGATTTTCTCCGCCGGGTCTTCCTGGAAAAAGAGGAACTCGTCCGCCTCCACGACCTTGCGGCGGGCGGCCTCGCGCACGCGCTCCAGGTCCTGCGGCTGCAGATCGCGGAACAGGCGGATGGTCTTGAGGAGATCGCCCTCTGCCGGGCCCTTGATCACCACGCTCACCCCCGCTCCGGCAGCAGCGCGTCCGCCAGCCAGCGCGCCTCGGCCAGCAGGTCGGCCTCGACCGGGAGTTCGTGCTCCGGGGTGATGCGCTCGATAAAATGCGCGGCCACCGCGCGCGCCTCGGCCGGCAGGTCCTCCTGGGCGTAGAAGAAGCGCAGGCGGTCGTAAGCCGAGGGCCCGGACTGCGGCCTGCCGATGCGCTGCAGGTATTCGCCGATGATCGCCCCCGCCGCGCGCCGGGCGCACACTCTCGCCATGCCCTCATTCCCCTCCCTGCGGGCCTTCTCGGCCTGGATGAGCTCGGCCTCCACTCGTTCGCGCCAGTTTTGTGCTTGATTCATAGGTCAACCATCATCATTGCTGGGTTTTCTCTCGTCTACCTGGAAGGGACGGGCGGTTACAGGACACTCCCCGGCGCCCGCACCGCTATCATTATAATGCATCGCGCAGAGGGGCCGGGGGAGGGGTGAAATTATTGACGCGCCATTTTCACAGGGTTACAATGAGCCTCGATGAAGAACCTTCTGCGCGCACTGGCTTTTCTCGGGCGGTACCGCCTGCCCGCGGGCGGCATGTTCGCCAGCCTGCTGCTGGTCAACGCCGCCAACCTGCTGGCCCCGCAGCTCCTGCGGCTGCTGATTGACGAGGGCATCGGGGCGCTCAACCTGGCGCGGGCGCTGCAGGCTGCGGGCCTGCTGGTGGCCCTGGCGCTCGGGCGCGGGCTGTTCAACTTCCTGCAGGGCTACTGGTCTGAGGTGGCCTCGCAGGGGGTGGCATACGACCTGCGCAATGCCATCTTCGGCAAGCTCCAGGGCTTGAGCTTTTCCTACCACGACCGGGCCCAGACCGGCAAGCTGATGACCCGCGTCACCTCCGACGTCGAGCTGGTGCGCCAGTTCGCCGGTATGGGGCTGCTGCAGGTGCTGGCCGCCCTCACCCTGCTCACCGGCACGCTGGTCATCCTGTTCCGCATGAACGCCGCCCTGGCCCTGATCACCCTGGGGATTGTGCCTTTCATCCTGGTGGTCCTGCTGCGCTTTGTGACGCGCGTCATGCCGGTCTCGAAGCGGGTGCAGCAGAAGCTGGGCGCGCTGAACAGCATCCTGCAGGAAAACCTGGCGGGCATGCGAGTGGTCAAAGCTTTTACGCGCGAGGATTTCGAGCAGGCGCGCTTCCTGAATGCCAACCAGGAGCTGCTGGAGGAGAACATGGGCCTGATGCGCATCTTCTCCGGCTCTTTCCCCCTGATCTTCTTCTTCGCCAACCTGGGGACGGTGGCGGTGGTGTGGGCCGGGGGCCTGCAGGTGCTGGACCAGGCTCTCACCCTGGGCGAGCTGGTGGCCTTCACCGGGTACCTGGGCTACCTGCTCACCCCGCTGTTCATGCTCGGCATGGTGGGCGCCATGTTCTCCCGCGCCGAGGTCTCCGCCGGGCGCATCTTCGAGGTGATTGACGCCGCCTCCGAGGTCCAGGACCTGCCGGGCGCCTACGACCTGCCCCCGCTGGCCGGGGAGGTGGCCTTCGAGAATGTGGATTTCCGCTACATGGGCGGCGAGAGCAACGTGCTCAGCGGGGTCTCCTTCACCGCCGCGGCGGGCCAGCGCGTGGCCATCCTGGGGGAGACGGGCTCCGGGAAGTCCACCATCATCAACCTGATCCCGCGCTTCTACGAGGCCACCGCGGGCCGGGTGAGTGTGGACGGGCACGACGTGCGCGCCGTGCGCCTGGAGGGCCTGCGGGCCCAGATCGGTATCGTGCTGCAGGAGACGAAGCTGTTCTCCGGCACCATCCGGGACAACATCGCCTACGGGAAGCCGGAGGCCGCGCTGGAAGAGGTGCAGGCGGCGGCGCGCTCCGCCCAGGCGCACGAGTTCATCGAGCAGTTGGAGGCGGGCTACGCGACCGTGGTGGGAGAGAGCGGCGTGGGCCTGTCGGGCGGGCAGAAGCAGCGCATCGCCATCGCCCGCGCCCTGCTGGTGGACCCGCGCATCCTGATCCTGGACGACAGCACCTCGGCGGTGGACGCGGAGACGGAATACAAGATCCGGCAGGCCCTGGACCGCCTGATGCAGGGCCGCACGAGCTTCGTCATCGCCCAGCGCCTGAGCACGGTGCGGGATGCCGACCTGATCCTGCTGCTGGAAGGGGGCCGGCTGGTGGACCAGGGTACCCATCGCGAGCTGCTGGAGCGTAGCGACCTCTACAACCAGATCCTGGATACCCAGTTCGGCGAGCGGGAGCCGCTCTCCAGCCCGCAGGCCGGGGCCGCCCTGGAGGCTGCGCCATGATGCATCATCACCCGCATTCTGCCGGAACGGACGAGCGCGCCCGGGACCGCGCCGGGGTGCTGCTGCGCTTGCTGCGGCTCATCAAGCCCTACCGCCTCGCCGCCGCCGGCGCGCTGTCTCTGACCCTGCTGAACGCCGCCACCCAGGGCAGCGGGCCTTTCCTGGTCGGCCTGGCGATTGACCGCTTCATCGCCGCCGGGGGCCCGGGGGCGCGCCAGGGGCTGCTGAGTGTGATGCTGCTGCTGGCAGGCGTTTACCTGGTGCAGATGCTCACCATGCGCTACCAGGTCTACCTGATGAGCTGGGTCGGGCAGCGCGTCCTGGCGGACCTGCGCCGGGAGGTCTTCGAGCGCATCCAGAGCCTCTCGCTCGGCTACCTGGAGCGCAAAGAGGCCGGCGACCTGATGAGCCGCCTGGTGAACGATATTGACGCCCTCAACAGCTTCCTGAGCCAGTCGCTGGCCCAGGTGGTGGGCGCCCTTTTCGCCCTGCTGGGGATTATCGCCGCCATGCTGCTCCTGAACCTGCCCCTGGCCCTGGCCGCGCTGCTGGTCGTCCCCCTGATGCTCTTCGCCACCGGGCGCTTTGCGGCCCTCGCCCGCCGCGCCTACCGCCGCACGCGCTCCACCATCGGCGACGTTTCAGCCGGGCTGCAGGAGGAACTGAGCGGGGTGCGGGTGGCCCAGGCCTTCAACCGGGGCGACCTGAACCTGCGCCGTTTTGCCGAGCGCAACGCCGCCAACCGTGACGCCAACGTCAGCGCCAACGCGGTCACCTCCGCCTTCGCCCCCGCCATGGACCTGCTCAGCACCCTGGATACGGCGATCGTGGCCGGTTTCGGCGGCTACCTGGCCATCCAGGGGGCGGTCAGCGTGGGGGTGGTGGTCTCCTTCCTGCAGTACGTGCAGAACTTTTTCCGCCCCATCCAGACCGTCTCGCAGATCTGGACCGCGGCGCAGTCCGCCTTCGCCGCGGCCGAGCGCGTCTTCGAACTGCTCGACACCGCCCCCGAGGTGAAGGACGCCCCCGGCGCCGTGGAGCTGCCCCGCTCGGAAGGCGCGGGCCGGGTGGAGTTCGAGGCGGTCAGCTTCGGCTACGACCCGGGGCGGCTGGTGCTGCAGGAGATCAACCTGCGCGCCGAACCGGGCGAGATGGTCGCCGTCGTGGGGCCGACCGGGGCCGGGAAGACCACCCTCGCCAGCCTGATCGCCCGCTTTTACGATGCAACCACCGGGCGCGTGCTGGTGAACGGCATGGACGTGCGCCGGGTCACCCAGCGCAGCCTGCGCGCCGGCCTGGGCATCGTCACCCAGGAGCCCTTCCTGTTCGGCGGCACCATCCTGGAGAATATCCGCTACGGCCGCCTGGAGGCGAGCGACGAGGAAGTGATGGAGGCGGCGCGCGCCGCCCAGGCGCACGATTTCATCCTGCGCCTGCCCTCCGGCTACCATACCCCGGTGGGCGAGCGGGGTGGGATGCTGAGCCAGGGGCAGCGGCAGCTCATCTCCATCGCCCGCGCCCTGCTGGCGGACCCGCAGGTGCTGATCCTGGACGAGGCCACCGCCAGCGTGGACACCCGCACCGAGGCCCTCATCCAGCGCGCCCTCGGCCGCCTGCTGCAGGGCCGCACCTCTTTCGTGATCGCCCACCGCCTGTCCACCATCCGCAGCGCCGGGCAGGTGCTGGTGCTGGACGGCGGGCGCATCGTCGAGCGGGGCACGCACGCCGGGCTGCTGGAGCAGGGGGGCCTGTACGCAGAGCTTTACCGGCGCCAGTTCCACACCCCGCAGGCCGAGCCCCAGGGGGCTTAGAACCTATCCCAAAATAAAGATTGTGTGTTGTTGGGATGGGAGCTGCAGCCCCCATCCCAACAACCTGACGGTTTTCGGATCGGTCACTTGAGAACGCCGCGGCGAGGGGGAAACCGGATGGCATCTCCAGACAGCAACCTCATCACCGGTTTTTCGTAATCAATAATAGGACCCTGTCCAGGGGTTTTGTGGAAGGGAGCACACATCCGTTGTTCACAGACTTTTCGTGTACCCGTGAAGATGCGGGAGATGTACAGCAGGGGTAAAGCGCGATGAATGAGATTGTGTTAGCCCTGGGCGGCGGGGGCGTGAAGGGCCATGCCCATATCGGCGTGCTGCGCGTGCTGGAGCGCGAGGGTTTTCGCATCCGGGCCATCGCCGGCACCAGCGCGGGCGGCCTGTGGGGCTCGCTGTACGCCGCCGGGTTGAGCCCGGACGAGATCGAGGCACATATGCTCGCCGCCGACCGCAGCGGGCTCTACCAGCGCCGCGTGGGCGACGGGCCGGCTTTCCTGGGCCTTTCCGGGGTGCACCGTATGCTCTCCCAGACCCTGGGCGAGTGCACCTTCGAGGAACTGCGCCTGCCCTTCGGCGTGACGGCGGTGGACCTGAACAGCGCCCGCCCGGTGAACATTCTCGAGGGCGGGGTGGTCGAGGCGGTGATGGCGACCATCGCCGTGCCCGGCGTCTTCCCGCCGGTGAGCTGGAACGGCTACCAGCTCATTGATGGGGGCGTGGTCAACCCGGTCCCAGTGGCCCTGGCGCGGCGGCTCGCCCCCGGGCTGCCGGTGGTGGCGGTGGTGCTCTCGCCCCCGCTGAGCGAATGGGAGCGCTCGCTGCACCCGCGCCTGCTCGGCTCGCTGCCGTTCGTCTCCCAATATCTGGGGCGCCTGCGCATCGCGCAGGCCATGAATATCTTCCTGCGCTCGGTGGATATCGGCGGGGCCATGCTCACCGACCTGCGCCTGCAGCTCGAAAAGCCGGAGGTGATCGTGCGCCCGGCGGTGCCGCAGATCGGCCTGCTGGATGCGGTGGATGTGTCCGCCGTCGCCCGCCTGGGCGAAGAGGCGGCCGAGGCCGCCCTGCCGGAGATTCGCCGCGCCCTGAGCTGGCAGGCCCGCCTGGGGCGCCGCCTCCGGTCCGCCTGGGAGGCGGGTTTGGGAAACGGCCATGGCGCGTGACCTGCGCCGCTACGCCCGCCAGACCAACGCCCGCCTGATCCTGGGCGCCATCCTGCTCCTGTTCGTGGTGGGCGACGGGCTGATCTACTGGCTCTACGGGTCAGGCCCGGCGCTGATGGGGCTGCTCTGCCTGGCTGCGGGGCTGGCGCCGGTCCTGTTCATCTGGCTGGCCCTGGCCCTGGTGGACTGGTTTTTAAAGAAAGCGGACCGGGACTCGTAGGGCGAGCCTGCCCGGCATCCCAACCCACAGGGTACCAGGCGCCAGGCGCTTTTTCGCACGGATAGGGCTTGTGCTGGCGAGGGTGCTTCCCCTGTTCTGGCTGTTGGCTGCCGTGAAAGTGCCAGGCAGCTTGCCTCCCTCTCCCCAGAACTGTCGTCAACAACCGGAGGACGGGGTATACTTTTCTGTTGAGGCAGGTGAGTGCCGATGGCCGGTGGTTTTCCACACCGTCACCGGCAGTCACAACTCTCCAGTTGAGCCAGCGAATCATTTAGAGGGATAGAGCAATTATGAATAGATCCGCACTTCCGAATTTTGACCCCGTTCACGATGTCTACCATTACGAGCGCCAGCCTCTGGACGCTATTTTCTCCCCCCAGAACGTGGCCGTAATCGGCGCCTCCGAGACGCCCGGTTCGGTCGGGCGCACGCTGGTCTGGAACCTGATCAGCAGCCCCTTTGGGGGGGCGGTCTTCCCGGTCAACCCCAAACGGCCCAGCGTGCTGGGCATCAAAGCTTACCCGGATGTCTCCTCCGTCCCCGAGCCGGTGGACCTGGCGGTGATCTCCACCCCGGCCCGCACCGTGCCCGGCATTATTAAGGAATGTGTGGAGGTGGGGGTGAAGGGCGCCATCGTGATCTCCGCCGGTTTCAAGGAGACCGGGCCCGAGGGGGCCGAGCTGGAACGGCAGATCCTGGAGCACGCCCGCGGCCATATGCGCATCATCGGCCCGAACTGCCTGGGGGTGATGAGCCCCATCAGCGGGCTGAACGCCACTTTCGCCAGCGCCATGGCCCGCCCGGGGAACGTGGGCTTCATCAGCCAGAGCGGCGCGCTCTGCACCGCCGTACTGGACTGGAGCCTCAAGGAGAACGTGGGCTTCAGCGCCTTCGTCTCCATCGGCTCGATGCTGGACGTCAACTGGGGCGACCTGATCTACTACCTGGGCGACGACCCGAACACCAAGAGCATCGTCATTTACATGGAGACCATCGGCGACGCGCGGGCCTTCATGTCCGCCGCCCGCGAGGTGGCCCTGACCAAGCCCATCATCGTCATCAAGCCCGGGCGCACGGCCGGGGCGGCCAAGGCGGCCGCCTCGCACACCGGCTCGCTCACCGGCAGCGACGAGGTGCTGGACGTCGCCTTCCGGCGCAGCGGCGTGCTGCGTGTGAACACCATCGCCGAGCTGTTCTACATGGCCGAGGTGCTGGACAAGCAGCCCACCCCGAAAGGGCGGCGCATGACCATCCTCACCAACGCCGGAGGCCCCGGGGTGCTGGCGACCGACGCGCTGATCTCCAGCGGGGCCGAGCTGGCCGAGCTTTCGCAGGAGACCATGGGGGCCTTCGATGATCTGCTCCCGGCCGCCTGGAGCCACAATAACCCGGTGGATATCCTGGGGGACGCCAGCCCCGAGCGCTACGCCAAAGCCCTGGAGATCGCGGCCAAAGACCCGAACAGCGACGGCCTGCTGGTGATCCTGACCCCGCAGGCGATGACCGACCCGACCGAGACGGCGGAGGAGCTGCGCCCCTACGCCCAGAGCCTGGAGAAACCGGTCCTGGCGAGCTGGATGGGCGGCATGGACGTGGCCGCGGGCGAGAATATCCTCAACCGGGCCAACATCCCCACCTTCCCCTACCCGGACACGGCGGCGCGCATGTTCTCTTACATGTCCAACTACGCCGATATCCTCACCCGGCTGTACGAGACCCCCATGCTGCCCACCGAGGCGGACCCCGACCGGGAGCTGGCGGAGCAGATCATCAGCACCGCCCGCAGCGCCGGGCGCACCATCCTGACCGAATACGAATCGAAGAACCTGCTGGCGGCTTACGGCATCCCCACCGGGGAGACCCGCATCGCCGCCTCCCCGGAGGAAGCGGTGGCGGCGGCCGAGGCCATCGGCTACCCGGTGGTGGTGAAGATCCACTCCGAGACCATCACCCACAAGACCGACGTGGGCGGGGTCAAGCTGAACTTGGGCGGCGCTGAAGCCGTGCGCCAGGCCTACCAGGAGATCCGGCAGACGGTGGCCGAGCGCGTGGGCGAACGGGACGCCTCCGGCAAGGAGCATTTCCTGGGGGTGACGGTGCAGCCCATGATCAAGCTGGAGGGCTACGAGATCATCCTGGGCTCCAGCATTGACCCGCAGTTCGGCCCGGTGCTGCTCTTCGGGATGGGCGGGCAGCTGGTGGAGGTCTTCAAAGACCGCTCCCTGGCCCTGCCCCCGCTGAACACCACCCTGGCGCGGCGCATGATCGAACGCACCAAGATCTACACCGCCCTGAAAGGGGTGCGCGGCCGCCAACCGGTGGACCTGGCGGCTCTGGAGCAGCTCATCGTGCGCTTCAGCCAGTTGATCGTGGAGCAGCCCTGGATCAAAGAGCTGGATATCAACCCCCTGGTGGCCTCCCCGGAGGGCCTGCTGGCGCTGGACGCCCGCGTGGTGGTCTACGAGCCGGAGGTGAGCGCCGCGCAGCTCCCGCGCCTGGCGATCCGCCCCTATCCCACCCAGTACGTCACCCGCTTCACGGCCAAAGACGGGACCCCGCTGGTCATCCGTCCCATCCGGGCCGAGGACGAGCCCGCCCTGGTGGATTTTCACCAGACGCTCTCGGACCGCAGCGTCTACCTGCGCTATATGCACCCCATGCAGTTGATTGACCGCATCACTCACGAGCGGCTGTCGCGCATCGCCCACGGCGACTACGACCGGGAGATCACCCTGGTGGTGGAGCGGCCTTCAGGCGAGGAGGGGCAGACGGAGATCGTCGGCGCCGGGCGGCTGAGCAAGATGCACGGCATGAACGTGGGCCGCTTCAGCGTGCTGATCAGCGACTGCTGCCAGGGCATGGGCATCGGCCGGGAGCTGCTCCGCAGGCTGATCGAGGTGGCGCGCAGCGAGGGGCTGGGCACGCTCGAGGCGGTCATCACCAGCGACAACCAGGCCATGCTGCACATCAGCCGGGAGCTCGGCTTCGAGCTGGCCCCGGCCGACGAGGACGGCCGCGTCCGGGCAGCGCTGAAGTTCTAGGCGCCTGCGGCCTGCCCGGAGCCGTGACGGGGAAAAAAGCGCCTTGCACCTGAGTGACGCGGGCATCTCAGGTGCAAGGCGCTGCCGCGCCTGAGAAGATACAATCCGGTGGGGCGCCCGCAGCCTGGCCGGAGGGGTGGGGGGGAATAAAAAGCGCCTCGCACCAGCCAGCGGTGCGAGGCGCTTTACCGCCCGGACAGTGGGGATGGACGGGCAAGGGACGCCTGCCGGATGTTGGGCGGCGCGGGCGCAGGAGCGCCTTGCACCTGAGTGATGCGGGCATCTCAGGTGCAAGGCGCTGCCGCGCCAGGGATGATTCAGTCCGGTGGGGCGCCCGCAGCCTGCCCGGAGGCGTGACGGGGAAGAAAAAGCGCCTCGCACCAGCCTGCGGTGGGGCGCCCGCAGCCTGCCCGGAGGCGTGACGGGGAAGAAAAAGCGCCTCGCACCAGACTGCGGTGGGGTGCCCGCGGCCCGCCCGGAGGCGTGGCGGTGACAAAAAAGCGCCTCGCACCAGCCTGCGGTGGGGCGCCCGCAGCCTGCCCGGAGCCGTGACGGGGGAAAAAAGCGCCTCGCACCAGCCAGCGGTGCGGGACGCTTTGCCGCCCTGCCAAACTGGGCGCAAGTCCCGTTCAGCCCGGACACTGGTTCAGGTTCTGGATGGCGTCTTCGATGCGCTGCACCCGGTTTTCGGGGTTGGGGTGGGTGCTGAAGAACTCGGGGGGCGCGTTGCCCTGGGAGGCCTCGGCCAGGACGTTCATCACCCGGACCAGCTCGCGGGGATCGTGGCCGGAGTCTTCAATAAAGCACACGCCGAGGTAATCGGATTCGAGCTCGTCCTGGCGCGAGAAGCGCATATTGACGAGCTGGGCGATCATGGCCGCCATCTGCGCGTAGCCAACGCTGGAAGGGTTGTCGGGGTCATAGGCGGCGATCACCGCCGCCCCCGTCAGGCCTTCGGTCAGTTTGGCCTTGGCGATCTGCTCGGCGGAATGCCGCCCGACCACGTGCCCCACTTCGTGCCCGAGCACCCCCGCCAACTCGCCGTCGGTCTGCAGGCGGTCGTACAGCGCCCGGGTGATGAAGATCTGCCCGCCGGGCAGGGCGAAGGCGTTGATGGTCTGCGCGTCGCCCAGCAGGTGAAAATCGTAGCGGTAGGGCGAGCGGCCCGCCGGCGACTGCTCGACGATCTGCTGCCCGATCTGGTCCACCCGGGCCTGGGCCTGCTGGTCGGGGTCCAGCCCGCCGAACTGCTGCGCCATCTCGGGCGCGGCCTGCAGCCCGAGGGCGATCTCCTGCTCGGGGGTGATATCCACGTACTGGGTTTCGCCGGTGACGGGATTGTCCTGCCGGGAGCTGAAATACGTGATCAGCGAGGCCCCGACCAGGAGCCCGGCGATCAGCAGCCTGCCCATGCAGCCCCCGCCTCGGCCTCTGCGAGTAGACATGCGGTACATTTATACCCCTCCTGCTTCCGGCAGCTCCGGTTTGCGCACCACCCACACCAGGGCGATCCCGGTGACGGCGCCTGCCACCAGCCCGGTGACCGCGGCGATGACGGTGGTGCTCAAGGCCTGGCTGACCGAGTCCCCGGTGATCAGGTTCAGCACCAGCGGGGCGAGATAGGCGCCCAGGGCCCAGCCGATCACGCTGGCAGCCACCCAGTAGATGACGTTCGGGATCTCCCGGCGCAGCGCGGGCCACTGCAGCAGGGCGATGATCAGGCCGAAGAGCAGGTAGCCCAGCAGCGCCCCGATGGGGCTTCCGCCCAGGGCCTGGATCAGGGCCAGCCCCAGCGCGTAGCCCACGGCCAGCCCCGCCCCCCCGTGGGCGATCCAGTCCGCGGCGTGGGTCAGGTAGGGGCGCAGCGCCAGCCACTGGAAGACGCCCACCAGCAGCCCGGCCCACAGCGGCAGCAGGATGCGCACCAGCCACAGGTCTATGGCCTGCGCCAGGAAGAGCGCGGGCAGGAAACCTGCCAGCATCCCCGCCGTGGTCGCCAGGGTCCAGCCCGCCCACAGGCCGAACTCGTTGCGTTCAACTTTTGCCTCGCTTATATCAATTCCCATAATACCTCGCAAGTAGAGAAAGCCGGCAGCGCCGCCGGTAAGCGTGGATCACGCAG
>JAEWYL010000172.1 GCA_023395675.1 Chloroflexota bacterium | reverse complement strand
CGAAATCCCCGATTCCTGTAGGGGCACGGCGGGAAATTCACGGGTCCTGCGCCGGAACGGGCGCAGCCGTGCCCCTGTTCGGGACGGAAAACCGTGAGGCGCGGTGGGGAGACCACCTCGCCGGGGGACGGTGGGCACGGCTACAAATAGCATCCAGTCTGTAAGGTGCCAGGCACTTTTTCGCCCGGATTGAGCCCAGGCTGGCGAAGGTGCTCAGCCTGCTACGGGTGCTTTCTGCCGTGAAAGTGCCTGGCACCTGGCTACCGCGTTTTGTCAGGCTGCTGTGAGAAGACCCTCTCCCGACCGGCGCGGATAGCACCATGCGACCCTGAGGAAACAGGCGGTTATTGATATGCGCTGCTACCTACGGATAACACGATGAAAGCCCTGCTGATCAACGTGCACTCGAACCGCAACGCGGGGGACGCCGCCCTGACCACCCAGGCGGTGCGCCAGCTCCGCGCGCATTTTCCCGGGCTGGAACTGACCCTGGCGATGGACGACCCCGCCAGCTACACCGGGGAGGCCCGCACCGCCCCTTCGCTCTTCACCTGGCTGAAAAGCGCCGGACCGGGCGGCGAGGCGCGCTGGCGGGCCGGGCGGCTGCTGCTCCTGCTCCCCGCCACCCTGCTGCCCCTGCTGCTCTACCGCCTGAGCGGCAGGTTCCTGCCGCGCCTTGCGCCCCGGCCCCTGCGGGCGCTGCTGGAGGCCTATTTGCAGGCCGAGCTGGTCCTCAGCGCCCCCGGCGGGTTCCTCTACAGCTCGGGCCGCGGGGTGGCCCTGCTGCTCTCGCTCTACAGCATGGCGCTGGCCCTGGCGGCCGGCAGGCCCCTGTATCTTTTCCCCCAGTCCTACGGGCCCTTCCACGCCGCCTGGGAGCGGCGGGCGGTGGGTTGGGTGCTGCGGCGCGCCCGCCTGGTGATGGTGCGGGAGGCGGTCTCGCTGGAGGAGCTGCGGGCCTGCGGGCTGCCCCCGGAGCGGCTGCACCTGGTCCCGGATATCGCCCTGGCCTTCGAGCCGGACCCGCCGCAGGCCGCCCGCGCCTGGCTGCAGGGGCTCGGCTTCGACCTCGACCAGGACCGGCCCCTGCTGGGCGTGACCATGATCAACTGGGGCGCGCAGAACACGCGCTTCCACCTGCAGGAGCGCTACGAGGCCGCCGTCTGCGCCGCGGTGCGCTTTTTCGTGGAGACCTACGGTGGGCGGGCGCTGCTCCTGCCCCAGGTGACCGGGCCCTACCCCGCCCAGGACGACCGGGCCCCGGCGCGGCGCATCCTGCCCCGCCTCGCCGACCTGCAGCCCTCCGTGACCCTGGTGGAGGAGGCCCTGCCGCCCGCGCTGCTCAAAGCCGTCTACGGGCAGATGGACCTCTTCATCGGTACGCGCATGCACTCGAACATCTTCGCCCTGGGGATGGGCGTGCCGGTGATCGCCATCGGCTACCAGCACAAGACCCGCGGCATCGCCCGCATGCTCGGGGTGGAGGCCTGGGCGCTGGACATCCAGGAGACCGGCGCCCAGGCGCTGATTGACCGCCTGACCGCCCTGTGGGAGGGGCGGGAGGCGCTGCGCGCCGGGCTGCGGGCCTCCATCCCCGCCCTGGCGGCGCAGGCAGACCGAGCCGGCGCGCTGATCGCCGGGGATTTCCGCCGTTTGAGACAAGACCCGAAGAACCTATCCTGAAAATATGGATGATATTGTTGTTGTGATGGGGGGCGCAGCCCCCATCACGACAACAAAATTTTAGGATAGGTTCTCAGGGTCTCCCCCTGCGGGGTAGAGCATGAAAAAACCTGTACGCATCCTGAACCTGATTTACAGCTTCGATATCGAGGGCGGCGGCGGCGGGATCGGCCGCTTTGTGACCGCCCTGAGCCGGGCGCTGGACCCGGCGCGCTACTCCGTCTCGGTCGGGGCGCTCTGGCACACGGGCAGCCCGGACGAGGACCGCTGGATGGAGGCCCTGCGCGCGCAGGGGATCCAGGCCTTCGCCGCCGCCCCCTGGGACGGCGCGCGGCCTTACCGCAGTTTCCGGCAGGCGCTGAGCGGCCTGCGCCGGCGGCTGAAGACCTCGCCGGCGGACGTCCTGCACAGCCACTCCGAGTTCTCGGACGCGGCGGCGCTCCTGCTGCGCGGCCTGACGGGGCCTCCGGCCGCCATGCGCACCGTGCATTACGGCTTCCGCTACGAGTGGCGCAAGCGCCCCCTGCGGCGCATCTTCCTCACCAACCTGCTCTACCCGCTGCTGTTCTCCGCCGAGGTGGGGGTCAGCCAGGCGATCACCGAGGTGATGAACCGCCGCCCGGTCAGCCGGCTGCTGGGGCGCAGGGCGGAGTGCATCTACAACGCCATTGATTTGAGCCGTTTTCAGGAGGTGCAGGTGGACCGGGAGGCCAGAAAGCGCTCCCTGGGGCTGCCGCCGGAGGCCGTGGTGGTGGGCTCGGTGGGGCGGCTGAGCGAGCAGAAGGGCTACCGCTACCTGGTAGAGGCCGCAGCCCGCGTGCTGGAGCGGCTGCCGCAGGCGCGCTTCCTGCTTATCGGCGACGGTGAGCTGGCTGCGGAGCTGCAGGCGCAGGCCCAATCCCTGGGGCTCTCCGGGCGGCTGATCTTCACCGGCCCGCGCCGCGACGTGGAAGAGCTGCTGCCCTGCCTGGATCTATTCGTCTCGTCCTCGTTATGGGAGGGGCTCCCCACCGCCATCCTGGAGAGCATGGCGAGCGGCACGCCGGTGGTGGCCACGGATGTGCCGGGCACGCGCGAGCTGGTCAGGCCCGGGGAGACCGGCTGGCTGGCGCCCCCGGGCGACGGCAGAGCCCTGGGCGAGGCCATCCTGGGCGCCCTGGCGGACCCGTCCGGGCGGGAGAAGGCTGCAGCCGGCGCAGCCGGGATCCTGCAGGCCTTCTCCATCGAGACGGTGGCGGGCGCTTACTGCCGCCTGTACGAACGCATCGCAGGAGGCGCGGCGCCGCCTACTGCCCGAGCGTGATCGTCACCACCCCGAAATCAACCACCTCGCCGGCCTGGGTCTCCCAGACTCTTGGCTTCCCGTCCGAGTTGGCGACCACGGTGTGGATGCCGTACACGTCCCCCACGATCATCACGTACTCGATGGGCTCGATATTCTCCATCACGAAGTAGCCCTCGCCGTCGGTGATCGCCCCCGGGCTGAAGGCGCCGTCCAGCACGTAAGCGCCCTCCTCCTGGCCCTCCCCCTCACGAAAGACCTCGGCCAGGCGCACGGTGGTGTCCACCAGCGGCTGGCCCTGCGTCATCACCCTGCCGCGCACCGTGGTCTTCTCCGCCTCGGGGCTGGCGACCGTGGGGCCCTGGGCCGCACGCTGGCAGGCCGCGGCCAGCAGCAGGACAAGCAGGAAGGAAAATAAAAAAAATCTGCGCGCGTTCTTCATCTTCTACTCCAGGTTATGAGTTCTTGCCGCCCCGCCAGAGGCCGGGTTTCGACGCCTAATCGTACCCCATGCGCCTGAGATTTGCAATATGCGCGCCTTTGATGGGTGCACAAAAAGGTTGTGAATGGGGCGGGGGTTTGGGGGGGGGGGGGGGGGGGGGGGGGGGGGGGGGGGGGGGGGGGGGGGGGGGGGGGGGGGGGGGGGGGGGG
>JAEWYL010000243.1 GCA_023395675.1 Chloroflexota bacterium | reverse complement strand
CAGGACGATCTGCCCCTGGGTATATTCCTTGAACACGGGTGGCGAGCTTTTTTTCTTCATACCCCCTATTGAATCACATCTTCTTTAAACGCGAAAGGGGCTGCCCAGACTTTTTGGACAGCCCCTTACTTTTTGTTTATGGTCCCTGGGTGACCGGCCTGGCGTCGGGCGAGACCTCGAAGCTCCAGGTGTGGGTCTGCCCGTCCACCTGGACCGAGGCCGTGTAGCGCGCTCCCGGGGTGAGCGGGTGGCGCGGGATGAGCACCACCGCATCCCGCAGGTCCAGGATGGTGCGCCCGAGCTCCTGGTCGGCGCCGGTCGGGTTGTAGTAATCCACCTCGGAGAATACGCAGTGCTCCAGGGCGGTGGACCCCTGCTTGAAGGAGCTGGCGGTCACCTGCGGGCTGAGCTGCCCGGCGCCGAGCTGGATGATGATGGGCAGACCGCTCGGGCTGGTATATCCCGGGCAGCTGGTGAGCGGGTCGGGATGCTCGCTGGTGAAGCCGGTCAGGGGGACCACGGAGCCGCTCGAGGGCCAGATGATCGGGAAGCGCGTCCCGGCGGGCAGGCCGGTGATCCCGCGGGAGATGTCCAGGGCCGCGCCCATCTGTACCACTTCATCCTGCTCCCGGTAGCTGCCAAAACCGACCTGGGTGAGCTCGGGGTCCAGGATTCCCAGGGCGTGGAAGGGGGCCTGCATCCAGGCGTCAATGGCGAACAGGTCGCTGGCCTGCGGGTCCCCGCTGCCGACCAGGTTGGAGGCCCGGGCGGCGGCGTCTCCCTGGGCGGAGTACCAGGGGTTGCCGGGCGCCTCGCTGTGCTCCACCCGGTCATTTTTTACCATATAGCGGGCGTGCAGGCTGTCGCCCTCGCTCCACTCGGGGTTTTCCTGCAGGGCGGGCAGGTCCGCCATGGAGCGGTAGGCGTTCAGGCGGGCCAGCCAGTCCGGGCCGCTCGAAGTGAGGAAATAGCTCATCTGGCCGACCTGCGGGAAAAAGGTTTTGGAGGGGGAGTCTTCGCCGGCCCGCACGGTCTGCGGCCTGGCGCTGGTGAATGTCAGGGCGAGTACGCCCAGGAGGGCGAAAAAGATGTTTGCCGGCCTTGTGGCTCGATTGACAGCGTTTTTATTGATATTGCGCACTTTTACCTCGATCAACGCCCGTCCAGGTTCAGGCAGGAGGCTTGAGGGTTGCAGGGTGCTTTGGCGGGTGCCTCCCGGCTGAATATCTGGACAGGTCCTACTACAGCTTTGTTCAGGGGAAATAAAAAATCCCCTGGGCCATGCCTAAGGGATTTACCGGAGCGCGGTTATTCGGACTTAGGCGGTTCGGCGATCATACGGCGGACAGGATGAGAGAAAGGAATACCGTTTAGACCCGTAACTTTGCGTCGCTGCCTTTCGGCAGGTTTGCCATTTTCAACGTCAAGAATTAATGTACCAGCTTGCCGCTCTGGTTATTCCCCGCTGCACAGCGCTGTACTGCTTTGCGCTATGAAGACAGAGGTTTGCCAGCGTCCTAAGGATACTGGAAGCGGGCGCGCCTGTCCCTCCCCCAAATGTACCAATATGATCTAATCAAGTGGGGTTGAAGGCTTGCGGAAGTTTTCAAAAAAGATAGTTTTGGCCGATAAGGGATGAAGGTGTGCGGCCTCAGCGCACACCTTCATCCCTTATCGGTTGTTTCGCGCACCCCGCCGCCCAATCGCTTGACTCAGCCGCCGGGCTGGCTTACAATACCCCCGTCCGTACAATCCACATCAGCCAGAGTACCTATCCCCCGGATGGGAGGCTGAAAGGCGAAGCCGGTGGCGCCTGTCGGAAGACAGGCGGAGTCCGGCGCTGTTGCGCAACTGTAATGGCAGGCGGTTATCCAGCCGTTTGCCAGAGCCAGGTCGCCCGCTCTGGTTGGGTTCACCACAGCCTCGCAGAAAGGAGGTGGGAACGAGCACAATCCAGTTCTGAAGCGCTCAACTCCCTGTCCTGCGGCAGGGGTTTTTATTTCCCTGCCGTACAGACCAGAGACCCATGCATAAACTTGCCGGAAGAAGACGCCAACCGGCGGGACCGGCCCGATTATCCTGATGACCATTGAGTAAGGTTAATGATGAATATGAAGCGCATCTCCCCCCTGCCCCTGCTTTTCCTGATCCTGTGCCTGGCGCTTGCAGCCTGCAGCCCGGCCTCCACCCCCGCTCCCGAGCAGAGCGCTCCCCCGACCGCGCCCGCCGAGGCCGCCCCCACCGAACCCCAGGCGCCCGAGCCGGTCGAGACCGAACCGCCCGCAGCCCCCGCCGGTGGGCTGGAATTCACCGACGGCCTGGAGCGCAGCGTGACCCTGCCAGGCCCTGCGCAGCGCATCATCTCTCTCGCGCCCTCCAACACCGAGGTCCTTTTCGCGGTGGGAGCAGGCGCCCAGGTTGTGGGGGCGGATGAGTTCAGCGATTACCCCGAGGAGGCCAAAGCGCTGACGAAAGTGGGCGGTTCTTTCGGCGAGTTCAACACTGAAACGCTCGTCAGCCTGCAGCCGGACCTGGTGCTGGCCTCCGAGCTCAACCCGCCCGAACTGGTCGGCGTCCTCGAAGACCTGGGCCTGACCGTCTATTACCTGAAGAACCCCGTCGAGCTGGAGGGGGTGTATGAGAACCTGCGCATCGTCGGAGAGCTGACCGGACACCAGGAGGAGGCGGAAGCGCTGGCGCAGAGCCTGGAGCAGCGCGTGGCTGCGGTGGTCGAGAAAGCTGCCGGGGTGACGGAGCGGCCGAAGGTCTTTTATGAGCTCGACGCCAGCGACCCGGACGCGCCCTATACCGCCGGCCCGGGCACTTTCATGGACTCGCTGATCCAGATGGCGGGCGGGCAGAACGTGGCCGGCGTCCTGGATACGCCCTGGGCCCAGATGAGCGCCGAAGAGCTCCTGGTCCAGAACCCCGACATCATTCTGCTGGGCGACGCGGCCTACGGGATCACGCCGGAATCGGTGGCCGCCCGTCCGGGTTGGGAGAATATGGAAGCGGTGAAGAATAACCAGATCCACCCGTTTGACGATAACCTGGCCAGCCGGCCCGGCCCGCGCCTGGTGGACGCGCTGGAAGCTCTGGTGGAGCTGCTGCACCCTGAATTGGCCGGCTAGGACGGCCGGGGCGCCAGGCTGCCCCCGGAGTCCTGAACTCCCGGGGCAGCCCCTCCCGAGCAACCATGCAGAAGAACATCCTCCCCTATCTCATCACCCTCTGCTTCCTCGCGCTGGCGCTGGTGCTCAGCATCGCCTTCGGGGCGGTGTACATCTCCCCGGGGACCCTGCTGCGCCTGATCTCCGACCGGCTCCTGGCTCTGGGCGGTTCGCAGGCGGATACCGCAGCCGTGATCGTCTTCGATATTCGCCTGCCCCACACTGTGCTCATGGCGCTTACCGGGGCCGCCCTGGCCGGGAGCGGCGCGGCCTACCAGGGCCTGTTCCGCAATCCCCTGGCCGATCCATACCTGATCGGGGCCGCCTCGGGCGCCGGGCTCGGGGCCGTGATGGCCATGTCCATCCAGTGGCCCCAGAGCCTGCTCGGAATTTTCAGCGTGCCGGCGGCCGCCTTCCTGGGCGCCCTGCTGACCGTGCTCCTGGTGTACCTGCTCTCGCAGCGGGCCGTCTTCTCGGGCGGGGGCGGCCAGGGGACCACCACCCTGATCCTGGCCGGCGTGGCGATCAGCTCCTTCGCCACCGCCCTCACTTCCTTCCTGATGCTGCGTTCCCAGGGGGAGGTGCGGCGGGCGCTGGTCTGGCTGCTGGGCGGCTCCGCCATGGGCGGCTGGGACCCCGTCCTGGGCGCCCTGCCTTACGTGATCCTCGGCCTGGTGGTGCTGCTGCTCTCGGGCCACGCGCTCAACGTGCTCCAGTTCGGCGAGGACCAGGCCCGGCAGCTCGGGCTGCGGGTGGAGCGGGTGCGCCTGATCCTGATCATCGGTTCGTCCCTGGCGACCGCGGCCGCCATCGCCTACTCGGGGCTGATCGGCTTCGTGGGCCTGATCGTCCCGCACGTGGCCCGCATGCTCTGGGGCCCCGATTACCGCAGCCTGATCCCCCTGTCCATCCTGGGCGGGGCTGCCTCGCTGCTGCTCTTCGACCTGCTGGCGCGCGTCCTGCTGGCGCCGCAGGAGCTGCCGGTGGGCATCATGACTGCGCTGGCCGGCGCGCCGTTCTTCCTCTGGGTTCTGCGCCGCTCGCGCGGCTACCGGGAGGAGTGATGGAGCGTTCAGGGGGACGCCCGAGCCCTGTTTTGTGGTTGGAGTGGAAATGCTGGAAATCAAAAACCTGGTGGTAAATTATGGACCCCGCACCGTGCTGCACGAGATTGACCTGTGCGTGCACCCGGGGGAGATCGTGGCCCTGATCGGCCCAAACGGGGCCGGGAAGAGCACCCTCATCAAAGCCATCAGCGGCGTGATCCCGGCCCGGTCGGGGGAGCTGCGGCTGGACGGGAAAGACCTGAGCCGGATCTCTCCGGCGGAGCGGGCGCGCTGCCTGGCGGTGGTCCCGCAGGCGCGCCGCCTGCCGGCCGATTACACGGTCTGGCAGACGGTCCTGCTCGGGCGCACCCCCTACCTGGGCTGGCTCGGGCAGACGGACCCCAGAGACCGGGAGCGGGCCCGCTGGGCCATGGACCAGACCGCCACCGGAGAGCTCTCCGGGCGGCGCATCGGGGAGCTCTCCGGCGGCGAGCAGCAGCGCGTCCTGCTGGCGCGGGCCGTGGCCCAGGATACCCCCGTGCTGCTCATGGACGAGCCCACCGCCCACCTGGACCTCCAGCACCAGACCGCGCTGCTGAACCTGGCCCGCACGCTGGCGACCGGGGAAAAGCGCGCCGTTCTGATGGCGCTGCACGACCTCAACCTGGCGGCCCTGTATGCCGACCGGGTGGCCCTGCTGGTCGGGGGCAGGCTGCGGGCGGTGGGCACGCCGGAGGAGGTGCTCACCCCCGATCTGGTGACCGCAGCTTACCAGGTCCCGGTGCACATCGTCCCCCATCCCGATTACGGCACCCCGCTGGTGCTGCCGGATGGGAGAATGTGAAGGTGTAGTACTGCCCCTGTGAAGGGGGAAATTAGCGATGTCCAAAAATTCGGCGCTTTGCGCCGAATTTTTGGACATCGCGTTTCCCGCCCTCAATCGGGGCTGGGCGCTATTCAGCGACTTCGGTCGCCGTGGAACTTCCGGCTACTCCCCGGGCGCCAGCTTTTTGACGGAGGAAATAAACTGCTGCACGGAGAAAGGTTTTTGCAGCCAGGAGACCCGGCCTTCTTCGAGCAGGACCTGGCTCTCGCTGTTCAGAGGATGCCCGGTAATGAACAGCATCTTCACCTCGGGCCAGCGCTGGCGCAGGGCCTCATAAAGGGCCAGCCCGCCCATCTTCGGCATGACGATATCGCTGATCACCAGCGATACCGGCGGAACGCCGTTCGAGAGCTGCTTATCCTCGTAGATTTTTAATGCATCCAGCCCGTTCTCGGCGGTCATCACCCGGTAGTTGTGGGTCTCCAGCAGCGCCTCCAGCGCGTCGCAGGTCGCCGGGTCGTCCTCGACCACCAGCACCTCTTTCCCGACCCCGTCCAGGCTTTCGAACACCTGCGGGACGCTCTCCCGCTCTCCGGGGCCTTCCAGCGCCGGGAGATAGAGGGTGAAGGCCGTCCCCTCTCCGGGCTGGCTGCTCGCGTCGATGAAGCCGTCGTGCTGTTTGATGATGCCGTAGACCTGGGCCAGGCCCAGCCCGGTGCCCTCGCCCACTACCTTGGTGGTGAAGAAAGGCTCGTAAATATGCGGCAGGTTCTCCTCCGGGATGCCCACGCCCTCGTCTTTGACCGTCAGGGTGATCCAATCGCCGGGCGGCAGCAAGGCCAGCGGCGCGGGTTCCTCGGGCTGCAGGCTGAACCTGGAGAGTTCGAAAAACAGCCGCCCGCCCCCCGGCATGGCGTCCCGGGCGTTCAAAGCCAGGTTCATCAGCACCTGCTGCAGGCGGGTGGGGTCGGCGTTTACCACGACCGGTTCCGGCGGGGTCCCCAGCTCGATGAGGATGCTCTCGGGCATCACCCGGCCCAGCATCTTGACAAACTCCTTTAAAAATGGCAGCAGGTCCATCCTGCTCTGCTCCATCACCGAGCGCCGGCTGAAGTCCAGGATCTGGCGGATCAGGCTGGAGGCCCGCTGCACCTGCTCCTGGATGATCCCCAGGCGCTCGTGGCTCAGGGCTGCCAGCCCCACGTCGTAATGGAGCAGGTCGGTATAAACCTGTATGGCTGCCAGGATGTTGTTGAAATCGTGGGCGATGCCCGCCGCGAGCTGCCCCACGGTAGCCAGGCGGTCCTGCATCTGGATGCGTATCTGGCTGTTGCGCTCCTCGGTCACCTCCCGCAGGGTCAGCACCCAGCGCTGGAACTCTTCCCCGACCGGGCGGGCGAGGGCCTCAAAGTAACGCGGCGATTTCCCCTTCAGGGTGAGCTGGAGCGGGCTCGGGTCGGCATGCCGGGCGGTGAGCTCCGTGATGAAGAATGGGCCAATCTGGTGCAGGTAGCCCTGCGAGAGATCCACCGAGAGCGCCTGCAGAATGGAACGGGCGATGGGGTTGGAGGCCAGCAGCCGGTGCTCACGGTCCAGCAGCAGCACCCCCACGGGCAGGTGTTCCAGGGCGCGCTCCAGCTCCAGCAGGCTTTCGCGGGCGCGCTCGAACAGGACGGCGTTCTCCAGGGCGATCGAAATCTGCACGCCCAGCACCTGCAAGAGGTCCAGGTCCTGGATGCTCAGATCGAACGGAAGGTCGGTCTCCACATTGATCACGCCCACCACCAGCCCGCCCCGGTAAATGGGGACCGCCAGCTCCGCCCGGGTTTCGGGGATGCAGGCTTCGTAATCGGAGTCCTGGGTCACGTCGGGCAGGAAGACCGATTTTCCGGTGCGGGCTACCCTGCCGATCACCCCTTCGGAGAGCGAGAAGCGCTCGCGCTCGGGCACAGGCCCGTGGCAGGCCTTCAGCACGAGCTCGTCCCCCTCGACCAGGAAAATGCGCACCTGGGGATAACCGAACTCCCTGGCAAGCCCCTTGACCACCTCCTCCAGCAGGATGCAGACTTCCAGACGCTGGTTGAAGGTCTGCGCCAGGTCGTGGATCAGGGTCTTCTCCGCCAGCCTGCGGTTGATCTCCTGGTAGCGGCTGGCGTTGCTCAACGCCAGGCCGACCTGCTGGCAGATGGCCTGGAGCAGGTGCAGGTGTTCGTCCGTAAAAATCCCCGGCGAGGGGTGCATCAGGGTAAACACGCCCAGGGCCCGGTCGCCCGCCATGACGGGCGCGCTGACAGCCGAACGGGCGTTGTCCATCAGGCCCAGGTTTTTAATCCAGCGTTTTTCTTTGTGGGTATCCGGGATGACGACCGCCTGGCGGTGCTTGAAAACCCAACCGCTCAGCCCGCGCGAGGGGGTGAGGTTCAGTGTCCGGTCCACCTCTTCCAGCGAGTAGTCGGGCCAACCGTACATGGCGGTCAGGCGCAGGCGTTCTTCGCCGGGGACTAAGACGAAGGCGCGCCCCATCATGCCGCTCAGGGCCTGGCAGGCGAGGGTCAGCGCCCGGCTCATGATATAGTCCGGGTCCAGGCTGGCGGTAAGCTCCTGGCCGACCTGGTAGAGCAGGCTGAGATGGCGGCGCTCTGTGGCGGCAGCTTCGAAGAGGCGCGCGTTTTCAATGGCGATGGCGGCCTGGTCGCCCAGCAGGCGTATCCGGCGCAGCTCTTCCGGGGCGAAATGGCGCGGCGCGTGGTAGGCGATATTCATCACCCCCACCACACGCTCGCCGATTTTGAGCGGGATGCCCACAATCGAGCCGGTCCAGTCGTTCGGGGCGTTGAGATACAGCGGGTGGCGGCGGATATCCGGCACCACCACGGTCTGCCCGGAGTGGGCCACGGTGTAAGTCAGGCCCTCCCGGCGCGGCTGCTGCCAGGAGCCATCCATCTGCCCGCGTGCCGACAGGGCAGACCCGAACTGCAGCACGCCCCCGTTTTCCGGACTGTACAGGTAGATGATACTGTCCTGCATCTCCGGGACGATGTCCATCACGCTTCTCAAAATGGAGTCCAGCACCTGGCGCAGCTCCAGACTGGAGGTCAGGCTGATGCTGGCGCGGTGAATGGCCTCCAGCTCGGCGGCCCGCCGCTCGGCGGCCTCGTACAGGCGGGCATTATCAATGGCTGCCGAGACATGGGCGGCGAAAGTCTGCGCCAGCGCCACCTCCTCGGGGGTGAACCCGTCGAGCGTCACCCGGTCCAGGCTCAGCAGCCCGATGGTCTTCTCCCGCGCCTGGAGCGGGACGCCCAGCCACGACTGCACGTGCGCCCCGATCTCCTGCGCTTTCCAGCGCCTGTCGTTCTGCGCATCCGTCAGGACCAGGGGCTGCCCGGTCTTCAATACCTCGGCCGCCGCATATTCGCTGTCGAGCTCCAGGCTCAGGGTGGGGATGTATTTCGGATCGCAGAAATTCTGGTAGCCTTTTCCGACCTTGATCGCCAGCCGGTTCCCCTCCACCAGCAGCACCCCCCCGCTGTCAATATTCAGCACCCGGCCCAGCCCCTCGAGGACGGCGTCCAGCACCTCGTCCAGCGACAGGCTGGTGCTCACCATCTGGGCGGCATTGCGCAGGGCATCCGCCTGCTCGCGGGCCTTTCGCTCGGCTTCGAACAGGCGGGCGTTCTCGATGGCAATGGCCGCCTGGTTGGCGAAAGCCTCGGCCAGGGCGGCCTGCTGCTGCCCGTAGATGCCCGGCTGGTAGTGGTCCAGCGTCACCAGCCCGATCGCCTCGCCGCGCACGATGAGGGGCACGCCCATCCAGCTGCGGACCCGGTCGGCCTCGCCCCAGGCCTGGTAGCGCCCTTCCTGCTGCGCGTCCTCCAGGATGACCGCCCGCCCGGTGCTCCAGGCCTCCTGGGAAAGGACGTCCACCGGGAACTCGTGGTCAATCAGCCCGGTGCAGGGCAGGCGCCGCCCGCCCGCCAGGCGCAGGTGTTCCTGGTTGCGGATAAAAATCGAGGCGCTGTCGTAAGGGACCACCCGCTCCATCTGGGTCAGGATGCTCTCCAGCACGTGCTCCAGGTCGAAGCTGGCGTTGAGCACGGCCGTGGCCTGGCTCAGAGTTTCCGCCTCCTGGCGGCGCTGGCGCTCTGCCTCCAGCAGGCGGGCGTTTTCGATGGCGATCGCCGCCTGGTTGGCGAAAAGCGTGAGCAGTTCCAGGTCGGAATCGGTAAAGCGGCGGTTTTTCTCCTCCGCCAGGACCTGCAGCACCCCCTTGACCTCGTCCTTGAACAGCAGCGGGGCGCAGATCACGGCATAGTACGGGCTGATGGAGAGGTGGGCCAGGCGGCCCCCCCAGTTTTCGCTCTGCGTCAGGATCAGCGGGCGCCCGGTCTGGGCGCAGATGCCGATCGTCCCCTCCCCGTACTTATACATGGATGGCACGGTCTCCACAGCCGGCGAGGTGACCCAGGCAGCCGGGCGCACCTCCTCCCGGGCCGGGTCGCACAGGCTGAGCGAGCCGGCGCTGCCCCACAGGAGTTTGACAGCCTGTTCCACGATGGTCTGCAGCAGGGTAGGGAGGTCGCGCGAGGCGGTCAGGTCGAGCGAGAGGGCGTAAAAGGCGCGGATTTCCTCGGCCCGCCTCTGCTTCTCTCGTTCAGCCAGCTTGCGGCGGCTGATGTCCTCGCAGGTACAGTTGAAGAAGACCTCATCCCCTTCGCGGACGAGCTGCGCCGTAACCGAGACCCACATGGGCGAGCCGTCCCGGCGCTTCCAGCTCAATTCCAGCCCGGTCACCCGGCCCGTTTCAATCACCAGCTCCGAAAACCACTGCCGGTTGCGAGGGTTCTCGTACAGGTCGGAGACGGTAATCTGCTGCAGCTCTTCCAGGGAGTCGAAACCGGTCATGTGCAAAAACGCCTGGTTTGCCATGAGGAACTCCCCCTGGGGGCCAGGGGTAGTGCGGTAGACGCCGATGGAGATATGCTCCACCAGTTCCCGGTACTGCTCTCTCAAGCGCAGCAGTTCTTCGGAGGGTTCCATAAGGTCAGAAAGTATAGGCCTTGCGTGAAGAATTATTAAATAAGTAGAAAACCATTAGCAGATTATATCTAATCAGTTTACGTGATTTTTTGGAAGGATAACATAACAAATTTGTTAGAAAACTGGCGGCTTCGAGGGGGCCAGCGCGCGGGGGGGGGGTAAGTTGGGGGGGCGGGGCGGGCG
>JAEWYL010000235.1 GCA_023395675.1 Chloroflexota bacterium | reverse complement strand
GCCAGCTTCGAGCAGTCTCTGCTCATCGAAGTCCTGGATGTGGACGGGAATGTGATCGGGCAGCAGCCGGTCATCGTGAATGCGCCGGACCTGGGCCAGCCCGGCCCGTTCAGCGCGGACATTCCATACACGCTCACAGAGGCCGGACCGGGAAGAGTCCTGGTGCGTGACATCAGCCCGGCTTTTGGGGGCGACGCGCACGCTGCCAGTGTAGAGATCCAGCTCCAGCCCTAGCCGGCGACTGCACAAATAATAGTCTCGACTTCGCATAGGTATACAACGGGAACAATGCTTGCGGGTATGCCGTCTAGTGGGGGAGCGCTGGGGACAACCCGGCAATAGTTTTACGTGTGTAAGGAGGTAGGTATGTTTGGAATCTCAATCCGAAAACTCGTGGTGCTGCTCCTCGGGCTGGTGCTGGTGCTGAGCGCTGCCTGCACCCCCGTGCCGGAGGAAGTGGAATTGCCCGGCACCGGGGATGGCGAGACGCCTGAAGCAGAAGCGACCGGAACGGAACAGCCCACTACAGAACCTGCCGGCGATGAGCCCGGCCCGACAGCCCTGGTGGATACGTTCTGGGAGCTGGAGTCTTTCGAAGAGCAGGGTGAGGTGACCCCGGCGCTGGAAGGCGCCCCGGTCACACTGGAGTTTGGCGAGGAGGGCCTTGCCGGGGGCTCCGCCGGCTGCAACTCTTTCGGCGGTCAGGTGGCGGTCGGGGAGGGGACCATCTCGTTCTCCGAGGTTGTCTCCACTCTGATGGCCTGCACGGATGAGGGTGTGATGGAGCAGGAGACGCGCTTCCTGCAGGCCCTGGAGGGCGCCGCCGAATACGAGCTTTCCGGCGACAACCTGCAGATTTTCTACAATGATGGAGAGGGCGTGCTGAATTTCGTGCGCTCGGATCCCTCCTCGCCCCTGGAGCCCGGCGGCGAGCTGCCCGGCTCTACCTGGATACTGGAGTCATTCGAAGAGGCCGGCGCCGGGGAGATGGCGCTGGAGGGCTTCACCGTCACCCTGGAATTCCAGGACGGATCGCAGGCCGGCGGCTCTGGCGGCTGCAATATGTACAGCGCCGAATACCAGGCGCAGGACGGCGCCCTCAGCTTCGGGCCGGTGACCAGCACCCGCCGGGCCTGTACGGAGGATGCAGCCACACAGCAGGAGCAGCGCTTTTTCCAGGCTCTGGAGGCTGCAGAAACGTTTGAGCTCAGCGGCGACAGCCTGGTGATTCACTACGATGGCGGGCGGGGCGCGCTTAACTTCGTGCGCGGCTGAGACGCCAGCCCATACGTAATTAAAAGCGGTGTGCGGGATCGTGTGCTCCCGCACACCGCCTTTTCGATGCCGGCCGGCGCCTACCGCTCTTCGTTAGGGTTGAAGATGCGGTGGTAGTCCTGGTCCAGCTCCGGGTCAATTTCTGCGTATAGCTGTGTGGTGGCGATATTTTTATGGCGCGCCAGGCGCCTGGCTTTCTCGATATTATTGGTCGCCAGGAGCACCACGGTGACAAAGTAATGGCGGAAGGAGTGGGGGTGGATCTGGGCTGCCGCGGTCTCGCCCACGGCCTCCACCGCGCGCTGGCGTACGAAATCCCAGGCGGTGGAGGCTGCGATCGGAGAGGCCCCATCCGGGGCGCCGCGATCGTGGCGCACGAAGAGGGGGAGGGACTTTTCCTTTTCGCCGGAGATGCGCCCGCTGTTCCCGCGCCCCTTCAGTTCTCGGGCGCGCAGGTAATCCTGGATGGCCTCCAGCGCCCGCCGGGAAACGCGCACCTCGGCCTCCTCATCTCCTTTTCCGAGCACGTCCAGGCGCCCTTCGAGGAAGTCTACATCTCCCAGCCGGAGAGAGCAGGCTTCGGAAACACGCAGGCCGCTGTCGGCCAGCAGCAGGATAAAGGCCCGGTCGCGCAGGTTGCGCAGCCTGGCCCGTTTGCGTTCCGCCATGCGGGCCGCCTCGGATTTGGCTTTTGCCCCGGCCTCTTCCACACTTATTGTTGCTAATTCATTACAATATTCTATTAATTTTTCAATTTCGTAGCGGGGAAATTTCGGCCGCCGCCGTCCTTGCTTGCGCGAACGCTTGGCGATCAGGTCGCGCAGGCGGGGGAGGTTCGGGCTGAGAGGCGGCTCCCAGCCAGCGCCCTCGGCCGCCAGGTAGTGGTAAAAGCCCGCCGCTGCGGACAGGTAGAGGTTCTCGGTGGCGGGGCTGTAATTCTTCAAATGGCGGATAAAGTGCGTGATATGGTCCACGCCGAGGGCTGAGACAGGCGCAGAGCCCGGGTCCAGGGACTTCCGCTCGCGCGCAGCACCGGAACCGGCCTGGAGCGCTTCACAGAAGGCGTTGAGCGCGTTGCGGTACGTGCGTGCCGTGCGTTCGCTGCGTGCGTCGGCTACGGTCTCCAGATAACGTTCTACGGCCTCTTGTATAGTGATCAAGTACAGTTCTCCACGGCTGCAGGGCGCTCCGGGTCACATCCTGATGTAATCGAGCAATATAATGAGCACAATATAATGTATCTTATCATGTGCTAAAAGATTAAGCAAGGGAAAAAGGCTCCCCTACCGGTGAATGAGGGGTTATTTTCAGCTTTTGGATCATCCACAGGGCCTGGAGATGCATTGAAACGCTCTATGTTGCTTGGGAGTTTTCTGTGGGCTTTTCTCAGCTCCTCACACCCCCTCCCCCACCGTTCACGGATTTACGGGGGTAGTGACTCGCTGCCGCCGGATGAAACGTGAATGCTGCGGTGGGCAGGCCGCCGCAGCGTCCCTCTGTCTTAGCTATACGCAAATCATCAGGCGCTTTGCACGTCGTAAAGATAAAATACGTAATCCTGCGAGGTCGTCTGCACGCCCAGGTTGTTCAGCATGCGCAGCACCTGGGCCCGGTGGTCGGTGCCGTGGTTGACCACGTGCAGCAGCACCTGCCACAGGATCAGGTTCTCGTCCTCCCCTTTGAGGGGTTTATCGAAGAGCTGCTCATCCTTCAAACCCGCCAGGTAAGCGCGCATCTCCTGCTCCACCTGGTCCCAATAGGCGCGCAGAGCCTTCCGGTCGCTAAAGGACTGCTCATCTGGTTCATCCGGCGGAACGACGCCGCGCAGATCGCTGAACCAGGCCCGGTCCACGTTCGCCATGTGCACGAGCTGGTTCCGCACCGAACCG
>JAEWYL010000197.1 GCA_023395675.1 Chloroflexota bacterium | reverse complement strand
AGGTCCTGCGCGCCCGCCCGGGCCGCCGTCCCGCCGAGTTTCACCTCGAGCTGCTCCAGCCGCACTCCCGCCGCTTCCGCACCCTCCTGGAAGGGACGTTCGACCGGCGCCAGTTCGTCGGCGAAGCATACCGGGCGCTCTGTAATTTCATTCAGGGGGATTTCTCGCCCGAGCACTGGGGGCACAGCGCCCTGATCGGCCCCCGCCTCTGGGAGAGGTTGGGGAGGAGCGTGGCAGGACTGGATTCTCAGGGGATAGGGGAATAGCCGTTTCCCGTCTCGCACCCTTTCCGGGCGGTGCGAGGCGCTTTTTTGCCCGCAGCCAGCCCGGGCGGGCGATGAACCCGGTCTGAAATGCTGCCCTGCGGGCCGGGCAGCGCCTTGCACCTGGTCAGGAGGCGGGGAAGACAGGTGCAAGGCACTCCCTCGCCCGTACCGTTCCGCTTCAGGCTGGGGTTTCTAGCCCGCCTGGTGGCGGGCCGGCCGTGAAAGTGCCTCGCACCAGAGCGTACCGGTGCGAGGCGCTTCTTCGGCGCGCTGCGGCTCAGGGCCAGCAGGGACTTTTGCCCATATCGTGTCAAAAACAGGTGTGGCGGCGCCTTGCACCTGGTCAGGCAGCAGCGAAGCCAGGTGCAAGGCACTCCCTCGCCTGCGCAGGTCCTTTCAGGCAGGCGCTTCTTGCCCGCCTGGTGGCGGGCCGGGCGTGAAAGTGCCTCGCACCAGTATCGTCCCGGTGCGAGGCGCTTCTTCGGCGCGCTGCGGCTCAGGGCCAGCAGGGACTTTTGCCCTTATCGTGTCAAAAACAGGTGTGGCAGCGCCTTGCACCTGGTCAGGAGGCGGGGAAGACAGGTGCAAGGCACTCCCTCGCCTGCGCAGGTCCTTTCAGGCAGGCGTTTCTAGCCCGCCTGGAGGCGGGCCGGCAGGGAAAGTGCCTCGCACCAGAGAGTCATGGTGCGAGGCGCTTTTTCGGCGCGCTGCGGCTCAGGGCCAGCAGGGTCTTTCGCCCATATCGTGTCAAAAACAGGTGTGGCAGCGCCTTGCACCTGGTCAGGCAGCGGTGAAGCCAGGTGCAAGGCACTTCCTCGCCTGCGCAGGCTCCTTCAGGCAGGCGTTTCTTGCCCGTTCAGAGGCGGGCCGGCCGTGAAAGTGCCTCGCACCAGAGCGTACCGGTGCGAGGCGCTTTTTTTGACCTGCCCTCGATCCAATTCAGAGGCAGGGACTGCTGCGTGCAGTGCGCGCTTTCATCACCGGTTTTCCCCGCTCATCCGGCCAGTCACCGGGGGAAAAACGATTACCAGGTTAGCAGCGGCAAATAAACCGCATTGATCTCTCCGACGACCGCCAGGCGCACCGGGATGGTCAAAGGACTGTTCTGAATGGAACTTTCGGAAGCTGCAATCGTGACGCTGCCACTGTAGACGCCTGTATCATACCTTTCCGGGCTGACGGAGATGACCAGCTCCTCTCCGGCGCTGCCCTGGGTTCGATCCAGGTTAATCGCCAGTGGGCCATCCGCATGGGCCGACCAACTGGCATCCAGCCAGGACAGATCCACCTTTACACTTTGACGGAGATTACCTGGCTGGTCGATCATAGCCAGGAAGCGCACCTCATTCGGATCGGCGGTCAGGGTCCCGGGCTCGAGGATGGGCCCCCCTAACCCTGTGTCCAGGTCAGCTGTTTGCATCCAGAGGTTGGACTGCAGGACTTCCGCATCCGCCCCTGTCCAGGCAGGCATGATTGTCGGGCGGTCGGCCCCGGTCGGGTCGATATCCCCAAAACCCGGTTCGTAGGTAACGGCCAAGCGGTTGAGATAATCGAACCCGCGGTACATAATATCGCCAGGATTGGGGTCCAAAGGATGGGCCAGGCCCAGACAGTGGCCGAACTCGTGCAGCACCGCACCGAGGCTGGTCGTGTAGGTAGCCCAGAATGCATCAGCCCGGGCATACTCCGGGAAGAGCTGTGGCGGGATGGGAGACGTATCCGTAAAGCGACTTTCGATCTCGCCGATCGTCTCTGGCCAGGTGTAAAGTGTGCCGCTGCCAAACAACCCTAATCGCCCGCCGCCTAGAGCCGTATGTGCCAGGGGAGTGCCGCTGTCCGGGTCGTAATGGGTATCTGCGATGATGGCAATGTCGATCACTTTATCTCTGTCCGGGTAATCGCTAAACGCTTCATAGAATGAGTACCATATGTCCATTCCATCCATGGCGCGGAGCTGGGCGACCGTGAGCGCGACAGTCTCGACCTCCACAACCGGCTCTCCTGCGGTATCGATGAGCAGCTGGAAAGCACTGCGCGGCAGACCTTTTTCGTAGAGCAGCTCGGCTGTCATCGATTGGAGCATGCGCGCAGCCAGCTGCATGCGTTTCACGGCATTCGGTATTGAGTGCTGCATACCGGCAGGGGCATCGAATACGCCCGTGCTGTCCGATCCGAGCACGTAGACCATGCGCACCCGATAAGCATGGGTGGATGGGCTGTAATGGAGCGTGAAGGTGAACTGGTAGCCTTCCGCTGTGGTCAGGGTCAGCGCGTTGGTTCCGGGTTCCAGCAGGACAAACGCCCGCCAACGCCCTCCATTGACAGGGACCTGCTTCGTCCAGTTCTCCCCTTGAATGGTGACAGATTTGCTGCCCGGAGCGGTCCCCTTGAGCAGTGGCAGATCATAGCCAATGACGCTGTCGTTGGCGAAATTGGTGATGGTCAGGCGGTCGGCGGGATTAGTCTCAGGTGAAGCTTTCCCGCTATAGGAGCGGCCGAGAAGAATGATAACCAGGATGATGAAGCTCGCTGTACGTTTGAACATGTTCCCTTCCTTGTCAATCCAATATTAAATGATTTCAGCTCATGGAAAACCCAGCTCAAACGGCAAATAGATCCATGGTCCATCCTTCAGGTGAACAAAGAGTATTCCTGAACCCTCACGAGCCGGCCCTGAATATTGTCTTAATGGTCCCAGCGAAATCCCACCGTTATTTATTTTTGGCAATAATCATGAATGGCTTAATTATAGCGAAAAGGTCATTATCTGTCACGTAATAATAATCATTTATAATTGAAGCATGATTCCAATCCATGTCTACCAACAAAAAACGGGTGATTTTGTCTTTCTCCTGCGCCGCCTGGTGGAGCTGGAATCTCCGACCGCCGATAAGGCCGCCGTGGACCGGGCCGGTCTTTTCCTTGCCGGCGAGCTGGAGCGGCTGGGGGCGCGGGTGGAGAGGCTGAAACAGGACGAGGCGGGCGACCATCTGATCGCCCGCTGGGGAGCGCAGGAGCGGGGCGGTTTCCTGGCCCTGTGCCATTTCGATACCGTGCATCCCACCGGCATGCTGCGGGAGAACCCCTGCCAGGAGCGGGACGGGCGGCTCTACGGCCCGGGGACCCAGGACATGAAGGGCGGCATCGCCGCGCTGCTCGGCGCGCTGCAGGTGCTGCAGGAGCAGGGCTCCGGGCCGGCGCGCCCTCTGACCGCCCTCTTCACCACCGACGAGGAGGCGGGCAGCCTGACCTCCCGCCCGCTGATCGAGAAACTGGCGCAGGAGGCGGGGCTGGTGCTCTGCCTGGAGCCCTGCCTGCCGGACGGCTCGCTCAAGACCTGGCGCAAAGGGGTGGGGGATTTCGAGCTGCGCGTGCGAGGCCGCAGCGCGCACGCCGGCGCGGCCCACGCGGAGGGGCGCAATGCGATCGAGGAGCTGGCCCACCAGGTGCTGCGCATCCAGGGCTGGACGGATTACGAGCGCGGCACCACCCTGAACGTCGGGCGCATCACGGGCGGGACGGTGACCAACGTCGTCCCGGATGAGGCCCGGGCGGAGATCGACCTGCGGGTGATGCAGCCGCAGGAGGCGGAGCGTATAGCCGAACTATTCCGGGGGCTGCGCCCGGCGCTGGAGGGGACCAGCCTGGAGGTCAGCGGCGGCCTCAACCGCCCGCCCATGCCCCGCGACGAGCGCATGGTCGCAGCTTTTAACCGGGCGCAGGAGATCGGCCGCGCCCTGGGCCTGGAGCTGGGCGAGGGCGGCACCGGCGGCGGCTCGGACGCCAACTTCGTCGCCCCCCTGGGCGTCCCGGTGCTGGACGGGCTCGGCCCGCTGGGCGACGGGCAGCACACCGGGCAGGAATACCTGGTGATCGAAAGCCTGCCGCAGCGCGCCGCCCTGCTGGGCGCGCTGCTCACCGCCTGGTAACTGAGTAGGATCCATCTCCCCTGATGGCCTGAGTACGCGAGGTCAAACTTTCGGCGAAGCTCCGAATGTTTGACCTCGCTTTTTATTCCCCTTCCCCGGAGAAGGGGGAGGGGGTCTCTTCCACCGGCCAGAATGGAGCTCGGTTTCGGGGCGATTCATAGAATTCTGATTAACATAATCTATTTTTTAATGCCCCCTCCGGGCAAATAATCCTTGCAGATTTGTTAGGCCTTCGATACAATGGCTGCTGGAGATGGTTCGGCTTCTGCCGGGCTCATCGTCTGAAAAGCTCGGTCCCTTCTGGAAATTTCTGTATACATCCAAAGAGCGCGCTCGCGGCTGCCTTCATTATGACCTTCCTTCATCCCGCCAGATCTAGAGTGCGCCCATCCATCCATTCATCCAGGTTGGCAGTCTACAGGAGACCCATATGGCTTTTTCCACCCTTCCCACACGCCGCCTCGTTCTGAGCGTGCTGGCTATGCTGGCGCTGCTGCTGGCGGGCCTGCCGGGCGCGCCGCAGCGCGCCCAGGCTGTATCGAGCGATATCGTCATCAGCCAGGTTTACGGCGGCGGAGGCAACTCCGGCGCCTTCTATACCCACGATTTTGTCGAGCTGTTCAACCGGGGAACCACCTCGGTTTCTCTGGACGGCTGGTCCATCCAGTACGCCAGCGCCACCGGCACCGGGAATTTTGGCGCGAACGCGGGCCAGCTCACCCCGCTCAGCGGCTCCCTCGCCCCCGGGCAGTACCTGCTGATCGAGGAGGGCCAGGGAAGCGGCGGCTCCTCGCCCCTGCCCGCGCCGGATATCACCGACCCCACCCCGATCGCCATGAGCGGGACTGCCGGGAAGGTGGCCCTGGTGAACACCACCGACAGCCTGGGCTGCAACGGGGGCTCCAACCCCTGCGACCAGGCTGCGCTGGATATGATTGTGGACCTGGTCGGCTGGGGCAACGCCAACTTCTTCGAAGGCGCGGGCGCAGCGCCCGGCACCAGCAATACCACCGCTCTGTTCCGCCTGGGAGACGGTTGTGTGGAGACGGATGAGAACAGCGCCGATTTCGTCACCGGGGCCCCAACCCCCCGCAACACCGCCTCGCCCTTCTCTCCCTGCAGCGGCGACGCCCCGCCCACCGTCACCGGGGTGACCCCGGAGGACGGCGCTTCGGATGTCCCGGTCGAGAGCGACCTCTCGGTGAGCTTCAGCGAGGCCGTGGACGCCTCTGCGGCCTCCTTCACCCTGACCTGCGCCTCCAGCGGGACGCACACCTTCGCCCTCAGCGGCGGTCCGGAGGTCTTCACCCTCAACCCGGACACGGACTTTGACAACGGCGAGAGCTGCACCCTCACCGTGCTCGCAGCCGGGGTCAGCGACCAGGACGCCGACGATCCGCCGGATAATATGCCGGCCGATTTCAGCGCCTCCTTCACCACCGTCTTCGCCGGGATGCCCGTGTGCGGCGATCCTGCCACCTTCATCCACACGGTCCAGGGCTCCGGGTCTACCAGCCCGATGGTGGGCGCGAGCAACGTCTCCGTCGAGGGCGTCGTGGTGGCGGACCTGCAGGGGACGAACGAGTTCAACGGTTTTTACCTGCAGGAAGAGGACGGCGACGCAGACACCGACCCGGCTACCTCCGAGGGCATTTTCGTCTTCAACACCTCCTTCCCTGTCAATGCGGGCGATAAGGTGCGCGTGACCGGCACCGTCTCCGAGTTCAGCGGCTCCGGCTCCAGCCTCACCGAGCTGTCCAGCATTACCGACCTGCAGGTGTGCAGCAGCGGTCACAGCGTCACCCCGACCGAGGTGCTCATGCCCTTCGCCAGCCTGGACTTCCCCGAGCGCTACGAGGGCATGCTGGTGCGCCTGCCCCAGTCGCTGGTGATCGCCGAGTACTTCAACTACGACCGCTTTGGCGAGCTGGTGCTGGCCCTGCCGCTGGACGGCGAGACCCGCGCCTTCACCCCCACCGCCATTGACGAGCCGGGCGCTCCCGCCCAGGCCCGCGCCCTGGCGAACAGCCTGCGCCGCATCACCCTGGACGACGCCAAGAACAACCAGAACCCCGCCGTCCTGCGCCACCCGAACGGGGCCCCGTTCGCCCTCGATAACCTCTTCCGCGGCGGGGATCTGGTGCAGAATACGGTCGGCGTGTTGAGCCACCGCTTCGGACTGTACCGCATCCAGCCGGTCGCGCCGGCGGATTACACCGCCGTGAACCCCCGCCCCGCCGCGCCGGAGCCGGTGGGCGGGAGCATCCGCGTGGCGGCGATGAACACCCTCAACTACTTCCTCACCCTCGACTACCCGACGGGCGACCCGCGCGATAACAAGTGCGGGCCGGGGCAGAATGTGGAATGCCGCGGCGCCGACGCCGACCAGCCGGCTGAGTTCACCCGCCAGCGCGATAAGCTCATCGCCGCCATCGCCGGGTTGGACGCGGATGTCGTCGGCCTGAACGAGCTCGAAAACACCCTCGGGGTGGACCCGCTCGGCGACCCGGTGAACGGGCTGGCCGCGGGTCTGAACGACCTGCTCGGCCCGGGCACTTACGCCTCCATTGACACCGGCGTCATCGGCACCGACGCCATCCGGGTCGGCATCCTCTACAAGCCCGGCAAGGTTACCCCGGTGGGCGATTTCGAGTACATCGATTCATCGGTGGACCCGCGCTTCCTGGAGTCCAAGAACCGGCCCTCCCTGGCCCAGACCTTCGAGGACCTGGCCAGCGGCGAGCGCTTCACCGTGGTCGTCAACCACCTGAAATCCAAGGGTTCCGACTGCAACGACGTGGGCGACCCGGATACCGGCGACGGGCAGGGCAACTGCAACCAGACCCGCCTGGCGGCCGCCCAGGCCCTGGTGGACTGGCTGGCGACGGACCCGACCGGCAGCGGCGACCCGGACTTCCTCATCATGGGGGACCTGAATTCCTACGCGCAGGAAGACCCGATTGACGCCATCCTGGCGGGACCGGATGACACCCCCGGCACCGGCGACGATTACACCAACCTGATCCTGCAGTACCAGGGCGTCTACGCCCACTCCTACGTCTTCGACGGGCAGGCGGGCTATCTCGATCACGCCCTGGCGAGCCCGAGCATGGCCGCCAAGGTGACCGGCGCGGCCGACTGGCATATCAACGCCGACGAAGCCGACGTGATTGACTTCGACACCAGCTTCAAGCCGGACGAGGTGGACGCCATCTACGCGCCGGACGCCTACCGCTCCTCGGATCACGATCCGGTGGTGGTCGGCATCCAGCCCAACCAGGCCCCCACCGTCTCCGCCGGAGGCCCCTATACCGTGGGCGAAGGCGGCAGCGTGCAGCTCGAGGCTTCAGGCAGCGACCCCGAGGGGGATGCGCTTTCCTTCTCCTGGGACCTGAACGGCGACGGCGTGTTCGAGACCCCCGGGCAGAGCGTGAGCTTCTCGGCCGCCGGGCTGGACGGGCCGGGCAGCGTCACGGTGCGCGTGCGGGCCGAGGATCCCTCGGGCTCGAGCGCGGAGGCGGAGGCCCTGGTCAGCATCCAGAACCTCCCGCCCCAGGTGGGCTTCCCGCAGGTCTCCCCCGCCCTCTCGGTTCAGGGTGAGGGCGTCACCGCCAGCGCGACCTTCAGCGACCCGTTCCCCGGCGACTCGCCCTTCACCTGCACGGTGGATTACGGCGACGGCTCGGGCCCGGTCGCCGGACAGGTGGATGGGAATACCTGTACCGGTCCGGAGCACTCCTACCCGGTCTACGGCTCGTACCCGGTGACCGTTGCCGTCACCGATAAGGACGGCGGGACGGGGCAGGAGACCGCCATCCACACCGTGATCTTCGACTTCACCGGCTTCCTGCCCCCGGTGGACAACCCGCCGGTCTTCAACCAGGCCAACGCCGGGCGGGGCATCCCGGTCAAGTTCCGCCTGGGCGGCTTCCAGGGCCTGGACATCTTCGCCCCCGGCTACCCGAAGCTGGTGCAGATCCCCTGCGAGACCAGCAGCCCGGTGGACGGGATTGAGGAGACCATCAACCCCAGCTTGAGCAACCTGACCTACGACCCGGTCAAGGATATGTACGTCTACGCCTGGAAGACGCAAAAATCCTGGGCAGGCACCTGCCGCCAGCTCATCATCCGGCTGGTGGACGGCACCGAACACCGGGCGAACTTCCAGTTCCGCTAACCGGGGCAGAGACCCACCCGTAGCCACAGGCTTCGGGATCTAAAAAGACCCTGAAGGTCTTCGAGACCTTCAGGGTCTTTGATTCGCTGTGAGTCGGGCTCAAGCCCCGGTCAGCTCGAACTCGCCGTACTGCTGGCTGAGCTGGTGCCGGAACTGGCGCGTGTACAGCCGGTAGTAATGGCCCTTATGCTTCAACAGCTCGGCGTGCGTGCCCATCTCGGCGATGCGCCCGTTCTCGATCACCAGGATGCGGTCCGCGCGCTTGATGGTGGACAGCCGGTGGGCGATGATGAAGCTGGTGCGTCCCTGCATCAGGTTCTCCATGCCGGTCTGGATCAGGGCCTCGGTCAGGGTGTCCACCGAGCTGGTGGCCTCGTCCATGATGAAGATCTCCGGGTTCGCCAGCACCGCCCGCGCCAGGCTGATGAGCTGCTTCTGCCCGGTGGAGAGCATATTGCCGCCCTCGCCGACCTGTTCGTCGTACCCCTTCTCGAAGTGAGCGATGAACTCGTGCGCCCCGGCGATGCGGGCGGCCTGCTCCACCTCTTCGTTGCTGGCGTCCAGCCGCCCGTAGCGGATATTCTCGCGGATGCTGCCCGAGAAGAGGTGCGGGGTCTGGAGCACAACCCCGATGCGCGACTGGATGGCGTGCAGCGAAAGGCTGGTGTAATCCCTCCCTCCGATGCGGATCTGGCCGCGCTTGGGCTCGTAGAAGCGGCAGAGCAGGTTCACGATGGTAGACTTGCCGCCTCCGGTGGGCCCCACCAGGGCGATGGTCTCTCCGGGCCGCACTTTCAGGGTGAAATCGGACAGGACCGGTTTTTCGTCCTCGTAGTAGAAATCCACGTGGTCGAATTCGATCTCGCCCTGGATGGTGCCCGGGTCCAGCGCGTTCGGGCGGTCCACCACCTCCGGCTCCGCGTCGATGAGCGAGAACATGCGCTCGGCCGAGGCCACCGACTGCTGCATGGTGGCGTACACCCGCGCCAGGTCGGAGACGGGCCACATCATCGAGGTGATGTAGGAGACGAAGGCCTGGATGCCGCCGATGGTGATGAAGCCGAGCTCGGCCTGCACGCCGCCGTACCAGGCGATGCTGCCCAGGGCGAAGGCCGAGATGATCTGCACCGCCGGCAGGAACAGGGCCGAAAGCCAGGCGGCGCGGTAGGAAGAACGGTACATCTCCCCGGTCAACAGCCCGAACTCGTCCAGGTTCTCCTGCTCCCGACCCAGGGCCTTCACCACCCGCACGCCCGAGATATTCTCGTTGTACGCGCCGGTGATCTTCGAGTTCATCTTGCGCGTGTTGCGGAACTCCACCAGGATCTTCTTGCGGAACTGGATGGCCACCCACACCAGGATCGGGATCAGCGCCAGAACGATCAGCGCCAGCCTCCAGTTGATCTGCAGCATGAAGATCATCGAGATGGTGATGGAGACCACCGCCCAGGTGCTGTCCAGCATACCCCAGGTGACCAGGTCCGCCACTTTCTCTGTGTCCGAGGTGACGCGCGACATGATCCAGCCCACCGGGGTGCGGCTGAAGTACGACAGCGACAGGTTCTGCAGGTGGTTGAAGAGCTGCCGGCGCAGGTCGTACATCACGCGCTCGCCCAGGAAGGCGGCGGCGTAGATGAAGCCGAACACCAGCACCGCCTGCAGCAGGATCAACCCGCCGTAGATCAGGGCGAGCTGCCCCAGGGCCTCGCGGTTGCGGGCGACGATGCCCTCGTCAATGATGCGCTTGCTCAGAAAGGTGAAGTACCCGTCCGTGAAAGCCACCAGGCTGGCGGCGATCAGGAAAACCGCCACCCATTTCCAGTGCGGCCGGGTCTGGGCGAGGATCCTGCGGATGGTCTTCCCGTTGTATTGAGTGCTGAATTCCTCTTCTTCGAAATACTGTTCGCTCATGCTCATCCCCTCCGGGGGATTTCCGCCGGCGCAGGCTCAGTCGGCCTGCGCCAGCGGCTCCTCTTCCAACTGTTTCATCTCGCCCCGGGCTTCCACCGTCGAGGCGATCTCGTGCTCCAGCTCCGCGTCAATGCGGGTCTGGATCTCGTAGATCTGGCGGTAGATGCCCTCCTGGGCCAGCAGTTCGTCGTGCCTGCCCTTCTGGACGATGCGCCCTTCCTTGAGCACCAGGATCAGGTCGGCGTTCATCACGCTCTGGATGCGGTGGGCGATGATAAAGGTCGTGCGTCCCTGCACCAGGTCTTCCAGGGCCGAGCGGATCTCGGCCTCGGTCTCGGTATCTACCGAGGAGGTCGAGTCGTCCAGGATCAGGATGCGCGGGTTCTTCAGCAGCGTACGGGCGATCGCCACCCGCTGCTTCTGCCCGCCCGAGAGGGTCACGCCTTTTTCACCCACCAGGGTGTTGTAGCCCTCGGGGAAGGTCATGATCACCTCGTGGATGGCCGCGGCCCGCGCCGCCGCCTCCACCTCCTCCTGCGTGACCTCCCGCCCCACACCGTAGCTGATGTTCTCGCGGATCGAGCGTGAGAACAGGAACGGCTCCTGCTCCACGATGCCGATCTGCGAGCGCAGGAAGCGGCGCGGGTAGCGTTTCAGGTCCACCCCGTCCAGGGTCAGGCGGCCGCTGGAGTAGTCGTAGAAGCGCGGCAGCAGGTTGACCAGGGTGGTCTTGCCCGAGCCGGTGGAGCCGAGCAGGGCGACGGCCTGCCCGGGCCTGCACTCGAAGCTGATGTGCTCCAGCACCGGAGCGTCCGACTGGTATTCGAAGCAGACGTCGTCGAAGGCCAGGTGTCCCTTCACGCCCTCCGCCGGCTGGTAGTCGCCCTGTTCCAGGGGCTCGCGCGCCTCGCGGATCACCTCCATCACCCGGTTGTAAGAGACCATACCGGTGGAGGCCTGGACGATCAGCCGCCCGAGGTTGCGCATGGGCCAGATCAACCACACCACCAGGCCCGCATAGGCCAGGTAGGTGCCGACGGAGATCTCGCCGTTGATCGCCATGATCGCCCCGACCACGAAGCCGCCCAGCATCTGCGCCCCGCAGAGGATGTCCGAGACGGGCCAGAACAGGGCGTGCATGACCACCAGGCGCTTGCCCCGGAGGAATTTCTCCCAGTTGTCCTTCTCGAACTTCCCGCGTTCGTATTCCTGGCGGGCGAAGGCTTTCACCACGCGCACCCCGGCCAGGTTCTCCTGCAGGGTGGTGGAGAGCACTGCCTCCTGTTCCTGGTACTTCTCGTACACCTTCATGATGCGCTTGAAGAAGAAGAATGAGGTGAGCACCACGAACGGGACGACGATGACCGAGATCAGCGCCAGCTGGACGTTGAGCTGCAGCAGGGCGGCGAAGTTGACCAGGAAGAGCAGCACGATGCGGCCCATCCCCAGCGCCTGTTCGGAGTAGAAGCGCCGCAGCGACTCGACGTCGGAGGTGGAGCGCTGGATCAGCTCGCCCGTGGGGGTTTTGGCGTGGTAGGCGAAGGACAGGTGCTGGATGTGGTCGAACAGGAAGTTCCGCAGCCGGCGCACGGCCCCTTCCGAGGTGTAGGCCGCCAGCCTGCCCGCCAGGAAGCTGAAAGTGCCCTCCAGCGCCGCCAGGCCCAGGAAACCCGCCGCGATCAGCGGCAGCTCGCTGCCCGAGCCCGGCTGCCCGATGACGTTGTCGATGAAATGGCGCAGCAGCAGGTAGGTGAGGGTTTTCGAGAGCGCGGACAGCGCCATCGAAGTGGTCGCTCCCAGGTAAGGCAGCCGGTAGCCGCTCATCAGCCGCCACAGACCGACAGCCCGGTTGTCGCTCACCGCCTGCCGTAGATCGTAAGTCTCAGGGTTTTGGTTGTTCTTCAAGACTTTCCTCCGCAGTACCTGTTGGCATTCTCAATGCCGCAACCAGGTTTTTTGTGACAGCCGCCGGACGTCTCCACAGCCCGGAGGACGAAAAAAGCCACGGTTCACCGTGGCCTTAAAGCTCGAAATAAAAAAGCCACGGGGCTTGAGCACGCCCGTGGCTCAGATTATCCGCAAACGGATCCGTCTACTGGCCGGTCAACAGGCGCACTCCGCGGTCGAACACCATGCCGCTGAAAGGGGCATCGCTTCGAAACCGTAGAAAGATCAAGTTGGGGTTCACCATACCTGCGCCTTTCCTTTCGCTCACCAAACCGGCAGCCTGCCTGGGGCAGACTCACTTCCCAATGCGCACAAGTTTATCACGGTTTTCGGGGAGGAGTCAAGGAATTGCTTGAGGGCGCGTTCAGTGGGCGAGGGTGCCCCGCTTGCGGTCAGTGTGCGCGCTGGCTCCCCTCTCCACGGCGTGGGTTTTGCGCTTACGGGCTTCCCCTAAGCGCAAACCACGGTGGGGAGGGGGTGCCGCAAAGCCGGCAATAGGGGAGGGGTAAATTCATACACGGCTAGCGGATCGGGACTCACCTAAGAACCCCCTCCGCGATCCGCTAAGGCTTTGCAGCGCTCGCTAAGCAGAGCGGCGCACTCCCACAGCCTGCAAAGCCGGGCCAGGGGAGGGAGAAAGCCATCCCCTTCGCAAACTGATGGCTTACAATTCTGTAAGCCGGCGCGAAACACTTCTGAGATATCCTTACGCTGAGGGTGATGTAAAGTGAGTCGAAGGGTTCAAGGATGATCCCATCTTAAAACAGTTCCTGCTGGCAGGGAGGCTTGCTTCAGGTACGGTGGACGGTCCGGGCTGCTGCCCGGGAGGCGCATTCGATCGTTATGACGCTCGAGCAATCTCTTCTCAGCCTGCAAGGCCTTTCGCTGGGCGACGCTTTTGGCGCCAGCCTTTTTTTCCCCCAGGCATTAATTCTGATTGAAACCCGGGTCCTGCCCGAAGCCCCCTGGTGCTGGACGGACGATACCCAGATCGCCCTGGCGGTGTTGGACGAGCTGCGGGAGCGGGGCATGATTGACCAGGACTCGCTGGCGCGCCGGCTGGCCCGCGCTTACAGCGTGGATTCTTCGCGCGGCTATGCCCAGGCGATGAGCCAGGTGCTGGAGCGCATCACTTCCGGCGAGTATTTCCGCTCCGCGGCCCGTTCCACCCTGGGGGATGGGGCCTACAGCAGCGCGGCCCCGGCCCGGGCTGCGCCCATCGGCGCATATTTTGCCGGCGCGCCCGACCGCGCCGCCCGCGAAGCCCTGCTCGCGGCCGGTGTGACCCACACCTACCCGGAGAGCCTGGCGGGGGCGGAGGCCGTGGCGGCGGCCGCCTCCATCGCCGCCGCGGGCAGCCCGCCGGCCGGCGAGGACTTCCTGCGGGCCGTGCTCCCCTACGTCCAGGAGAGCGATGTGCGGGAGGCGCTGGAGATCGCCGCCGCCATCCCCGCCCACGACTTCTTCCGGGCGGTGGAAGAGCTGGGGGTCGGCCTCAGTAATTCCGCCCAGGATACGGTCCCCTTCTCGCTCTGGTGCGCGGCCCACCACCTGGACGACTTCGAGGAAGCCCTGTGGCAGGCCGTGGCGGGCATGGGCCTGCGGGACACCGTCTGCGCCATCGTGGGCGGCATCACCGCCCTCTCTGCGCTTGGGCTGCCCGAAGGCTGGCTGGCCCGGCGCGAGCCCCTTCCCGGCGAGCGCCCGCCGCGCAGCCGCACGCTGCAGATCCTCTCCCCGGGCGGGCCGGCCCTCTTCCCCGGCGCGGGGCTCGTCTCCCGTAACCTGTCTGCTCCCGACCAGTCCGGCATCCGCGAGGACGCCCTCACCGGCCTGCCGAACCTGCTCAGCCTGCTGGACTGGGTGAAGAACCGGCCCGAGACCGGCGACCAGAAGTTGTTCAGCCTGCTGTCGGTGCGCCTGCCCTCTTTACGCCAGGTCAACCGGCGCATGGGCCGCACCGCGGGCGACGAGCTGCTGAAAAACTGCGCCCACCTCCTGGAAAGCTCCGGCGGGGGGCCGGTCTTCCGCACCGGGGGCGACCAGTTCGCCCTGATCCTCAGCGCCGGGGACCCGGCCCGGGCCGCGGCCCAGGCCCTGAACCTGGCGGACCGCCTGGACCAGGAATACGGGGAGACAAACCTGGAGCCCGCCCGGCTGGCCCTGGTCCATTTTCTGGAGACGGAGAAGATCAGCCCGGGTTTTGTGCTCTCCGGCCTCTTCCTGGCCCTGGACGGGCACCAGTTGTCTCTGGGGACGGGCCGGGTGCGCGAGTTTAACGCCGGGGAGATGCGCTCACGCCCCGATTACCCCTGGATGATCGAGGACCTGGCGGAGCAGATGCTGCGCCTGGGCTGCACCGCCGACGAGCTGCTCAACCTGGCGCGCACCGACAGCGTCTCGCAGCTGCCGAATATGCGCGCCGCGATGAGCGCGTTCGAGACTGCGGTGGCCCAGGCCTGGAGGACGGCCGAGCCCCTGACCGTGCTGCTGGTGGATGGGGATAATTTGCGCCAGTATAACCAGATCAGCTACGAGGCGGGGGATGAGGCCATCCTCCTGCTCGGGGTGACCCTGCAGCTCCAGCTGCGCCAGTCGGATTTCCTGGCCCGCTGGCGGACGGGGGACGAGTTCCTCGTCTTGCTGCCGAACACCGGCCTCGAGCGGGCGCTGCACATCGGGCAGCGCCTGTGCGCCGCGGTGGAGCGGGCCTCCAGGACCTGGCTGCTGCCCTCCACCATCTCGGTCGGAGCCGCGGCTTTTCCGGAGCACGGCCAGTCGGTGCAGGAACTGCTGCACGTGGCCGAGCGCGGCCTGGAAGCGGCGAAAGATCAGGGGAAAAACAGGGTGGCCGTGTGCGGGCCGGATTAGACCCGGCCCTGCGGCAGCCGAAATGGTTCTCTCGGTAGGTTCCGGAGCGAAGACTGTAATTTCGTTGGGGAAAATGTGCGGTCTTGCCGCACATTTTCCCCAATTACATTATCAAGGATTGGACGAGAAGACCGCGGAGGTTACCGCACAGGGGCGATGAAATCAACCGTCCAGTACGCCTCGCTCTGGTTCCGCTGGGCATACCCGACGCCGGCCACGCGGTAGACCGGGTCCAGCATGATGGACCGGTGCGGCGGGCTGTTGAGCCAGCCCTGGATCACGCTTTCGGGGTTGGGATAACCGGCGGCGATGATCTCACCCGCATAGGAGTAGCGGTCGCAGCCCCAGCTGATGCGCGTCCCGAAATCCTCGCCCTGCGAGCCGTCATGGCTCAGGACCCCGTTGAGGGCCATGTCGTTGCTGTGGTAGCGTGCGACCTGGGTGAGGGAGGAGCTGCCCGAGACGGGCGGTGCGCCGGCTTTCTCCCGCTCGCGGTTGATCAGGTTGATCACCCGGCTCTCGAAAGCCTCGTCTGCGCTGGACTGGTAGGAGAATTTGAGACTGCAGGTCGGGGCGGGGGGGCCGCCGCCGGCGAGCATGGGCAGGAACACCCGCTCCTCGCCGTTGGCCCTGGCCTGCCTGCCCGTGGGGAACAGGGCGACCAGCGCAGTCAAAATGAGAGAACTGAACAGAACCAGTGAGAGTGTTTTTGTAATTGAAATCCTTTTCATATACCATCCCGGTCGGTCGGTTTCTCCATACATTATTACCGTGATCGAAAAATTGGGAAATGGGACATATGGACTATTCGCAGAGCTGTAAGAATGCAGAATCAAAAGACCGGCGTTCAGCGCCGGTCTTTTGATTCTGCCAATTTACACGGGAGAGGGGGAGAAGCGCCTCGATTGGGCTGCGGGCCGTTCAGCAGCCGTTCCCGCAGCCGCAGCGGGGAGTGTAGGCGGTGATGCGGCCGCGGCGGTCGAACTCCAGCTCGCAGCATTCCAGCAGGCAGCGGCGGAGCTGCTCGCGCCCGCGCTGCACCCTGGATTTCGCCCCGCTGAGCGACAGCCCCAGGCGGGCGGCTACCTGCTCCTGTTTCATCCCCTCCAGGTCCGCCAGGCGCACCGCCTGGCGGTACTTTTCGGGCAGGCAGTAGAGCATATGCTCCAGGCTCCGGGCCAGCTCAGCCTCGGCCTCGCTCTCCTCAGCCTCCTCCAGGGCGAGGTTCTCGGGCAGCTCCAGGCCCGGCCGCGCCGCCCGGTAGTAATCGGTGATCGAGCGGCGGGCGATCTGGTACAGCCAGGGGGCCAGGAGCTGGCTGCTGCGCAGCCCGTCCAGCCGGCGGTGGATCTTGATAAAGACCTCCTGCAGCAGGTCCTCGGCGTCCGCCGGGTCCGCCACCCGCCTGGAGATGTATCCCTTGAGCCGGTCGCCAAACGCGGCGTAGACTTCTTCGGTCGTCACGGTCACACTTTCCGCCCCTCCACCGTTAGGCTGGCGAATCCATAAGCCTTGCTCTCCGGGTTGTCGAATTTGACCCGGCTGTTCACCTGCACCCCGCTGAAACCCTGCTCCTGCAGCAGCCCCAGGTACTCGTCCTGGTCCAGCGCCCCGGCGGTGCAGCCCGCCCACAGGTCCATATCCTGGCGCACTGCCTCCGGCACGTCCCCATAGGTGACGATATCGGAGATGGAGAACCTGCCGCCCGGTTTCAGCACGCGCTGGATCTCGGCAAAAACCCGGCGCTTGTCGGGGGCCAGGTTGATCACGCAGTTGGAGAGCACCACGTCCACGCTGGCGCTCTCGACGGGGAGGGCCTCGATCTCGCCCAGGCGGAAGTCCACATTCGCGTAGCCGCTCTTCAGGGCGTTCTCCCGCGCCCGGGCGATCATCTCCGGGGTCATATCCACCCCGATCACCCGCCCTTCCGGCCCCACGGCTCTGGCAGCCAGGAAGACGTCCACCCCGGCGCCGCTGCCCAGGTCCAGCACGGTGTCCCCCGCGCCGATCCCGGCGTACAGGGTGGGCAGCCCGCAGCCCAGGCCCAGGTTGCCCTCGGCCGCCTCCAGCGGGCCGTAATCCACCAGAGAAACCGTCTGCGGCTCGCTCGAGCAGCAGCCGCCCCCGCCGCCGCAGCACCCGCCCCCCTGGAGGGCGATTGAGGCGTAGCGATTTTTCACTTCCTGCTTGATTTTGATCGCGTCCATTTTCCACTCCTGTTGCTGAGGGATCCCAGGGCGCGGGCCGCAGCCTGCGCCTGCACGAGATCCTGAATAGTATAACGTTTCTTGCTCTTTAAGACGGGGAAAAGGGAAAAAAGACGCAAAATAGCGGCGGGGTTTCGGATGGAAAAACCGCTGTTATCCTGGAAAACGGCTCGACGTTCTGCTGGCGTGAATGGAAGCTCTCGCCAGGACGCAAAGCCCGGTGAGAAACCTTTGCTCGCACCACCGGGCTCCTGGCTGCCGTGAAAGCGCCTGGAACCTGGGGGGCATATTGACCGAGATGCGAACCGCCCCCCTGGCGCCTTGCACCCCGGAAAAACGACCCTGATCCATTTTGAATTTCAGAATCGGGAGCAATCAGAACCCTCAAGGTCGCCTTCAGGTCCCTTTTCAGTCCAGGTCCCTGCGGCGACCATTAGGGTTTCCATTCTCTTATCACCGGTTTGGTTTGTCAATATTCAAAAGGTCTTGGAGACCTTTAGTCCCTATCCGAAAAAAGGTATGTTGTTGTGATGGGGGGCGTAGCCCCACATCACAACATAATATATATTTTTGGGATAGGTTCTTAGGGTCTACTGGCGGCCGTTGCAGCCTGAGGTCCTTGCGAAAGCCCAGGCTTCCCTCGCCCTCACGGCGCCAGGCTGTAGAAGGCGGCGTGGCCCAGGCCGGCGTATTCCGAGCCGTCGTTCAGGGCCCAGGAGGCGGTGAACTCCTCCAGACTCATCAGCACCGGGGCGGCCTGGGCGTCGTCGCTCAGGTAGTAGCCCGGGTGGGGGTTGAACACCCGCAGCAGAGTCTCCCCGTCCTGCTCCAGCGCCTCGATCAGGATCACGAAATGGTTGTAGGTGCCGCTCCCGCCCGCCGGCAGGTAGAGGCGGTCGGGCCCCTGGTAGTGGTAGCGCATGCCCAGGATGGCCGCCTCGCCCGCCCGCACGCGGTCCAGCAGGTCTTCCAGCGACATCAGCGAGCGGCCCTCGGGGTAGGTCTGCACCAGGCCGAAAAGCCCGCCGATGGAGCGCAGCCCTTTGAAATCCAGCAGCCCGCTGTTGTAGGGCGGGATAAAGAAGCCCAGCTTGTTGCGCGCGGCTTTGATGATCTCGCCCGCGGTCACGCGCTCCGCCGCCAGCCCGGCGCGGTCGCGCAGGTGGTTCGCCATCACCGCCAGGACGGCGGGGCCGCAGGTGTTGTAGCTGTTGGACAGAAAGCGCAGGGCGATGCGCTGCGTCTCGGCGTTGAGCTGGTTGACGGCGTTCGCCTGCCACCAGGAGAGGTCCAGCGGTGCGGCGGGCGGCGCGGCTGCCTCGGGCCGGCTCTCAACCTGCGGCTGCTCCACCCGCGGGGCCGGTTCCCCCGCCCGCTGCGCCGGCAGGGCGCGCAGCAGCGTGTTGAAGAGCAGCAGCCCCACCACGGCCAGCGCGATGGCGACGAAGATGCTCAGATAGGAGAGCCCCGCCCGCGCCGGCTTCTCCGGGTAGAGATGCTCGAGCAGCCCGTACTCGCCCCGGCGGAACTGGACGATGGTCGCCTCCGGCCCGCAGAGCTCGATGTAATCGTCGAGCTCGCCGCAGATCTCGTCCGGGCTGACCGCATAGCCCGCCTCCCCGGCGACCATAGCGATCTCCTCCGCCGAGAGGGGGCAGTCCATTTCGACCAGCACCGAGTAGGCCAGGTCAAGGGTGGTGAGAGAGGAAGTGGTGTTCATAAGCCTCTAAAGGCTTATTATATAGCTCATTTGTTCTAACGGCAAGGATATTGAAAGAGAAAGAGTGTGCTCCGCTCTGCGGAGCCCACTCTTTCTGTTTCAAAAAAGAAGGAGCGCGGCTGCGCCGCGCTCCTTCGAAAAGCCTTTATCCTGCCTGCAGCCGGGCGGCGATCTCCCGGGCGGCGGCGGGACTGCTGGCCTGCAGCGCCTCCCGCGCCAGGCGGCCGGCCTCCCCGGCGTCCAGGGCGCGGATGGCCTCTTTCACGCGGGGGATGCCGGCGGGGTTCATGCTCAGCTCTTTCACGCCCAGCCCGACCAGCGCCGGGGCCGCCTGGGGGTCTCCCGCCAGCTCGCCGCAGATGCCCACCCATTTCCCATGCCGGGCGGCGGCCTCGCACACCTGCGCGATCAGGTTCAGCACCGCCGGGTGGAAGGCGTCCTGCAGCGCGGCCAGCTCGGGGTTGCCGCGCTCGGCGGCCAGGGTGTACTGGGTCAGGTCGTTGGTGCCGATGCTGAAGAAATCCACGTGCGGGGCCAGGCTCTCGCTCAGCAGGGCGGCGGAGGGGATCTCGACCATGATGCCGGTCTCGATCGGCCACAGGTGGGGGATCTGTTCCGCCTCGAGGGCGCGGTGGGCCTCTTCCAGCCGGCTCTTCGCCTGCAGCACCTCGTCCAGGTTCGCCACCATGGGGAACATCACCTTGAAGTTCAGCCCATCGCCCGCCCGCAGCAGGGCCCGCAGTTGGGTCAGGAAGAGTTCGGGGTTACGCAGGGAGAGGCGCAGGGCGCGCACCCCCAGGAAGGGGTTCGCCTCCGGCGGCGCCTGGATGTAGGGCAGGGGTTTATCGCCGCCCACGTCCAGGGTGCGCACGATCACCGGGCGGTCGCCCATCACCTCGCCGATCTGGCGCAGGGACTCCACCTGCTCGGCCTCGCTGGGGGGCGTGCTGCGGGTGAGGTAGAGGAACTCGGTGCGCAGCAGGCCGATGGCCTCCGCCCCGTTTTCCAGCGCCAGGCGGGCGTCCAGCAGGCTGCCCACGTTGGCGGCGATCTCCACCCGCAGCCCGTCGCGGGTGACGGCCGGCGCCTGACCCGCTTTGCGCAGGCGCTGCTGCTCCTGCAGCCAGGCCTCGCGCCGCTGGTTCAGTTCGGCCTGCACGCTCTCCTCCGGCTCCACCCACACCCGGCCGCTGAAGCCGTCCACCCCCACCAGGGCGCCTGGCGGCAGGCGCTGGAATTCCGGCCCGACCCCGGAGACCGCCGGGATGCCCATGGCGCGCGCCAGGATGGCGCTGTGCGAGGTGGGGCCGCCTGCGGCCAGGGCCAGGGCGAGCACCTGGCTCAGGTCGAGCTGGGTCGTTTCGGTGGGGGTCAGGTCCTGGGCGTAGAGCACCACCGGCCCCGGAAGGGAGATCGAGGCCGGCAGGCTGTTTCCCGCCAGGGCGAAGAGCACCTGCCGCCCGACGTCGAGCACGTCCACCGCCCGCGCCTGCAGGTAGGGGTCCTCCAGGACCTGGTACTGGCCCGCCAGCGCCTGGATACTGCTGTTCCAGGCGGCGGCTGCATTCTCGGAGGCGGTGAAAATCCTGCCCCGCACCGCCTCCAGCAGGTCCGGGTCCTCCAGGATCAGCAGGTGGGCCTCGAAGATGGCGGCGTCAGCCTCGCCCACGGCCAGGCGCATCTGCCCCAGGCGGGCGCGGATGGCGCGGCGCGTGCTCTCCAGGGCCGCCTGCAGGCGCTCCCACTCTTTCGCCGGGTCGCTGGTTTTTGCCAGGGGGATGGTGGGGGCCGCGGGCTGGTAGCGGAAGAGCGGCCCCAGGGCCACCCCTTCCGAGATGGGCACCGCCTGCTGCCCGCCGGCCGCGGAGGCGGGCGGCGCCGGGGTGGTTGGGGCCGGGCGCGACGCTTCCGCCTCGTCCTCGCCGAAATTGCTCTCCACCAGGTTCTGCAGGGCCTGCAGCGCCTGGCCGGCCTCCGGCCCGCTGGCGTTTACCTGGATGCGGTGCCCGTGCAGCGCGCCCAGGGTCGCCAGGGAGTTCAGGCTCCTGGCCGAGACCGGGCCCTTACCCGAGCTGAGGTTCGAGACCTGCACCTCCGCTTTGAAGGAGGCTGCGGTCTGCACGAAGCGAGCCGCAGGCCGGGCGTGCAGGCCGTGCGGGTTCCTCAGCTCCAGGGTGAGGCTGCGGGCCCCGGCGGGGACCATCTCCGGCCCGCCCTGCTGGACGGGGGCCGCGGGGCTGCCCGAATTCTCGCCGAAATGCTCGCGCTTCGGCAGCAGGGCCTCCTCGGCCTCGCGGCAGGCGCTCTCCAGGTCGCTGCCCAGGCCCGCCTGCACCGCGGCGGCGATGGCGCCCTCGATCAGGGGCGCGGCGCAAAAGTGCACGTGGGAACGGGTCTCTTCCGGGAGCAGCTCCAGCGCCATCTCGGCGCTCATCACCGCGCTGCCCAGGTCCATCAGGACCAGCACGCCCTCCGGAGAGTCAACCGATTGGATGGCCTCGCTGATCTCCACCGCGTCGGTGCCGAATTCTTCCCGTTCCGGCCCGACCCCGGCGGCGATGGCGATAGGCACTTCCTGCTGGCTCACCTGACCGACCAACCCAACCAGCGCTTCAGCCAGCGCCCGGCTGTGGGATACGATGACCAGGCCGATCATGGGCGCACACCCCCTTCCGTCAGAGCAGGCCGCCGTTTCTCAAGATCGCGAACATCAGCCAGAAGCCGTACACGACGGCGGCCGCGCCGCCCAGGACCAGCACGCCGTCCACCGCTTTCAACACGCCGTCCGAAGGTTTCAGGTCCAGGATGATGCTGCGCAGGCCGACCAGAGAGTGCGTGACCACGAACACCAGGAAGAAGAGCTCCATGACCGGCACGATAGGGTTCGAGAAGTAGGCGATCACGTCTGCGTAGGTCAGCAGGGCCTGTTCGCCCAGGAAATGGTTCACAACCAGGTGGATCATGAGAACAACCAGGATCAGCAGGCCGGAGACAATTTTAAACAGCCACAGCCAGGCGCCTTCCCTGGATTTTGGGGCAGATCGGGTAGCGATCATATTATCCATCCTTCATCAACGAAATATCCGTTAAGCAAAGAGCATACAGAGGCGGCAGGCGCGCTCAGGCGGTGAACATGCGCACGGCGAAGATCAGCCCCCCGATGATCGAGACCACCAGCAGGATCACCAGCACCGCCCGCTGCCGGGGGACGCCGACGCCAAAGCTGGTCAGGGCGATGCGCACCCCGTTCAGCCCGTGGATCAGGCCGGCGATCACCACCAGCCATTCGCCGAAGATGAACACGGGGTGGTGCAGGGTCTCCAGGAAGCCGTCGTAGGCCTCCGGGCCGCGCGCCAGCTGCCCCAGCACGATCAGGTGGAGATACAGGTAGAGGGTCAGGCCCAGGGCGGTGACCCGGTTGAGCACGAACCCCCAGGTGCCCACCTGGCGGCGGCGCGGATCGAACCATTTCCAGAGATTTCCAGGAGTGGGGTGGTTGGATGACCGGTTCATGCGTTCACTTCCTTTACTGCCTTTCGCGAGGAAGGGCGAAAGAAATTCTTAATGCGCTCGCGGATCACCTGTTTGCGCAGCTCCATGATCCTCCAGGCGGGCTCCACGTTGGAGGGGCAGGCCGCCGTGCATTCGAAGGCGCTGTGGCAGCGCCAGACGCCGTCCTCGGTGTCCACCAGGCTCAGCAGGTCGGGGTTGTTCGCCAGGCCGTGCTGGTGGGCGCCGGCCAGCACCGCCGGGCCCAGGTAGGCCGGGGTGGTGGTGGCGATGGGGCAGGCGCTGATGCACAGCCCGCACTCGATGCAGTCCGACAGGCGCAGGTAGTCCTGATCGCTCTTCGCGAACTGGACGGTGGTCTCCTCCGGCTCCATCTCCGCTTCCTCGATGGGGAGCACCGAGCGGTGGCCGGCGGCCTCCATGCGGCTGTAAAAGTCCGTCATATCCACCACCAGGTCGCTCACCACCGGGAAATTCCGCATGGGTTCCACGCGCACGACCCCGCCGTTCTGGGTCACCTCACGCATGGGGGTGATGCAGGTCAGCTTCTCCACCCCGTTCACCCGCATCCCGCAGGCGCCGCAGGTGGAATGGTGGCAGGCGTGGCGGAAGGCCAGCGAGCGGTCGTGGAAGGCCCAGATGCGCTCGACGCCGTCCAGCACGTATTCGTCCGGGTCTACCTCCAGCTCGAACCGTTCGTAATAGGGCGCTTCATCCCCCTTCTGCCGGTATACCTCAAAGGTGACTTTCCATTTTGTGTTATCCATTGAAACACCCTTTAATTTGGAAGTTTATAGTAATCGCGGAAAGAGCGCAGCGGCAGCTCCTTGGTCACGCAGGGCGTGGTCACCGACATCTTTTCGCAGACCACGTCGGCAGTGCGCTCCGCCATCGCCCGCAGGGTGGTGGCTTTTCCGCCGGTGATGGTGACAAAACAATTAATGCCGTCGGTTTCCTTGTGATCGAAGCATTTAAAGGTGCGCGCCATGCTGCGGCCCGTGCCGGCGCCGATCAGGGGGCGGGTGGCCATGAAGCTGCCGCGCATGCGGGCGTACTGCAGGCCGGGGACCAGCTCCCGGGCGCGCTCCAGCATGAGCTGCACCTGGTCCTCGGTCACGGGGACGTAGTCCGGGTCTTCGACGTCAAAGGAGGTGGTGCCGACCACCAGCATGCGCCGCTGCGGGACGAGGATGTCGCCGTCGCCGGGTTTGTTCAGGCGGTTGATGGCCCGTTGGGTCAGGCGCTTGTCGAAGGCCACCATCACGCCGGGGGTGGGCTTGATGGGCACTTCAGCCCCGGCCATGGCGGCGATCTCACCGGCCCAGGCGCCGGTGGCGCTGACGATGATGTCCCCCCGCACCTCGCTGCGGGCGTTGTTCTTGCGGTCCCAGATTTTCACGCCCACCGCGTTGGTCTGGCCGTCCACAATCAGCTCCTCCACTTCGGTGTAGAGGCGGAAGCGGGCCCCGTTCGATTTCGCCGTGGCGGCGAAGGCCAGCGCCAGCCGCAGGGGATCGAAGGTGCCGTCCGGGATCCAGATGGCGGCCTGCAGGTCCGGGTTCAGGTAAGGCTCCAGCTTCAGGGCCTGGTCTCGGGTGAGCTGCTCGTAGGGGATATGGCAGGCCTCGCAGCCGCTGATAAAGGTCCCCGCGTAAGCCATATCGCTGTCGTTGAGGGCCACAAACAGGCCCCCGTTGGGCTCGATGGCCTGGGGCACGATTTTGCGCAGGATCGTGTTCTCGTCAATACATTCGATGGCCGATTCCTGGTCGCCGACGCAGTAGCGACCGCCGCTGTGCAGCAAGCCGTGAGTGCGGCCGGAGGTGCCGTTACAAATGTCGCCGCGCTCGATCACGGTTACATCGAACCCCCTCAGGGCCAGATCATGGGCTGTCGCCACCCCGGTGAAGCCGGCTCCGATTATGATTGCATGGGGTTTGCTCATAGATGACTACTCCTGTTCGTCGTAGGGTGTTAATTTTTCGCCGGTTTTTCGGCCCGGCAGACCGGACAGTCAGACACTTCATGGGTGATCCGGTCCAGCTCCTCCGTGAACTCGTCCGGCTGACCCGGTTTGAAGCTCGCGGAACCGCACCAACAAGCGTACCAACCCATTTTAACATCCCGGTAAGCAAGCCGTGGGGCAGACAGGTGTACCTGCTCGACGCCCATTTTCCAGCGGGCGTTGGTGATCAGCCGCTCACAGCCGGCCGCGCGTAATTTCTCCGCATAGAACCGAAAATGAGTGCAGTGTCGCATCAACAGCACGGCGGTTGTGATGCCCGGCGGGAAGGGAAAAGCCAGCGCGTCGGCGCAGATCACCTGCAGGCCGCCCGGTAGGGGCGCCTGGCCCGGGGAGGCCGCCTGCTCCAGCAGCGCGGGCTGCATTTCGATGGCGTATACCCGGCGCGCAGCCCGGGCGATCAGCTTTGCCAGGCGCAGATCGCCCGCTCCGATCTCCAGCACCACGTCCTCAGGCCGGATCAAGTCCAGCACGGCCCGGTAGGTGGGCGGATCGTACGGGGCCCAGCTTCTTTCCCAGGCCAGGTCGCCGGCGCCAGGTGGAAGCGGCCAGGGCAGGGCCATCCCGCGTTTACCTCCGCAGCCAGCGGTTGAACAATAAAAAGCCGAAGAAGATGATCCAGATCAACCCGCCGAAGAGCAGGCCCCAGAGGATACCCTGAACGGTACCCTTGGAGGGGATCGCTTGAATGGCGGTCAGCACCGCCATCCCGATGCTGGTGATGGCGATGATGATGATCCCGGTGCGCATCCCGATCCACGGGCCGTTGAGCGGCGATTCTTCCTGCTTTGCCTTTCTCTTTTGAGCGTTCTTGACAGACTTCTTAGGCATTCATACTCCCGTCTATGGGGGGTGAAGGATACGGCGCACCCATACCGAAACACGGGTGCGCCGTATGGGACCTGCACCGGGTGCAGGGAGGGGGATGTAAACCTCCCTGCACGCCGGGGGGAAAACTTTACTCTACCCAGTCGAAGGTGCGGGTGACGGCCTTGAGCCAGCCCTTGTACTGCTGGTCGCGATCGGCGTCTTCCATCTTCGGGTGCCAGCGCTTGTCCACCAGCCAGTTGGAGCGGGTGTCTTCCAGGCTGTCCCAGAAGCCGACCGCCAGGCCGGCGGCGTAAGCGGCGCCCAGGGCGGTGGTCTCGGCGACCACCGGGCGGACCACAGGCACGTTCAGGATGTCGGCCTGGAACTGCATGAGCAGCTCATTGTACACCATTCCGCCGTCCACCTTGAGGGCGGTCAGGTCCACGCCGGAGTCCTTCTTCATGGCGTCCAGGACCTCGCGGGTCTGGAAGGCGGTGGCCTCCAGGGTGGCGCGGGCGATATGGCCCTTGTTGACGTAGCGGGTCATGCCCACGATGGCGCCGCGGGCGTCGCTGCGCCAGTAGGGAGCGAACAGGCCGGAGAAGGCGGGCACGAAGTAGATGCCGCCGTTGTCTTCAACGGTGCGGGCCAGGGTCTCGACGTCGGGGGACTTCTCGATCAGGCCCAGGTTATCGCGCAGCCACTGCACCAGGGCGCCGGTGATGGCGATGGAGCCTTCGAGCGCGTAGACCGCGGGCTGGTCGCCGATCTTGTAGCCCAGGGTGGTCAGCAGGCCGCTCTTGGAGGGGACGATCTCGGTGCCGGTGTTCATGAGCATGAAGCAGCCGGTGCCGTAGGTGTTCTTGGCTTCGCCGGGGCTGAAGCAGGTCTGGCCCATCAGAGCCGCCTGCTGGTCGCCTGCGTCGCCGCAGACCGGGATGGCCGCGCCGAAGGGGCCGTCCGCCAGGGTGCAGCCCCAGGTGTTCGGATCGCTGGAGGGCACAATCTTCGGGAGCATCGAGCGCGGGATGCCCATGACGCCCAGGATCTCCTCGTCCCAGTCCAGGGTCTCGAGGTTCATGAGCATGGTGCGGGAGGCGTTGGACACGTCGGTCACGTGCGAACCGCCGTTGGGGCCGCCGGTCAGCCACCAGATTTCCCAGGTGTCGATATTGCCGAAGACCGCGTCGCCCTTCTCAGCCGCTTCGCGCACGCCGGGGACGTTCTCGAGGATCCATTTCACCTTCGGGCCGGAGAAGTAGGTGGCCAGAGGCAGGCCGACTTTGGGGCGGAAGCGATCCTGCCCGCCGTCCTGTGCGAAGCGGTCGCAGATTTCCTTGGTGCGGGTGTCCTGCCAGACGATGGCGTTGTAGTAGGGCTTGCCGGTGTTCTTGTCCCATACCACGGCGGTCTCGCGCTGGTTGGTGATGCCCACCGCCGCGATATCGCCATCCTGCGCGCCGGCCTTGCCGACGGCCTCGCGGATCACTTCCTGGGTGCGAGCCCAAATCTCCATCGGGTCGTGCTCAACCCAACCCGGCTTCGGGTAGATCTGCTCGTGTTCTTTCTGGGCGATGCTGACCACTTCGCCTTCATGATTGAAGATCATACAGCGGGTGCTGGTCGTACCCTGATCAACGGCTGCTACATATTTTGCCATTTTCATTTCTCCCAAAAAGCGTAATAGTGGATAGGATAGGAAAGGGCGTCTAGGAGTTGTTCCAGGTGTCTGCGGCTGCCTTCAGGATCAGGAAAGAGGAGGTCGCTCCCGGGTCCTGGTGGCCTGCGCTTCGTTCGCCCAGGTAGCTGGCGCGCCCTTTCCGGGCCACCAGGGGAACGGTCCCCTCCATACCTTTTCTGGCTGCCTCAGCCGCCTGTGTGAGGGCAACAGGGGTAGGCAGATTCTCCTCGATGGCCTGCTTGAGCGTGTTGACCGCCGGTGTGAGGGCGTCCACCATGGTCTTGTCGCCCAGCTCAGCCTTACCGCGCATGATGACGCCGTTCAGGGCTGCCTCCAGCGCGGTGCACCAGTCTTCCAGGCTGAGCTCCATCTTCCCGGCGGTCTTCATGCCGGCCTGGAGAAAGAAAGTTCCGTACAGAGGCCCGCCGGCTCCACCAACGGTGGAGAGCAGGGTCATCCCGACGGTTTTGAAGATTGTGCCGATGTCCTTGTCGGAGATCTCGGGCATTTTCGCGATCACGGCTTTGAAGCCGCGATCCATATTGGCGCCGTGATCGGCGTCGCCGATGGCGGCGTCCAACTGGATCAGGTAATCGCGGTTTTCTCCGAGCACTTCTGCACAGGCTTTAATCCAGTCCAGGGCATCGTCTCGAGAGATGGTCATATTGCACTCCTGCGAGAGAGGGCTAAGCCCGCCTGGCGAAACTTAGCCCTCTCATAGAGGTGGGTGGTCTTGCGCTAGATACCCCAGCGCAGGCCTGGGGTCTTCACCGGTGCATCCCACAGCTTCAGGAAACGTTCATCCATTTTGAGCAGGGTGATAGAGGCGCCGGCCATTTCCAGGCTGGTGATATAGGGGCCTACGAGGTTGCGGACCACCTTCAGGCCGTGCTTGGTGGCCAGTTCGTGAGCCTTGCGGTAGGCGATATACAGCTCGATCAGCGGTGTGCCGCCCATGCCGTTCACGAAGAGCAAGACTTCATCGCCCTGCTTGTAGGGGATATCGTTCAGGATGGGTTCCATCAGGCGTTCGACAATCTGGTCGGCGGATTCAACCGGCAGGCGGGTGCGCCCGGGTTCGCCGTGAATGCCGATGCCGATCTCCATCTGATCCTCGGGCAGGTCGAAGGTTGGCTTGCCCACGTGGGGGACGGTGCAGGAGGTCAGGGCCATGCCCATGCTGCGGCCCAGATCCTTGACCTGGCGGCATATGTCTGCCACTTCCTGGAGAGAGCATCCCTCTTCGGCGGCTGCTCCGCACAGCTTTTCGGCGAGTACGGTACTGCCCACGCCGCGCCGCCCGGCTGTGTAGAGGCTGTCCTGCACGGCCACATCGTCGTCGATCACAACCGCCTCGACTTCGATGCCCTCCGCCCGGGCCAGCTCTGCCGCCATTTCAAAGTTCATGATGTCGCCGGTGTAGTTCTTGACAATGTGCAGCACGCCTGCGCCGCCGTTGATCGCCTTCGTGGCCTCCAGCATCTGGTCGGGCGTCGGAGAGGTGAAAACGGCTCCGGGGCAGGCGGCGTCCAGCATACCCATGCCGACGAAACCGCCGTGCATGGGTTCGTGACCGGAGCCGCCGCCGGAAAGCACGCCGACCTTCCCCTGTACCGGGGCGTCGGCTCGCACGATGTAGCTCGGTTCGTAATGCACCTTGACAAGGTCCGGATGGGCCAGGGCAATGCCCTCCAGCTCTTCCCGGACAACGTCATCGGGTTTATTTATCAACTTCTTCATAGATCTCCCTCCCTGGCATCAGACTCATAAAGGAACGGTTAGGACAAACAGAAAAGCGCTGGCCTAGTCCCCGGGGGCTTCGTAGGGGACGGGCTCATCACCTTTCTGAGCCAGGGCGTTGGAGACGAACCAGTCGTAAGTGAACACGCCCAGGACGCCGCCGACGATCGGGGCGAGCACGGGCGGGACCAGCCAGTACAGGCCGTCAAACAGGCCCTGGGTGCCGACGAGCAGACCCAGGAGGCGGGGGCCGAAGTCACGGGCGGGGTTGATCGAGTAGCCGGAGGGGCCGCCCAGGGAGAGGCCGACTGCGAGCACTGCACCGCCGACCAGGAACGGGCCCATGTTGTGCAGCAGGCCGGTGTTCTTGGAGTCGCCGCTGGCCAGGATGCCCCACAGGAGCACTGCGGTGCCGAAGATTTCGGCAATGATGGCGGTGGTCATGCTGTAAACGCCTGTCGCCGTACCACCCTCGCCGCCCCAGAAGGCATTACCAAACACAGAGCCGGGGCCGGTGGACCAGACGTTGGGCATACCGGCGGCAACCAGGCCGTCGCGGTAGATCAGGTAAACGGCGAAAGCGCCGAGGAAGGCGCCGACGATCTGGGCGATGATGTAAGGCACCACCTTCCCCCAGGGGAAGCCGCGCTTTGCCGCCAGCGCAACCGTCACCGCGGGGTTCAGGTGCGCGCCGGAGACGCCGGCCGAGACGTAGACCGCCACGATGACCGCGAAGGCCCAGCCGATGGTGATGGTGTTCCAGTTGTAGGCGGTAGCTCCGAGGCGGGGCGCCAGGCCGACGTTGGCAACTACGCCGTCGCCCAGCAGGATCAGAATGAAGGTTCCGAAAACCTCGCCGATGAGTTCTGCAGTCAAGCTCATCTTCTTCATGTCATCTACTCCTCATACTCTTGAATCTCAGATTGGGTTGGTCGTACAAAGGAACAGTTGAATCCGATGCGCTTATTCAGTTCTGATACTCACCTTCCTTTCCAAGCGGCCGGCCGGTAAGAAAAGTAAAAACATTGCTGCGCCAACCGGCTGCTCGCAGGCCCTCCAGGCGCCGGCAGTCTCCCTTTTTGCGGGGAGCCGCCCCGCCCGCAGAGCGGGCTGTCCCTGAACGGGCGATAAGTATATGAAGACCAGGCGTCAGGAAACCCATCTTCCCACACCGGCGAGATGCATGATAGCCGTTTTGTCCGATAAACTTTATTGGGACCGGAAATCAGATGCGAAAAATGAAATCTCCTCTCACAGGTATTACACACTGGAAAAGGATTGCTGTGAAATGAACCTTCAAAAACAACTTTCTGGGGGCCGATGAGGGCAGTGGTCTTCTAACACCTACTATTCTAAGACTTTTCAAAGGAATGTCAAATAAATGGTGACCTGCTGTTTCAGAATGAAACAGAAAATGAAAAGTCCCTGTTTCACTTTGAAACAGGGACTAGTTCCTGGTCTATTTCCGTCTGAATTCGGGTTGCAAGGTGCAGGCCTCGAGCGAGCCCGGGAGCTTTCAGATCGGTAAGCCTTGACCATCCAAAAGGTTCGATCCGAAAATATTCTCTAGTTATGATGAGGGGCGCAGCCCCCATCACACCAGTATAAGGTAGGCTCTAAGCGCAGCTGGCGGCCTGCCCGGGCAGCTCTGTCCTTACCGGCTCCCCTCCTGCCGCTGCCGGTACTCCTCCACCGGGATCTTGAATTCTTTCAGCTTGCGCCAGACGGTGGTGCGCCCGATACCGAGCAGCCTGGACATTTCGGAGATATTGCCGTTGCACAGCTCGGCGGTCTGCTGCAGGATCTTTCCCTCGTACTCCTCCAGGGAACGCACCTCCACGGGGCCCAGCGCCGAGCTCAGGATGCGCACCGGACGGCGGATGAAATCGGGCAGGTGCTCGGGGGTGATGACGCCCTGCTCGCCCACCAGCCCTGCGGCCCGGCTGATGACCGCATCCAGCTCGCGCAGGTTGCCGGGCCAGGTGTATTTTTTGAACAGGCCCAGCACCTCCGGGTCGAGCGAGAGCGGCTGGTTCATCTGCTGGCAGAGCCGGTTCAGGATGCGCTCGGCCAGGGTGGGGATGTCGGCCTCCCGCTCCCGCAGGGGGGGCAGGATGATTTCGAAGGGGCTGATGCGGTAGTAGAGGTCGGCGCGGAAGCTGCCGTCGGAGATGAGCTTCTCCATATCGGCGGCGGTGGAGGCGATGATGCGCACATCAATCGGGATCGGCCGGTCGCTGCCCAGGCGGTGCACAATCCCGATCTCCAGGATATTCAACAGTATCACCTGCGCCTCCAGCGAGAGGCTGTCAATATCCTGCAGGTGAAGCGTCCCGCCGTGGGCAAGCTCGAATTTGCTCATGCGCCCGCCGGGTTTTCTGCCCGAAATGCCCTCCTCGTAGCCCAGCAGCTCGGGGATGAGCATCTCCGACGGCACCGAGGAGCAGGAGAATACCAGGTAGGGGCCGTCACGGCGCGGGCTCTCGTTGTGGATGGCGCTCACCAGGATGTTTTTGCCGGTCCCGTTCTCCCCGCAGACGAGGATGGAGGCCTTTGCCCCGGCGGCCGAGCGCACCAGGCGGCGCACTTTCTTGATCGCCGGCGACTCTCCGGCGATGTCCTCCAGGGTGAAGGCCGCCTGAGAGCCAAACTGGCGCTGGACCAGGCGGGTGACGTCTTTCCCCAGGCGGAAGGAGATGATGATCCAGTGCAGCCCGCTCTGGGTCTCGACGAAGCGCAGAGAAAGGACCGAGTCGAAGCGCTGCCCGGCGAACTCGATGCTGGCCTCGACGTCGGTGAGGGATTCTTTTTTGTCCAGGGCGTTCTGGACGAAGGCGGGGTAGGTGAGGATATCGCCCACCGACTTGCCGACCAGCGCGCGCACGGGGATGTTGATCATCTTCGCGGCGGCGTTGTTCACATGAATGAGGGTTTGCTCCGCGTTCCAGACCAGGATGCCCTCGGAGATGGAATTCAGGATGGTGTTCAGCCCCGCCAGCTGCCGGTTCTGCTCGGCGAGAAGCTGGTCCGCCTTCCACTGCCCCTCGATGGCGCGCGCGCCGGCCACCGCCAGGCTGAGCGTTTCGGGGCGGAAATGGGCGGCGGCAGTGAAGAGGCCGAAAGCGCCCAGCGGCCTGCCGCTCAGGTCGAAGACCGGGGTGGCGGCGCTCGCCAGATTCTGGAAATGCTGGAAAAAGTGCTCGGCCCCGACCACCTGCGCCGGAACCCGCTCCGCCAGCGCCAGGGCAAAGCCGTTGGTCCCGGCCTGGGATTCCGACAGAAACACCCCATTGGCGATCCCCAGGTTGTCCAGGACGTCCAGGATCACCCGGTCGCCAATGATGTCCAGGATGCAGCCGGCGTTGTTGGCCAGCGCCACGGCGATACCGGTATTCTCGGCGTACTGGTAGATATCCTCCATCACCGGGCGGGCGACCGAGATCAGCTCGAAGCTGGAGACCTGGGCCATCAGGAGATGGTCCGGGTTAAGCTGCAGAAAACGGGAATTGGAAACCGGGTTGAGGCGCCCCCAGCAGCGCTTCCAGGAAGCCAGGATCAAGGGGTCCAGGGGGTAGGAGACTTTCTGAGTTCCGATGAACTCATTCCAGGCAAAATACCGCTGTTCTAAGTTCAGAACGGGGTTCATAGCGTCTATTATACTCCGCCAGCGCTGCATAGGAAGCGCTGCGCGCAGGTATGTGGCCGCCGGGGGCTGGCGGCCCGCCGGGGAATATCGCGTCTTGCTTTTATCTCCCATCCGAGAAGAGCTAATCGCCCTGCATCGCTGGGCCGGCCGGCCACCGTCTATCTGCAGCTCGCTCGCGGCCCCGCAAGCCTTGCGCTTCCGGGTTAAACTGGACAATTCTTATAACTTTATAACAATTCTTGCAGCGCTTCAAAACTTGTGTATAATTTTAATGCGTTTACCAGGTGAAGGATGAAAAGCGGTTGGCTGGCTGCGGCTTGGGGGCCGGAACCCTTCACGGTAAGCTCTTTTTATTGGTGGCTGCTCGTTTTCCCAGAAGGGGAATATGCGTGTTTTGTGCGATGTTTTAGCGGTGATAGGGAGGCTGTGCCTTGGAAACGGTCTCCTCGAACGAACAACGAGCCTGAGCACAGCCCGACCCGGTCGATCTCAACGCGGTTTTCCTGCCCGAAAAAAAGCCCAATTTCGTATAGTTGAATATCCCTATGCGCGCAGCTGGGAGAAGGCCGCAGCCCACCTATCTTTCTGTTGGATTTCTTAGCAGCTGGGTCCGAGCGCTGCCTGCCCTTTGCAGGTTTGTGATGGGACCTTTGTGTTATTGATTATTTCATTGTTAATCAATATCATGTTGCCATGTTAGGCGGGAGAATTAAAATCCAGCCCGGGCGCATAGACGTAATATAGCGAAGAACGTGGGAAGCAGGGCGGGAGAGCGTGTTTTCCCGGCAAGTTCCGGAAAATCGATTCGCCGCTCGTTAAAGGGGGTAACTCGTCTGGTGGTAAAACGTTTACCGCTCGGACGAGCAGCCAGTACAGGTTCGCAGCTCAACAAGGCAGTTTCAACGGTGCAGAGGGTGCAGCCGGTTCGCGGGTTCCTGAGTTGAAAGATTGCCTGATGAGACTGTTTATTGTTGATGACCATGTTTTGTTTCGAGAGGGACTGGTCTCCATCTTCGAGAGCCAGCCGGATTTTAACGTGGTGGGCCAGGCAGGCAGCGTGCGCGAGGCCCTCGACCAGATATACGACGCCGGGCCGGAGCTGGCGCTGATTGACCTGAACCTCCCCGACGGGGACGGTCTGGAATTGACCGCCACCATCCTGGCGAAAAACCCCAACCTTGCCATCGTCATCCTGACCATCTTCGACTCGGATGAACTCCTGTTTGAATCGATCCGGATCGGAGCCAAAGGGTTTATTCTGAAAAACACGCCCCGGGCAGAGCTTCTGGCCTCGCTGCGGGCCATCCAGCGCGGCGAGGCGGCCCTCTCTCGCACCATGACGCGCCGCTTCCTGGACGAATTCGGGCGCATGGGGAAGGTGCAGGCGCAGCCCGCCACGCCCGCCGTGGACGCCCTCACCGAAAGGGAGATGGAGGTGCTGCGCGAGCTGGGCGCGGGGGTGAGCAACCAGGAAATCGCCGGTAACCTGTGCATCACCGAGAACACGGTGAAGAGCCACGTGCACAATATCCTCACGAAGCTGAACATGCAGAACCGCAACGAGGCCATCCGCTTTGCGCGGCGCATCGGCCTTGCCCCGGCGAAATTCAATTTTCTCGATGGGGACGAAAGGCGGTAATTTTAATTTTATCCCGCGCTTGCGCATGATTTCACATAGTGCTATCCATCCGGTATGGTAGGGTGGAAAAACCATACTTTTTTAACCCTCAGGTTTACGGCGGTTGATTGACCTGGGGGTCTTTTATTTTGTATGATCATCCCATCTTAAAGAATTACCAATTCAGGGTTCGTTCTGCCGGCCGCAGTTCAATCTCCCCACCCCGACCGGAGTATCCGGGGAACGAGAGACTGGGCGGTGCGGGTAAGGGTCTGGTCCGGGCTTCTATCGCAGTCATTCATAGATCGGTTTTCTTCTGTGCGCGCCGGCGCAGCCGCCGTACGCACCCACGACCGGGCTGTTACCAGGAGCATTCTTTAGAACCTGTCATTTTTTTATGTTGTTGGGATGGGAGGCGCAGCCCCTATCCCAACAACCGGACATTTTTCGGATGATTTCTTATTAAGCAGCGGGCAGGCTGTATGCAGAGGGGCCGATGAAGCGGGTTCTCGTGGTGAATGGAGAAAATGTAATGGTGGCTGCGGTAGAGAGCTTGCTTGCGCGCGAAAAAGACCTCTGCATCCTGACCACCCCTGCCCTGTTAGGGGCGGATGACCTGAGTGAAGTCACCAATTTCAACCCCCAGGTCATCATCATGGAAGAGAGCATGCTCTCGGGCGCGCTCACGCACCTGCTGGATTTGATGATCGAGCTGCCCGAGCTGCTGATCATGGTTATTCAGTTGGGGAACAACCAGGTGCAGCTTTACGAGAAAAGAATGCTCCAGGTATCCCGGGGCTCCGACCTGACGGAGGCGATCCGCTAGAGCGTTACTACAGAGCGCTCCAAAGATCAGGGACACCTGCGCCTCAGAGGGGGACCAGCGTCTCCGCCGGCAGCTTTCCAGCGAGCAGCCGCCCGTGTAAAAACGACCGGTTTGCGTACAGGGGGATTTCCAGCGCGAAATTCGCAGGCTGCCGGAAGAGACCACATATGCCAGCCGGACCGCCCATGTCGGAAGGGCGGAGCATGCCTGGAACCGGGAAAGTGAACCATGCCGTTATCGCTCCCCATTCGTCTGCTCAAATCGAAAAAAACGGAGGCCCGCGCCTTGATCACCGTCGTCTCGGGGCTGCCGCGCTCGGGCACTTCGATGATGATGCGCATGCTGGAAACCGGCGGCCTGCCGGTGCTGACCGACCGGCAGCGCACGCCCGACGAGAACAACCCGCGCGGCTATTACGAGTTCGAACGCGTGAAGCAGCTGCGCGCCGGAGACTATGCCTGGCTGCCCGAGGCGAACGGCAAGGCGGTCAAGATCATCTCCGCCCTGCTCGAGCACCTGCCGCCCCACTTCACCTACCGGGTGATCTTCATGCAGCGAGACCTGGACGAAGTGGTGGCCTCGCAGCGTAAGATGCTCGACCGCATGGGCGAAGACCACGGCCCGGCGGGGGATGAGAAGATGAAAGCCCTGTTTCGCGAGCACCTGCTCAAGGTTGAAGCCTGGCTGGCGCAGCAGCCCTTCCTGAGCACACTCTATATCAACTACAACGACCTGCTGCAGGAGCCCTCCGGCCAGGTCGAGCGGGTGGGGGATTTTCTGGGCCGCGAGCTGGAGACAGAGAAAATGGCCCGGGTGGTGGACCGAAATCTTTACCGGGAGCGGCGGCAGGCGGTCTGACGCGAGGGAGTTGAGATGAAAGCGTTTTTCCAGGGTATGCTGACCAATTTTAAGAGTGCGGGTGAGATCCTTTCCTTCCTCTGGCAGCGGAAGCTGTGGTGGTTGATCCCTATGGTGGCGACCCTGCTGGTGCTGGGCCTGCTGCTGGTTTTCGCCACCACCTCGGGCATCGGGCCCTTTATCTACACCCTGTTTTAGCCATACACTCCGGTGCGAGGCGCCGGCCCGCCTGCCCGGTCCCGCTGCGGCGGCCCGGTGCGGCGCCTGGTGCGAGGCGCTTTCACCGCTCATCCGTTCCGGGGCGGGCAAACCGGGCCGGCCTGCGATGCACCGGCCCGGGCGCAGGAGCGCCTTGCACCGGGGTATCCCTGATTCAGGTGCAAGGCGCTGCCCCGCCGGTGAAGCGCCTTTCCCGGAACAAGGTGCTGTGCCTGCCCGGCCCCGTTACGAGGGAAAAAAGCGCCTCGCACCGCTGCGGCGTACAGACGCTTATCAAGGAGTGAAGCCAAATGCTGCAAAAGGCCTGGAAAATCTGGAAGCGCTTCGGCGAGCTGGTGGGCAACCTGCTCGCCCGGCTGGTCCTGACCGTCTTCTATTTCACCCTCTTCGTCCCTTTCGCCATCGGCCTGCGCCTCTTTGGAGACCCCCTGCAGATCAAGCGCGTGCCCGCGCTGTCCTGGCAGGGGCGGGAGACGCCGGTGGATGACCTGACCTCCGCGAGAAAACAGGCATGAGCGCCAATATTCTGGGCATTTCCTGCTATTATCACGACTCGGCTGCTGCGCTGCTGGTGGATGGGATGCTGGCGGGGGCCGCGGAGGAGGAGCGTTTCAGCCGCAAGAAGCACGATAACGGCTTCCCCACCCACGCCATCCGCTTCTGCCTGGACAGCGCCGGGATCACCGCCGGGGACCTGGACTACGTGGTCTTCTACGAGAAGCCCCTGCTGAAATTTGAACGCATCCTGCTCAACAGCCTCTATAACTTCCCCCGCTCTTACCCGGTCTTCCGGGAGGCGATGGTAGCCTGGTTTAACGAGAAACTGTGGGTGAAGAGCCAGCTCCAGACGCGCATCGGGGTGCCGGTCGAGAAGGTGCTGTTCGTGGAGCACCACCTCTCCCATGCCGCCAGCGCCATGTTCGCCTCCCCCTTCAAGGAGGCGGCCGTCCTCACCCTGGACGGGGTGGGCGAGTGGACCACCACCGCCGCGGGCTGCGCCACCGCCAACTGGGGGAACGGGAGCGAGAACCGCATCAACCTGCAGCAGGAAATGCGCTACCCGCATTCCCTCGGGCTGCTCTACTCCGCCTTCACCACCTTCCTGGGTTTCCGCATCAACAACGGCGAGTACAAAGTGATGGGGATGGCATCCTACGGAGAGCCGAAATACCTGGACCTGGTGCATAAAGTGGCGCGCATGGATCCCCAGGGAGCGGTTCACCTGGACATGCGCTATTTTGCCTTCCACCGCTCCACCCACCAGACCTTCAGCCGGAAATTTGTGGAGCTGTTTGGCGAGCCCCGCAGGCCGGAATCGGAATTCTACTGCCTCGCCACCCATCCACGGCGCGATCACCCGCAGTGGGACGAGCGCACCGCGGCGCTGAACCAGAAGTACGCCGATATCGCCGCCAGCATCCAGCGCTACACCGAGGAGGTCATGCTGGCGATGTGCCGCCACGTGCAGGAGATGACCGGGTCGAAAAACCTGGTGATGGCGGGCGGGGTGGCGCTGAACAGCGTGGCGAACGGGCGCATCCAGCGCGAGGGCCCGTTTGAGAACGTCTTTATCCAGCCGGCCGCGGGAGACAGTGGGGGGGCGCTGGGCGCCGCCCTGTATGCCTATCACGTGCTCCTGGGGCAGCCGCGCAAGTTCACCATGGAGCACGCCTACTGGGGCGCGGAATATGGCGAGGCGCGCATGGCGGGCGCCATCCGGGAGCGAGGCCTGCTCTACGAGCAGGTGGACGACCCCGACAAGCTGCTGGACTGCGCGGTGGACGCCCTGCTGCAGCGCAGGGTGGTCGGCTGGTACCAGGGGCGCTTTGAATGGGGGCCGCGCGCCCTGGGCAGCCGCTCCATCCTGGCAGACCCGCGCGACAGCCTGATGAAAGAGGTGGTGAACACGAAGATCAAGTTCCGGGAGATGTTCCGCCCCTTCGCCCCCGTGGTCCTGGAAGAAAAAGCCGAAGAATATTTCCTCTCTCCCGGGATCCGGGAGCAGTATATGCCCCGCTATATGCTCATGGTCTCGCCGGTGGCCGAGGACAAGCAGGACCACCTGCAGGCAGTCTGCCACAATGGGACCGGACGCCTGCAGTCCATCCGCCGCGAGTGGAACCCGCTGTACTATGGGGTGGTCGAACGCTTCAACCAGGCCACCGGCGTGCCCGTGCTGCTGAACACTTCCTTTAACTTGCGCGGGGAGCCCATCGTCAATACTCCGGAGAACGCCCTGCACACCTTCTCGTACAGCGATATTGACCTGCTGGTGATGGGGAATTTCCTGGTGCGCAAGCCCGAGGGCTACCGGGAATCGCTGCCGGGCCGCGTGGTCGAGCTGGATTAGGGCTGTGATGAGACGCTCGGGGAGAGGGGAAGCGGCTGCAGTGCTGGTCCAGGCGCGCGAGCAGAGCCGGAGCCGGGAACTGGCCCTCGCGCTGCTGCTCGGCCTGCTGGTGTTTGCCCTGCTGTTCGCCACCCGGGCAGCCGAGCAGACCCGCGACAGCCTGGTCTACGCCCTCTCGGCGAAGACGGGCGTCGATCTCTTTCACCCCCACCACCTGCTGTACTCCGCCGCCATCCACCTCTCCTACCGCGCCCTGCTGCCCTTCTGCCCCGGCTGCGAGGCCGTACTGGCCGCCCAGCTTCACAATATCCTCTGGTCCGCCGCAGGCGCAGCCGCCTTTTTCTATTTAATACGGCATCTCTGGAGCACGGCGGCGGCCGCGGCGGCCACCCTGCTCCTGCTCAGCCTGAGGGGCTTCTGGGAGCTCAGCACCCAGACCACCATGTACGCCCCCTCGGCTGCCCTGCTGACGCTGATCGCCGCGCTGGCGCTCACCCCCAGAGAGGGGCGGCTCTCGCCCGGCAGGGCGCTCCTGCTGGCGCTGCTGCTGGCCCTGGCGGTGCTCTACCACCAGTCCAACGTCCTGTTCGTGCTCCCCCTGGCGGTCGTGCTGGCGGCGCGCGGGGGCCGGGAGGGGCTGAAGGCCTGGGCGCTCATCAGCCTGGGGGCGGGCGCGCTGGCGCTGCTGGCTTACCTGCTGGCCTTCCTGGGCAGCGGGAGCCCCGGGTCGGTGGGGGGCTTTATCCGCTTCTGCCTGGCCTACACCGAGGAGATCTGCCTGGGGGGTCAGTGTAAAGCCAGCCCGAACGAGTGGGGCAGCCTGGTGAACCTCTCGCCCCTGGGTCTGGCCCAGCTCGGCAGCAGCCTGGCGTGGAATTTCGCCGCCCTGCCGGACCGCTGGGAAAGCGCGGGGCGGCTGGCGGTTGCGGCGGCCCTCCTGGCCCTGGCAGGCTGGCACCTGCTCCGGCTGTTGGGCGGCGCGCCGCAGCGGGCCGTGCGCCTCTTCGCCCTGCTCTGGCTGATGGTTTACGTGCTCTTTTTCTTCTGGTGGCTGCCCTCCTACCAGCATCCCTTCGTGGTCACCCTCCCGCCGGTCCTGATCCTGGCGCTGCTGGCGCTGAAAGACCTGGCGCAGAAGCTGGGCCTGGGCGCCCGGGCCGCGCCGGCGGCGGCTGCGCTGCTCATCCTGCTCGCGCTGCCCCTCGGCGCCCGGAATTTCCTGGCGCGCATCTACCCGCTGCACGCTTCCCTGGGCGATTCGTACCAGGAGGCCTCGGATCTGTCGGCCCTGGCCCCCGAGGGCTGCCTCCCTCTCACCAGCTACCGCACCTGGAACCACCTGCGCTATTATTTCGGGGACCTGGAGGCCGTACAGGCCAAGCACCCGCTCAGTTTCTTCTACGCCGGAGAGACCCTGCCGGCGGAGTACCGCCTCCTGGAAACCAGCTGCCTGGCGGCGGCGGTCTCCTTCCTGGAGCCGGATTACGTGCTGGAGGATTACGCCAGCGTGACGATCAACGGCTACGCCGAGCCAACCCACTGGCTGGCGTACATCTCCTGGCTTTTTGCCCTGGAGCGGGACGAGAACGGCAGGGTGGTCTCCGGGCGGGAATTTTCGCTCTTGCACCTGAGCGAGGGCGGGCCTTACCTGGTGCTCCAGACCGCGCGGCAGCCGCTGGACGGGTTGGAAGAGCTCTTCCTCTCGCTGGACCGTCTCCTGGAAGGGCAGGCTAAGCCCTTCGAGGCCTGGCTGAGCCTGTATGCAGGGACCGGGGAAGCGGATGCGGCGCTGGAGTGAGGGCGGGGTCCCCAAAACCGGCTGCCTCTCGCTGGCCGGCGCCGGGCTGCTGGGGGTGTTCTTCGCCCTGCTCTTGATGGAAGCCGCCGTGCGCCTGTTTCTGCCGCAGAGCGGGCGCCCGCAGTACCTCCCCGACCCGGTCGTGGGCTACCGCCACCGCCCGGACCAGGAGCTGTGGGTAAGCGACGAAAGTCTCGAGTTCCGGGCCTGGTTCAGCACCAACGCCCACGGCGACCCGGACCGCGAGCGCAGCCTGGAGAAGGGGGAGGGCGTTTACCGCATCGCGGTGGTGGGCGACTCGATGGTGGAGTCCGCCCAGGTGGCGCGTTCCGAGCGTTTTACCGAGCTGCTGGAAGGCGCTCTCTCTGAAGAAACAGGCCTGCAGGTGGAGGTGCTCAATTTCGGCACCTCGGGCTACAGCACCGCCCAGGAATGGCTGTACTACCGCGAGCACGTGCGCAGCTTCCGGCCCGATCTGGTGCTGCTGGTCTTCCTCCCCGGGAACGACATCAAGAACAACAGCTATCACCTGGAGGTGGAGCGCTCCTGCCGCCCCGAAACCAGCCCGTTTTTCACGCTGGCAGAGGCGGGGGCGCTGGTGCTGGAGAACGAGGGTTTCTACGAGCGCACGCAGGCGCGGTTTGAGGCCGCCTCCCGCCGCAGCCTGGGGGAAAGGCTGCGGCTGCTAAACCTGGCGCAGCGCGCCTACGCCGCCATCCGCAGCGGGTCGGTGGGGAGCGAGCGGGCCGCCATGCTCGACCAGGACGCCTGCCAGACCCGGGCCACCCTGGAGCTCTTCGACCCCCGGCTGCAGGACCGGGACCCGAGCTGGCGCCAGGCCTGGGAGGTCACCGCCGCCCTGCTGGAGCAGTTTTCGCTGGACGTCGCCGCGGACGGCGCCGGTTTCCTGGTGGCGGTCGCCACCGGGCCCTGGGAGGTCCAGCCCGAGACCCGCCGCTACGTGCTGGAGCTGGAGGACGAGGAGCACTATGACTGGGAGCTGCCGCACCGCATGGCGGGGGAAATGCTGTCGGAGCTGGGGCTGGGCCATTTTCTGCTGCTGCCGGGGCTGAAGGAGCGCGCCGACGAGGCCGGGGAGGCTATTCATTTTCAGTACAATGGGCACTACACCGCTTTCGGGCACCGCCTGGTGGCGGAGGCCCTGCTGCCCGAGGTTTTAAGCATTTTATCCAGAGAATGAAGAAAACCTCTCGCCAAGACTCCAAGAAGAAGAAGAAAAAACTTCTC
>JAEWYL010000170.1 GCA_023395675.1 Chloroflexota bacterium | reverse complement strand
GTTCGGCGCTGCTGGAGAAGTTGTAGGAGCCGGTGACCACGATGCGCCCGTCAATCACCAGCACTTTGTGGTGCAGGCTGCGGGGGTTCCCGTCCAGGCGCACGTCCAGCCCGGCCGCGCGCAGGTTGTCGTATTCGCCCCCCTGGTTGGACTGGTACTGCCCCGTGTCCATCACCCCCGCCACGGTTACGCCGGCCATTGCCCGTTCGATCAGGGCTCCGGCCAACGGGTCGGAGGTGAAGGAGAAAGCCAGGAAATAGACGCTCTCGCGCGCCCCCGCCACCAGCTCCAGCAGGCGCGCCGCGGTGCCGTCCTCCGGGGAGAAATAGACCTCCAGCCGCGTGCCGTCCACGCTGAAGGAGGTGTACGGCGTGTCGCTCGGGCTGGTGGAACCGAAGCTGTCCTCCGCGAACATCTCTTCGAACTCGCGCCTGTAATTCTCCGCCAGGCGTTGAGAGCGCACCCGGATCAGGTTGTTGTTATTGCGGTAGGCGTCGTTCACACTCAGGTTCATCGAGCCGGTCCACACTTCCTGCCGGTCTATGACCGCGAATTTGTTGTGCATCAACCCCTCGCGCCGGTCGCCCAGCACCGGGATGCCCGCCGCCTGCAGTTCGGCGATCTCTTCCTCATCCATATAGTCGCTGTCGGTTACCAGGCGCACCGCCACCCCTCTGCGGTGGGCGTCGAGCAGGGCGTCGCGGATGCTCCACAGGTTAAGCTGGTAGACCGCCAGGTCCACACTCAGGCGGGCCTGGGCGATCGCGGCTGCCAGGTTCGCGTCCGGCCCGCCGCGCAGAGCCTCCATTTGCGGGTCCCCGGGGGAGGTAAAGTAGAGCGAATACCAGCCGGCGGAGGCGCCGGACGGCGCGCGGGGCGCGGGGGCGGGTTCAGCCCCCTGATCTATCAGGCTCTGAAAAAGAAAAACGAGCAGGACGATTGCCAGCAGGACCAGGCTGCCGGCCAGGGAGGTCTTCGATGAGCGGCGACGGGTTGGGGTCATGTCAGTGTGTTTTTTTTCTGGCCATATCCTAAGGAAGCACCCACAGGACCGGGGGGGAGAGATCCACTTCCAGGTCCACCTCTCGCAGGCGGTCCCTGCGCCGGGCCTCCACCGCCATGACCACAAACTCAGCCAGGGCCCGCAGGTCTTCCACGGGCAGGGTGACCGGCAGGAAGGCCGCCGGAGGGCCCGGCTGCAGTTCTTCGGGCTGCGCCAGGCGCTTCAGACATTCCTGCAGGGCCTCGGCGGGATCGCAGTCGTAGGCCGGGATGAAGAAGCGCCGGGGCAGGCTCCAGTAATCCTGCGCTTCGCCGCTGCGAGAGGAGCCGTAGGTCCTGCGCTGCAGCTGGACCCGGCCTTCCGCCACCCAGAACGGCCTGCCCCCGCCCTGGGGCGGTACGGCGTCCGAATAGCGCACCTCGAGGGGCACCAGCGCGCCGGGGGCGGCGCCGGTCTGGAGGTCCTCCGCTTCGCTCCCGCCCGTCTCGCTCGCCGGGCGGCCCCCGGGTGTCTGCTCCGCGAGGCGCTGGCCCTGCCCGCACTGCGCGCAGACCCAGGCCACTTCCTCCGCTGCGGCAGGGATGGGGAGGCTGCAGTTCAGGCAGAGCAGGGGGGTCAGTTCAACTGGTCGATCCACTTTTCAAAGTCCTTCATTTGAGAGAACAGCGCCTGGGGTTCGAACAGGCTCGGGGCGGGCCTGCCCCGGCGCGTGCGGAATTCGAACTGCTCCCCGTGGCGAAAGGCGCGGTAAGCGGCTGCCATCAGCCCGAGGCCGGAGGCCAGGGTGATCAGGGCCGCGGCCCAGAAGAACTCCACGTCATCGCCGAACTGGAAGGCGGCCCAGAGGGCGGCGGCGGTGCCGTCCACCCCCACCACGGCGCCCAGGGCCATGCCGCCCACCAGCACGGCTGCCCGGTAGAGGGTGTTGCCCGGCGCCTTGCCGTACAGCACCTGCCCGCCGTGACCGTCCACCAGCACCTGAAAGGCGCGCCCCCGGTAGTGGTAGCGCAGCACCCACAGGGGATAGTACACCAGCCCGAAGCGCGGCCGCAGGGTGCGCATGAAGATCTGCGAGATGCGGTCCAGCCCGGACGAGCTTCGCACCCGCGCGTTGAAATCCTCCTGCGCCGCAGCCTGCGCCTGGCTGACCGACCCGACCGGCTCGAAGACCATGCCGCTGGCGTGCAGCGCGTCCGGGTCGAAGGGCTCCAGGGGCAGGCCCTCGACGGGCACGCTCTCCACCCCGAACTCGCCCACGTCCAGCGCGGCCCCGTTCCAGGTGGCGTCCTGTGAGATCTGCACCTCGCGCGGCTCCATGCGGCGGTTGTCGCCGCTGCCCACTTCCTTCTCGCCGAAGACCCAGGCCAGCACCCGCCCCCGGCTGATCCAGAAGGGGATGTGGGCCAGGAAAACCTCGTCCACCTCCGCGCGCCGCAGCACGTCCCGGGCGATGGCTTTGTGGCGAGAGAAGAACTGGCGCAGGGCGGCCTCCGCCCGGGCGCGGTCTACCCGGCAGGGGACCTGGTAGCGGCGGTAGCCGCGCTCGCCCTGCACCAGCGAGCGCAGGTCGCAGTACGGGCAGCGCACGATGGCCTGGCCCTCCGGGATGGAGAGCATCCCCCCGCAGCGGGGGCAGGCGAGACCGTGAACGGCGTCCATGTCTTGAGTCATACTTTTGCCGCCACCCAGGCCGCCAGGGCGAAAAGCGCCGGGGCGGCGATCAGGCCCAGGCCGCTGCAGGCCAGCAGCCCCAGGCCGAAGCCGGACAGGTCGTCTAGCAGGGCGCCTGCCAGCGGGAAGAGGGCCAGGCAGAGGAAGACCGCGGCCGCCAGCCCCGCAGCGAGGAGGTAGGGCGCCTCGGCCTTCATCGGGTAAAGGTTGGCAAACACGCCGCCCGTCCCGGCTTCCACCAGCGCGGTGTAGCTCTCTCCCCGGTAGCTGTATTTGAAGGCGTACAGCGGGACGTGCACCAGAGCGCGTTCCGTGACTCGCCCGGGGGGCAGGCGGCGCTCGCTCAACCAGCCCAGGGCGGACTGCAGCGGCACGCTGGGGGCGTGCGCCTGGGCATCCAGGTCGGGGTCGTATTTGCGCAGGTCCCCCGCCGGCAGGTTCAGGCTGCGCAGCTCGCTGACCGAGGTGGCTGCAGCCGGCTCCAGGAAGAGCTGTTCGCGGCCGTCTTCCGCCCGGTATTTGAAATGCCACAGCGGGAAGTATTCGAACTGGACGCTGGTGATGCGGCTCTTTTGATCCAGGTCTTTCACGGTCTGGTTGCCGGCCATCCAGCGCGCCAGCGCGGCCCGGGCCCGGCCCTCATCCAGCGTGGGGGCCACGTACCAGTGGAAGACCACCTGGGTCTTATCAATAAAGACCGTAGAGGCGCAGTATGGACAGGTGAGGAAGATCTGCCCCTCGTCCGGGTGCAGCTCTCCCCCGCACTGGCTGCAAAGCAGTACATTTTCCAGGGGTTGAACAGTCATAGGGCGAATGGTAGGAAGGCGCCGGAAGACCTGCAGCGGCGCCGGATTCTGGGGCGGCACAGCACCCCCTTATCTCGATTGAAACCGGCACTTAACGTCCATTATTATAGCTTCTGACCGGGAAAAAATCTATACAAGCGCTTTCGAATGCCGGGGCGACTGCATCCTCCCCTCCTGCCGGGGCGCAATCCCGTAAAACCAGGAATTTTAAGCCTGTTTGTGGGGCGCAGCTGCACAAACAGACCGGCTTTCTCCTCCCGGGTGGGAGAAAAATGGCAAGACGCGATTGGCCCAATGATTGGGGGAAGGCGCCGGGGGTGACTGCGCCTCTCAATGATATAATCGGGGGCTGGACGAAGCGAACTGACGATAGTAAAAACCCCATCCTGGTTTCCTAGGAGCAATGAGAATTATGCCAACTAACCGTCCCACTTACCCGGTCGAGATCGCCGGCGTGTCTCGCGACCTGCCCCTGTTCGAGGTTGCGCCCGGGATGCGTATCGCCGTGCTGAACATCCTGGGGGATACCGAACTGGTCGAGGCCTGCGCGCGGGCTCTGCAGGACAGGCTTTCCCATCTCGATTACAGCCTGCTGGTGACCGCGGAGGCGAAGAGCATCCCCCTGGCTCATGCCCTGTCGGTGATCGAGAAGAAGCCTTACGTGGTGCTGCGCAAGAAGTACAAGCCTTATATGGGCTCCGCCCTCTCAACGGAGACTCTCTCCATCACCACCGGCGAGCCGCAGATGCTTTTCCTGGACGAGAAGGACCAGGATCTGGTCCGGGGCCAGCGGGTGGTCCTGCTGGATGATGTGATCAGCACCGGGTCCACCCTGCAGGGGATGCGCCTGCTGATGGCGAAAGCCGAGGCGCAGGTGGTGTCGGAGGCGGCGGTGTTCACCGAGGGCGAGCAGGACCAGTGGAAGCACGTCATCTCGCTGGGGCACCTGCCCCTGTTTACCGCCTGAGCGGGTCTTCCACCCTCACGGCGATGACGACAATCGGGCGGCCTTGAAGCCGGGTCAGGAAAAGCACTTTTTCGGTCCCGCGGGGGTCGTCCGGCAGGCGCAGGCGGCGGATGAGCTCTTCGGGCTGCAGAGGCGAGCCCCGTTTTTTCACCACCACCCGGCTGACGCCTCTTTCTCTTAGGTAGGCCCGCAGGCGTTTCAACTGGAACGGCATCCAGTCCTCTACGGCCCACACCCGGGCGAAAGGTGTGGGCCGGGGCTTTTCGGCGGTCAGGTAGGCGATCTCGGGGTCGAGCTGGGCCGCCTCCAGCTCGAAGCCCAGGTCCGCCACCAGCCCGGCGCGCAGGACGGCGGGGTCGGGCTCGTACAGGTAGGCCCGCGGCTCGGACAGGGGCAGGCGTTCGCCGCCGGCGCGCGGGTCCTCCTGCGCGGTGAGGCTGTGCCCGCCGGGCAGCAGGGTGGCGCGCCGCCGGGCGCTGCGCAGCGGGCCGAACCACAGGACGGCCTCCTTTAACTCCCCATTTAACGAGACAAACTCAATCTCCGGCGCGGCTGCTCGTTCGTAGGGCTCCAGCTCGGCCAGGTCCACCCCGGGAGAGATCTTCACCCCCAGGGCGGGGAAGCGCGGCAGCCAGTCCCAGAGCGCCTCCAGGGGTGGCTGGTAGGCCCGCACCGAGAAGATCCGCCTCCCGCCGCTGCGGCGGGCCGGGTCGAAGAACAGGGCGGTGGATGGGGAAGGCTTCAGCGGCAGCGGGGCATTCAGGTCGGCGCGCAGGAAGCCCGTCTCCAGGCCGGCGCCCGCGGCCGCCAGGTTGGCGCGCGCCATCTCCAGACGCAGGGGGTCCAGGTCGAGCCCCAGACAGGGGACCTCTTGCGCCAGGGCCAGACTGTCGCCGCCGATGGAGCAGCCCAGGTCGGCTGCCAGCCGGAAGCCCCGGTAGCGAGCGGCCCGGTGCGCGGCAACCTGCCAGGAGGAGGCCTGTTCCAAAGCCGGGCGGGTGAAATACAGCTGTGACGAGGAAGGGAAACGGGCCGCGGCCTCGCGACGCAGGATGGCAGTCTCCAGGGCGGGGCGGGCCAGCTCGGGCGGGAAACGCCGGGTCAGGGCGGTCAGGTGGGCGAGAAAGCCCTCCTCCCGGGGTTCCAGCGCTTCGGCTGCCCGGAGGGCCTCCTGCCCGGCGGGGGTAAGCAAGCGCCGGAACGACTGCAGGTCCATCCGGGTTATTGTATCTGTTTATATGCTTGTGTGGGGCGGGTTCACCGCCCCCCACAAGGCTGTATATTCTAATTCGGGACAGGCGCTCTGCCGGCCTGACCGGCCTTCGCTCTGACCGGGCCGGGCGCGAGCGGCGCGCGAGCCGGCGCCTGCCCGCCCTCTTCCAGCTTGAAGCGGGATACCAGGGCCTGCAGCATCTGCGCCATTTCCGCCAGGGATTGGGCCGAAGCGCTCACCTCCTCCACCTGGGCGCTCATCTCCTCGGCCCCGGCGCTCACCTCCTGGATGGCGGCGCTGTTCTCCTCGCTCGCGCTGGCGATATTCTCGATGGCGCCGCGCAGCTCGCTGGCGTTGGAGGACATCTCCTCCGCTGCGGAGGTGTTCTCCTCCACCACCGCGCTCACCTCGTCTGTCGCGTTCACCAGCTCGCTGGAGGAGCTCAACATGCTCTGAGCGGCCTGGGCCGCGCCTTCGGCCTGATCGGAAACCGTTTCCGTGCTGTGGAGGATGCTCTCCAGGGACTGCCCGGCGTCTTCCGCCAGGGTCACGCCCCGGTCCACCTCGCGGGCGCCTTCGTTCATGGCGCTGACCGCCTCGGCTACGGTGGTCTGGATGCCCTGGATCAGGAGGGAGATCTCTTTGGTCGCCAGGGCGGATTTTTCAGCCAGTTTGCGCACCTCGTCCGCTACCACCGCGAAACCCTTGCCGTGCTCGCCCGCCCGGGCCGCCTCGATGGCCGCGTTCAGGGCCAGCAGGTTGGTCTGGGAGGCGATGTCGTCAATGGTTTCGACAATCGTCCCGATCTGCTCCGAGCGGGTCCCCATCTCCTGCACTTTCTCGGCAGAAAGGTCCACCCGGGACTTGATGGACTGCATCCCCCGGATGGTCTCCCGCACGGCCCCGGCCCCATCCCGGGCCGCGGCGGAGGAGTTGACCGAATTGCGCGTGACGGCCTCGGTGCTGCCGGTGACCTGCTGGATGGCCCGGGTGATCTGGGTGGTGACCTGAGAGGCCTTACCCACCGAGAGGGACTGCTCCCGGGCGCCCTGGACCACCCGTTCGATGGCCCGGCCCAGGTTATCCACCGAGACGGCGGTGCGGGTGACGGATTCGTTCTGCTGGGCGGTGCCCTGGGCTACCTGCTGGATGGTGGCGGAGATCTGGTGGGTGACCTGCCCGGCCTCTCCGGCTGCATTGGAGAGCTGCTCCGAGGCGGCGGCCAGGCTGCCGGCGCTCTGGCGCACCTCGCCCACCAGCTCCCGCAGGTTGGCGACCATACGGGCGAAGGCAATGCCGTACTCGTCCTGCTCCGATTTTGGGCGTACCTCTACGGTCAGATCCCCGGCGGCGACGCGCCCGGCGATCTCGGCCATTTCCTCGAAGTAAAGCCGCACGCTGGTCAGCCCCTGGTCCACCTCGCCGACTTCGTCGGACCGCCGGGTGAGAATTTTCGCCACAGACTGGCTGATCTCCCGGTTGGCGCGAATGTTCCCCTCACCCAGGTTCATGGAGGCCCAGGCAAAGAGCTTGAGCGGTGTGCTCAGGCTGTAGTTAAGCAGCAGCCCCAGCCCCAGGGCCAGCAGGGCCCCGGTGGACAGGAAGGCGATGACGGCCAGGCGGGCGTTTCGCTGGCCGGCGCTGGAGGCAACCAGCGCCTGCTCGTTCTGCTCCAGGTAATAGGCCTCCCATTCACCCAGCGCGGCTGCCAGGGTCTCGTAGGCGGCCGCGACCTGCCCGTTCAGGAGCTGCGCCGCCTCCTCCTTCTGCCCGCTGCGGCTCAGGGAGAGGAAATCCTGCACCGGGTAGCTCTGCCAGAGCCCGGCAGCCTGCTCCGCGAAGGCGCGCGCGTCTTCGTCCGCCTCCTCTTCCGCGTAGGCAGAAAACAGCCGTTCCAGCTCCTGCTCGCTGCCCTGCAGGCGCGCCTCGATCCGCTCCATCTCCGCCTCGCCCGGGGCCAGGAGGTGCAGGAGCTGCTCCTGGCGCTGGCTGCTGATTTGCGCTTTGACCCTGGAAAGGGCCTGGAGACCCGGGATGGCGGTCTCGCCCAGGCGCCGGGTGTGCGCCTCTTGGGCGCGCAGGGCCACGATTGCAAAGAATCCCAGGCCCGCCAGGATGGCTGTCAGCAGGGCAAAGCTGATGAGCAGCTTGGTACGGATTTTCAGATTGTTCAATAACCTCATCGCGCCACCCCTTTACTTCGGCGGGAGTTGACCGGCTGCGAAATCCAGCGCTCAGGCTGCAACGGTGTTCAGTTCCACTTTTTCTTGAATGGAGAGCACCTTACCCAGGTCCAGCAGGATGACCAGGCGGTCGGACTCCTCCTGCCCGTCAATCTTGGCGATGCCGGTGATAAAGGCCGCATCCACCGTGGTCACCATCGCCGGCGGCGGCTCGACAGACTCGTCGGAGATGCTGAGCACCTCGGAAACGCCGTCCACGGTGATCCCCACCTCGACCCCGCCCAGGGAGACCACTACGATCCGGCTGTCTTTCGTGATCTCCTCGCTCTGCAGGCCGAAGCGCTTGCGAAGATCAATCACCGGCAGGACTTTGCCGCGCAGGTTGGTGACGCCCTCCACGAAGGCCGGGGCATGGGGGACGCTGGTGATCGGCTGCATCTTGATGATGCTTTCTACTGCCGCGATATCTACCCCATAGTGCTCGTTTGCCAGTTCAAAAATAACCAGTTGCCTATCCATCGTATGTACCTCCAGATCATGATTCCGTCGCCGGTGACGGGCGTTTGCTGTTAGAGAGGGTTCGAACGCTGCGGAACCGGGGCCTTGCCCGTGTTGAAGCTCTTCAGGGCGCTTTCCCGCAGGGCCAGGTGGATCGTCACCGCCCCGCATTCCCCCACCAGGGGGACGACCAGGCGCGGGTAGTCCAGCGTGTTGATCACCGCGCCGGCGCCTCGCAGCAGCGTGGGCGGGGAAATGGTGGCCTCGTAGCCATTATTGGAGAGCAGGACGCTGGCTCTCCCGGTGATCACATTGCCCAGCTCGGCGATCCCGCTCTGAGCCAGGTTATCGAATTCGCTCAACGACTCGCCCAGCATGCGCGAGGCCAGCTCCAGGGCGGTCTTTTCATCCAGGCTGTAGAACACGGTGCCCTCGATGCGCCCGACCATGCTGATGATCACGGTGACGTCGTTGGTGATATAAGGCTCTTTTTCCAACCCGAGGCTGCCTCGCGTTAAATTTGTCTGCGTTTCCGCCTGCAGCACTTCATCCGCAGCCTCGATAAAGGGGTTCAAAAACTTTACATTCATTCGTCTATCCTTTCCTACCTGGTCCTTCAAGCACTGCTGCCTGCCGTCTTCTGCTCCGCAGACAGTCAACCTGGAATCGTGATCAACAGCTACGTCCTCACCGGCACGGTAACGGGAACAAAATTGCTGTCGCGCTGGCCCGGCGGGCTTTCGCGCACCGCCAGGTGCACGGTGATCTCGCCCGCATCGGTCTTCAGCGGTACGACCACCCGGGAGAAATCCAGGGTGGAGATGGTGACCCCTTTGCCGTGGATCAGCGTGGGCGGAGAGATATCCACCGTCCAGCCGGCCTCCGACATTTTGATGGTCGCCTGCCCGGTGATCACGTTGCCCATCTCGGCCACCCCGCTCTGCGCCAGGCTGTCGAACTCGGGAAACGGCTGGCCCATCACGCGCGAGACCAGTTCCAGGCCGGTTTTTACGGAGAGGCTGTACAGGACGACGCCCTGCACCTGGCCGATCAGGCTCAGCAGCACGGTGACCTCATCGGTCGTGAGCGCGGATTTGTGAAGCGACAGGTTACCGCGCTCAACCTGGGTCCCGCACTCGATCTGCAGGACCTCCACTGCGGCCTCAATAAAGGGGTTCATGAAATTAACTTTCAAGGTCTATCTCCTGTTCTGGATAAACCCGTCCGCTTCTTCGATGAACGGCAGGACACGCTCTGCCAGCTCTTCAAGACGGGCATCCGACCAACCCAGACGCTCGCATACCACCGGGTCCAGGTTGTACTGCAGTCCATCGCTTCCAAGGCCCACCCCAAGCATCAGCATGGCCGCATCTGCCACGTGGACCACCGCCGCCAGGAAAGCGCCCTCACTGGCTTTCAACGGCTGGTGGTGGTGAGCGATGGCGTCAATCAGGGGAAGCGGGAGCTGCCAGCGCCGGGCGAGCTCTGCGCCCAGGGTGGCGTGATCGACGCCGAAGTGGGCCTGCTCCATTTCCTCGAACGAGCCGGAATTCCAATCCGGCGCGGCAGTGTTCTCGTTGCGCAGCAGGACCTCAAAGGCCAGCTTGCCGATATCGCTGAGCAGGCCCGCGTGATAGGCTTCCTCCGCCGCCTGAGAGCCGAACTTGGAAGCCAGCAGGCGCGCGCCCGCCGCCATCCCCAGCGAGTGCCGCCACAGGTCGCCGCGTTCCAGGGCGTAGCCCGGAGCAGGGCGGTTGAGGTAAGAGGCTACCGAGGCCGCCAGGATCAGGCTGTGCAGAGTGCGCTGCCCCAGGTAGACAATGGCCTGGTGGACGGTGGACACCTGCTGGCTCAGGCCGTAGTAGGCCGAGTTGACCCAGCGCAGCACCAGCCCCGCCAGCGCCTCATCCATGACCAGGAGATTGGCAAGCTCGGTCATGCTGGAGTTGGGATCGCGGATCAACTCCAGCGCTTTTTGGGCCACTTGTGGGATCGGAGGCAGCTCGCTTACACGGGCAAGCAGACCGTCTGTCTTTCTATTGTTCATCGTATCTGCCATCCCTACCTGCGCAGTAATCGAAGTATCTATCCGAATAACGTTTTTGCTGTGCCGCGCGGCTCCGCCGCTTTACACCACAAAAGGTTTTATTTTCGGGGATAGATCCAGCTCTTTCAACCATCAGAACCCCTCAAGGTTCAAACTTTCTGATAGAACGAGATGCCGTGGCTTTTCAATCCGATCTCAACCGGGCGAGGGATGATCTCGGTCGCCCCAACAAACAGGATGCCTCCCGGCCTGAGGGCCGTCTGAAACTTGCGGTAGAGTGTGTCTTTCGTTTCGGTCGTGAAATAGATCACGACGTTGCGGCAGACGATGAGGTCCATCTCCGTCGGGAAGGGGTCGGTGAGCATATTGTGCTCGCGAAACTCGATCTTGCCGGAGAGGGAATCTCTCAGGTAATAGGGCGGGCCGCCGGGGGCCAGGTAAGCCGAGCGCTGCGAGGGCGAGAGGTTCTGGATCTCCTCAGCAGTGTACGGGCCCCGCTGTCTGGCTTTCAAGAGCGCTCCACGGTCCAGGTCGGTAGCCAGGATGCGCGGGCGCTGGCGCGGCAGGAGCTCTTCCAGGAGCATGGCCAGGCTGTAGGCTTCTGCCCCGATCGAGCAGCCTGCGCTCCATACATTGATGGGCGAAGCGGAGCAGCGGCTGCGGTTCGAGGCGATCAGCTCGGGGAGAATAGTCTCTCGCAGTGCCTGCCAGCGCTCCTGATCTCGGAAGAATGCGGACACATTGATCGTCAGGTAATCTCTCAGGCGAGAGAGCTCATGCGTGTCGGCTTTAAGACGGTGCAGGTACTCGCTCCAGTCATTGGATGTGCTGCGCGCAAGCCAGGAATCCAGGCGGCGGCGCATCTGCTCGTCCTTGTAATGGTCCAGGTTAATGTTGAGCAGAGAGCGTATTCTTTGTTTTACCAGCGAGTAAGTGTTCAAATCCATAAGTGATTACTTATTCCAGACCAGCAGATGGAATTTTCGGGTGCGAAGCTTCCTGAAAATTGCACTCTCTTATTATTCGGCAAGTTTTTCAAAACCTTAACATCCGTTCAATCGCAGCCGCGATCTGGGGCAGCGGCGCAACCTGGTCGGCCTGCCCGGCCTCGATCACGCTGCGGGGCATACCGTAGACGACGCAGGTGGATTCTTCTTCGGCGATGATCCTGCCTCCGGCGGACCGGATCAGGGTGGCGCCGTTGGTGCCGTCGCAGCCCATCCCGGTCAGGACCACGCCCAGGATGTTCGGCCCGAAGTACTGGGCCAGCGAGGCCATGGTGACGTCAATCGCCGGGCGGACGCCGTGCACCGGAGGGTTCTGGTTCACGGCCGCCTCTCCGACCGCGTTGAAGGTCAGGTGAAAGCCGCCAGGGGCCAGCAGGGCCCGGCCCACCTCCAGCCTGTCGCCCGGGGCGGCCTCTTTCACCGCAATGCGCGACTGGCTGTCCAGACGCTCGGCCAGCGATCGGGTAAACCCGGCGGGCATATGCTGGATAATGACCACGGCGGCGGGCAGGTTGGCCGGCAGGCTGGTGACGAGCGTGTTCAGCGCCCGCGGTCCCCCGGTGGAGGCGCCGATCAGCAGGATGCGGTCCTGCGAGCGCAGGGGCCGGGAAGGCTTGCGCATGGTTGGGGGCGGCGCCGTGTCTTCTCGCCGGGCCAGGGGGACGGTGAACATGCGCGTTCCCGCCGCCCGGCGGATCTTGACCACCAGCTCTTCCATGACCGCCTGGATGTTGGCCTTGGCAGCCGGCTTGGTGACGAAATCCACCGCGCCCCAGGTCAGGGCCTGGACCGTCTCGCGCGCGCCCTCCGAGGTCAGGCTGCTCAGCATGATCACCGGTAAGGGCTGGTGCGCCATGACCTTGCGCAGGACTGTCAGGCCGTCCATGCGCGGCATCTCGATGTCCAGCGTGACCACATCCGGTTTGAGCCTGGGGATCATGGAGATGGCTTCCTCTCCATCCCGCGCCGCGCCGACCACCTGCAGGCCGGTCGTCTCGCTCAGGTGGCGCGTGATGGAAAAGCGCATGAACGCGGAGTCGTCCACCACCAGTACCCGGATGGGTTTACCGTTCGTCCCCATAAGACCTCAGGAAAGCAGCTTGCTGATGGCGCCCATCACCCGGTCGCGATCGAACGGCTTCACGATGAAGTCGCGCGCTCCCGAGCGGATGGCCTCCAGCACGACCGATTCCTGGCCCAGCGCGGTGAGCATGATCACCTGGGCCTTGGCGTCAATGGCCCGGATCGCCTTCAGGGCGGAGAGCCCGTCCATCTCGGGCATGGTGATATCCATCAGCACCAGGTCCGGCTGGTCGGCTTTGTAGTGCTCCACTGCCAGGGCCCCGTTTTCCGCCTCGATGATCTCAAAACCCTCGCTGGAGAGCATTTTGGAGATACGCACCCGCAGGAATTCGGCGTCATCCACGATTAAGATCTTTGCCATGTTTCGAATACTCCTCTGACTCAAATTTCACGTTCTTGATTACCAACCGTACGGATGGTCATGCGCCCATTTGCCGGGTAAAAGCGCACCGTCCTGCCGATGTTCCCCCCGACCTCCTGGCTGGCGATCCTGAATTTCAGGCCCGACAGGGCGGCGTAGGCGGCTTCGACATTGCGGGCGCCGATATTCAAAGTTTGAGAGAAACCGGGAGCGGTGAGCATATTGGCGCCGCCGGCCATACGCACGACGAGGCGATTGCGGTCGGCCCCGGCCCGCAGCAGCTCCACCACCAGGGCGACCACGCCCGAGTCAACGTATTTGGCCGAGTTCCCATCCGTTCCATTCGGATGGGTGGGCAGCAGGGCGTGCAGCAGGCCTGCCAGGCGCAGGGCGGGATCGTACATCCCGATCCCCACGCAGGAGCCCAGCCCGTAGGCAACCAGAATATCGTCCGGGTTCCGGCTGATCTTTAATTCACCCAATCCTACCGATATCGTATTCGCCATAGCCGCTCTACTCGCTGCTTGCCACACTATCCAGGGTGTTGCGGTCCGGGAGAAGCCAGAATTCCACCTGGAGTTCCTGGGCCCCGCGCAGGAATGTGGCCTGGATTACCAGTACCGATTCGCCCAGCCCATCGGAGCCGGTCAGAATCACGTCTAAGATGGCGCCTAACATGTCCACCATCACTGCGGGCGGTGAAGGGCGGGCTTCCAGCCCGGTGGAGGCCGCCACAGAGTTCAGGAAGAAACCGGTGGTCAGGTTCCCCAGCTCGGCCAGGGCCGAGCGCTCGAGGCGCCCCAGCTGCTTGCAGGTGCCGGGCGCGTCGCACAGGGCCAGGTCGGCCAGTTCCAGGGCTTTCTCGTAGGGGACGATCATCATGATCTGCCCGCTGATCTGCCCGCTGACCCGCAGGTAAATGCCCACCACTTCGCTTTCGGGCCCGCCCAGCACCTGGGGCAGATCCGACAGGGCCATGCGGCGCACTTCCGGCCGGGTCACCTCCAGGGATTCACCCACCATAGAGGAAAGGCCCTGCTGGGCGCCGCGTATTCCTTCATCCGCCATGCTCTTCAGCAGCAAAAAAAGCTCCTGCTCGAAGTTCTCTCGCTTCTTTTCCATCCGCTCTCTCCAGTGCCGGTGGGTCTGCAGCCAATCCCGGCAGACTAAGCGCGGCCTGAATGGGGCGTAACGAGCTTGAACACCCCCTGAATATCGATAATCAGGGCCACCTGGCCGTCACCCAGGATGGCTGCGCTGGAAATGCCCACCACATCGCCGATGATCGGGCCGAGCGATTTCACCACCACCTCTTCCTCGCCCAGCAGGGTATCCACAATCAGGCCCATCTGCAGCTTGCCCGAGCGCACGACGACCATATACTCGTGGCGGGGTTTTCGGTAGCCGTTCGCGCCGCTGAAGCCGAATACGTCTGCCAGGCGGGCGACGGGCAGGACGCGCCCGCGGTTGACGATCACAGGGCGGCCGTTCACGGTCTGCATATCGGAGGAGGAGATGCGCAGAGTTTCGATCACCGTCACCAGCGGGATGGCGAACGGGCTGCCTCCGGAACGCACCAGCAGGGTGGGCACAATCGCCAGCGTGAGGGGGAGGACAATCTGGAACTGAGAGCCGCGCCCGGGCCAGGTTTCCACCAGGATCGAGCCGTTCAGGCGCTCGATATTATTGCGCACGATGTCCATCCCGACCCCGCGCCCGGAAATATCGCTGACCACACGGGCGGTCGAGAGGCCCGAGTGGAAGATCAGGTCCACCGCGTCCGCGTCGGGGAGGGCGTCTGCATCCTGGCGGGACATGAGGCCGCGTTCCACGGCCTTGTCCTTGACCCGGGCAATATCAATCCCCCGGCCGTTATCCTCCACGGTAAGGATGATGCGCCCCTGTTCGTGCCGGGCGGTGAGCAGGATCATGCCCCGCTCCGGTTTACCGGCCGACAGGCGTTCCTCGGGGGGTTCGATGCCGTGGTCCACCGAGTTGCGCAGCAGGTGGATCAGCGGGTCGCTGATCTCCTCGATCACCGAGCGGTCCAGCTCGGTATCCTCGCCGCGCATGACCAGCTCCACCTGTTTGCCGGCTTTGCGGGCCAGGTCACGTACCAGGCGAGGGAACTTGTTGAACACGTTGGAGACCGGCAGCATGCGGATGCCCATCACTTCGGCCTGGAGCTGGTCGGTGATGCGCCCGATATGGGTGACCGTCTCGGAGAAGGAATCGATCTGGCTGGAGCCGCGCAGGCGTTCCTCCAGATCGGCGCGGATCAGATTGAGGCGGTTACGGTCGGTGATCAGCTCGCCAACCAGGTTCATCAGGTTGTCCAGGCGTTCGACGCTGGTGCGCACCATTTTCTCGGTCGTGCGCGAGCGGGCGGCGCCCTGCGCTTCAGCTCCGGTGGCTTCCGCCTGGCGGCCGGCCGTAGACGACTGGACCGCCTTTTTCTGGTCTGCCACCACCTGATCCATGATCTCCTGGGTCACCAGGCCCATCTGGATCAGCACCTGTCCCAGCAGCGGCTTGGGCCCTTCGGCGCTGTTCTGCTGCTGGATGGCCGCCTGGAGCTGGTCTTCGGTGATCAGTCCGTCCTTTACCAGCAGGTCGCCAATACGCACCGCAGGTTTGCCCTGCTTGGCAGCTTTTTCAACCGCCGGTTTGGCTGCTGGGGCCTCGGTTCCGGCCTCGCTCACCACTACCCAGTCCACCTCCGAAATGCGGTCCAGCGCCTGCTGGACCGCCTCGCTCTGGCAGGAGGCGCGCAGGCGGGCGCTCACCTCTTTCACCGCCACGCCGCGTTCGATGCTGGCCTGGTCCGGCTCAATGCTTTCGATCTCGCCCAGTTCCTGCAGGGCGAGCATGATCAGGAAAGCGCGCGCGCCGGAGGCGATGCTGTCGGGCGAGATGCCGGCTCGCACCTGAAAAACCACGCGCTGGGCCGGGTCTGGAGCGGCAGGATTCCCGGCGGCCTGCGCCCGCGGCCGGCGCCCGTTCTTCTTCTCCGCCTGGGGGGGCTCCTTTTCCGCGGCCTGCTTCTGGGCCGGTGGCGGGGCCGGGCGGCTGTTCAGGCGGGAGAAGCGTTCGACCAGCTCCTCTACCGCTACGGGCTGGGCCGCCTCTCCGTAAACTTCCTCGCACAGCTGGCGCAGGGCGTCGGTTGCTTCCAGGCAGGCGTCTGCCAGTTCGGTGGTGATCCGCACCGTCCCTTTCCGCAGGCCGTCCAGGGCAGTTTCCAACCCGTGGGTCAGGTCCACCATGCGCCGGTGGCCGATCATTCCGGACGAGCCTTTCAAAGTGTGCGCTGCCCGGAACAGCGCCTGGAGCAGCTCGGGATCCTCTTCCTCGTGTTCCAGGCGCACTAACCCTTCATCCAGAATCTGAAGCTGGTCTTCCGCCTCGGCCAGGAAAATGGGGATCTCTTCTTCGGTGATATCGAAAGCTGGGTTCATAGTACCTGCGCAGTTCTGTGGATAAGATCCAGGCGTCTGGACTGCACGCCTGGACCATTTACGGATTTCGAGCTCATCCTAGCATGCCGCCCGGCTTCCTACAGTAAACGGGCCATAAAAAGGCCGCGAAGGATGCATGAATTTTTTAAGGCTCTTTCGCAGCGGTTCTTTCGCCGTTTGCTCCGGCAAAGACAGCCTCTGAGTTTTTAGAAACTTGCGGCCTGGCCGCACAATCTCCAGTAATCAAAAACCCTGCGAGCGGACCAGGCAGACCGCCTTAAAACGAGACGGGATGGGATTCGACCGGGCGCCCTTTAGAGCTTCTTATCAATATACTCGGCGGGGTTCACCTGCCGCCCGTCCACGCGCACCTCGTAATGCAGGTGCGGGCCGGTGGAATTACCGGTGTTGCCGCTCAGCGCTATCGTCTCTCCAGCCCGTACTTTCTGCCCCACCTTCACCGGGATCTTGGAGAGGTGGGCGTAGTAGGTGCGGTATTTCCCGTTATCCACGATGACCAGGTTGCCGTACCCTTCGTTATTCCAACCCGCATAGACCACCTTGCCGTCCATCGTGGCTTTGACCGCGGTGCCCACCGGCGCGCCGAAATCCAGGGCGACGTGCCCGGAGCGCGAGGCCTGGGTCAGGTAGCCTTTAATCGGCATTCCATGGGGGACCTTGCCGGAGCCTGAGAGCCCTTCCCAAGGGCCCTGCACTTCTGCAGCCGGGGCAGCCCGGGCCTGTTCCTGGCCGTTCTCCTGCGCCTGCCCGCTCTCTACCTGCTCGGAAAGCATCTTCTCCAGCAGGCCCAGCATGAGGGGGGCCATCAAGCCGCTCATATCCATACCGGGCATACCCATGCCCGGCATACCCATGCCCGACATACCCATCGAAGCGAACCCGCCCCCGCCGGAGCCGCCCAGATTGGCGCTGAGGCCCACCATCATCAGGGTCAGCAGGTCTTTAAATTCAGAGAGGTCGGAGCTGCCGCTCGCCTCCGCCCGGTTGGTGACGGAGAAGCCGGGGGCGTTCAGCTTATTGGTGATGACAGTGTCGTTGTTCAGGTTGCTCTCGCTCATATTTTTGGCCCGGCGCCGGCTGGTTTGTATGGAGCGCAGGGGGCCGCGCAGACCGGAAGCCGCCGGGACGAAACCATTGTAGCGAGAGGCCGGCCCGACCGTCTATAAAAGCCAGGTAAAAATTATCTTCAAATTGCAGAAAAAGTGAGTTCCGTTACAGTGAAACAGAAGCCATCAGCGCTGCAGCGCCATCCGGCGCCCGATTTTGAAAGCACCACATTTTCCCATCGGCGGATAGCGGGAAAACTTGAGGCCAAAAAGGCGTCTTTATCTGGCATTTACGGAATCTTCAGATGCTCTTTACTGAGGCGGTTGGAGATATTGCGTAAAGTAGACTCGAACTGGAAGAAATCCGTCCGAAAAATCCGGCTATTAAGAAAAGCGGAGTGGGAACAGGTTCCGTAAGCGCACCGCAGCCCCACCCGCAGCACGGAGGCCGGAGAGTGAGAAATCAGGGTAGGCCTGCCGGGCCCGCCGTCTATCTTGAGGTTCTAAAAGGTAAGCTATGACGAACAAAGCCTTCGATGAGCTGTTAGTCCAGGCCGATGCTGCCGCCCGCCAGGGCGACTGGCAGACGACCCTGGATCTGCTCCAGGACGCCTGTGCGCTGGAGCCCGACCACGCCGGCGCGCTGACCGGCATCGGCTCCTGCCTGATCCAGCTGGGGCGCGCCGGGGAAGCGGTCTCCTCCTTCGACCGGGTGGTGAGCCTGGCTCCCGACTCGCCCCAGGCCTACAACAACCTGGGGGTGGCAAACACCCTCCTGCGCCGCTGGCCGCAGGCGGAGAGCGCTTTCCGCCAGGCCGT
>JAEWYL010000155.1 GCA_023395675.1 Chloroflexota bacterium | reverse complement strand
CCACGCAACGACAAGCAAACGGATTTATCGGACAGGTTCTTCGTGCATCCAAAAAGGCAGGGGCACGTTTAAGTTGAAAAAAGGGGGTAAAATAGATCCTGCTTCCGCACGGGGGAATGAATGGATGCCTATGGAACTCAGTATTAACCGGCAGGTGGTCAAAATTAGAGCCTATTTGAGCAATCCGGTGCTCCAGCTCGGGGCGGCCGCTGTCCTGAGCGGGCTGGTCTACGCGCTGCTCCTGGTGCGCCCGGTGTACCTGTACGACTTCTACCATATCCCACACCTGGATGGAGACTACGAAGTCTGGGCCGATCCCGGGTTCCGCCGCCGGACGATCGGGGCGTTTATCTATCTGGGGGTGCTCTACCTGCTGGCGTGGCGCGCCGCCCGCCGGGCGAGCGGGCGCGCCGCCTGGGGCGTCGTCCTGGGGGGCTGGCTGGCATTCAGCCTGCTGCTCACCTTCCTGATGCCCTTCGACGCGGCCGATATCTTCGACAATATCGTCCACGGGCGCATCCTGGGCCAGTACGGCGAGAACCCGTTTATCCGGGTCGGCAGGGAATTCCCCAACGACCCGTTCGTGCCCTACATGGCCTGGGGCAAGTCGCCCAGCGCCTACGGCCCGGTTTGGGAGCTGATGGCGGCCCCGGCGGCGCGGCTGGCGGCCCGCCTGGGGGGCGAGGCGGTGCCGGTGAATATCATCGTGTTTAAGTGGCTGGGCGGGCTGTTTTACGCCGCCGCGGTCGGGGTGGCGGCCGTGCTCCTGCAGCGCAAAGCGCCTGAGCGGGCGCTCCCCGGCGTGCTGCTGCTGGCCTGGAACCCGGTGGCGCTCTACGAGACCCTGGGGAACGGGCACAACGATATCGTGATGGTGGTCTGGATCCTGGCGGCGGCCTGGGCTCTGGCGGAGAAGCGCTTTACCCTGGCGCTGCTGGCCCTGACGCTGGGCGCTCTGGTGAAATACATCCCGGTCCTGCTCGCGCCGGCCGCGTTCTTCATCGCCCTGCGGGCGCTGCCCGGGTGGCAAAGGCGCCTGCGGTTCACGCTATTGAGCGGGCTGCTGTGCGCCGGGCTGGCGGCGCTGGCCTATGCCCCCTTCTGGCAGGGCCTGCGCACCCTGAGCATCGAGCGCCGGGCGGGGATGTTCTCCGCCTCGCTCCCGGCGACCCTGTTCCACGCCCTGCGCCCGGAGATCGGGGAGGAGAACGCCGCAGCGCTGATCAGCGGCGGGGCGGCGCTGCTGACCCTGCTTTTCGCCCTGTGGCAGGGCTGGAGCGCGGCCCAAAGGAGCGCCCGGGACGAGGGCGGGGCGCCCGCGCCGGACGCCGGCTGGCTGGCTTTTTCTCGCGCCGGCTTTAACATCCTGATGTTCTACCTGCTCTTCACCTGCCTGTGGTTCCAGCAGTGGTACACGCTCTGGCCCCTGGGGCTGGCGGCGCTCCTGCCGCCCGGGCCCGGCACGCACCTGGCGGTGGTCTTCGGGTTTGCGGCCTTGAGCAAGCAGTTCATCATCGGGCCGGTGCTCTTCCGCCTGAAACCTCCCCCCAGGCAGCCCTGGTTCGAGCTGCAGTTCATCGCCGGCATCCTGCTGGTCCCCTGGCTTTTCGCCGTGTTCCTGTGGCAGCGCGCCCGGCGGCTGCCGCAGCGGCGGCGCGCCTCGAAGCGCAGGTCCTGACAAAAAAAGGCTGTCCAGGTTTCCAACCTGGACAGCCTGAACTGGCGTATTCAATTCCCTGCTCCGGGGGTTGCCTCCGGCTAGCGTCTCTCAACAGTAAATTTAATCGCTGTCCTGACCTTCCCTTCGATCTCCACGTCCACAAATTCGGGCGTGAATACAACGAAGATGCCATCCTGGTCCAGATAACCCTTTGCGAGGGCCATCGCTTTCGCGGCCTGGTTGACCGCGCTGGCGCCAATCGCCTGAACTTCGGCGAAATTGTGCTCGCGCACGATACCGGCAATCGCGCCAGCCACAGCAGAGGTGCGGGAGGTTCCTCTAACTTTAATAATATCGGGCAGTGATTTCCCCACTTCGATTTGCTTTCGAACCTCAACGATGTCCATGTCCTTAACCTCCAGGCATATTTGGCTTTTCGGGGCGAAAGGTAGCTTCCCCAGCATACGAGTAATGCAGACTCCGGTAATTGGATTACCGAAATCCAATTATTTAAAAATATACTCGTAATTATCCACTTCTGATATTAGGGAAATCCCTGCAAAGGGGGTAGGGAAAACCCTACCTTTTCAAGAATTTGCGCCAGCGCTCTGCCGGCCGCCCTGCTACGCAGAACGGGGCGTCGGGAGCGCTTGAAAGCCGCAAAAAGGGGGTTGTTTCGTGCCTGGGCCGCCATTTACAGTCACTCCCTTGACCCCGTTACGCCCACCCGGGTGATGCACCCGCCGCCTCCGGATTGTGTCAGTATTTGTATCGCAAACCGATACCACACTTTATCAAAAAGGCGTTTAATTAAGGAGGGGCTTCCGCCGCGCGCGGCCCCGCTCTCCCCCGCGTGGGGAGGCCTGAACAGCACTGGTCAAAAGTCACGCATCCTCCGGGAACAAAAACCGGGCCGGTTGAGTTAACAGAATGAGGATGTGGAGGTACCAAGCATGAGAGCAAGATTATTCGCAATTACTTTGATCCTGATTACGGCCCTGGTCCTGGGGGGCTGCAGCGTGCTCCTGCCACAGAACGGCGAGGAGCCGGGTAGCCAGGATGCGGCGTTTACCCAGGCCGCCCAGACCATTGTGGCCGAGTTTACCCAGAACGCGGTGAACACCGCCGTCGCTCAGGCTACGGCGCAGGCGACCCACCCGGCGCCCGCCCAGCCGACGCCGACCGAGCTGCTGCCGCAGACCGGGGGCGCGACCCCCACCGCCACCCTGCCGGCTCCGTCCGCCACGCTGCCGCCGCCCACGCCGACGAACACCCCGCCGCCGCCCAGCCCGACCGCCGTCCCCTGCAACCGGGCTGAGTTCGTGGGGGATGTGAGCGTCCCCGACGACGCCTCCTTCACCCCGGGGGCGGAGTTCACCAAGATCTGGCGCCTGCGCAACAACGGCGCCTGCACCTGGAACTCGAGCTACTCCCTGGTCTTCGTGGACGGCGATAACCTGAGCGGGCGCAGCAGCTTCCCGCTCTCGGGCAACGTGCGCCCGGGCGAGACGGTGGACGTGGCCGTAAACCTGCGGGCGCCGGACCGGGCGGGCCGCTACCGCGGCGAGTGGATGCTGCGCTCCCCCGAGGGGCAGTTCTTCGGGATCGGGGCGCGGGCGGATGCGACCTTCTGGGTGAGCATCCGGGTGATCGCCCTGCCGCCGGTGAACCGTGACTTCAGCTATGATTTCGTGGGCAACCTGTGCGCCGCGGCCTGGCGCTCCGGCTCCGGGCCGGTCGCCTGCCCGGGCGCGGAGGGGGACGCCGGTTGGGTGACTTTCCTCGAACGCCCCGAGCTGGAAGACGGGCGGCGCGAGAACGAGCCGGCCCTGCTGACCCGGCCGGAGGCCAGCCGCGGCGGCTGGATCTCGGGCACCTACCCCAGCTACCGCGTGCGCCCCGGCGACCGCTTCATCACCCAGGTGGGCTGCCTGGAGGGGAGCCGCGGCTGCGAGCTGACCTTCAGCCTGGACTACCAGATCGGCAGCGAGCCGGTGCGGAACCTGGGCTCCTGGCGGGAAGTGTACGACGGGCAGATGACCCTGGTGGACCTGGACCTCTCGCAGCTTGCCGGCTACGACGTGAAGTTTATCCTCAGCGTGGTCAATCACGGCAGGCCCGGCGCGGCGGAGGCGGTCTGGTTCGTGCCCTCCATCCGCCAGAAGCCGGTCACCGGCCCGGGCTATGAGAACATCCCCGCGGTGGTCGCCGCCCGGACGAAAGTGGCCCAGAGCCTGGGCGTGGACCCGAAAGAGGTGGTGATCACCTTCGCCGAACCCCGCACCTGGTCCGACAGCTGCCTGGGCGTCAAGCAGCCGGAGATCGTCTGCAGCGACGTCGTCGTCAACGGCTACCGGGTGGTGCTCTGGTGGAGCGGGCGGGAATACGAGGCCCACACCAACGAAGACGGGAGCGTGGTGGTCTGGTTCGAGTATTAAACGCAAACCGGGAGATGAGAGCGATCGGGGCGGGAAGCGCCCGCCCCCAGGTCGCCCGTCTCAGACGCGCTGCAGCGGGCCTCAAACCCCGCTGCAGCGTTTTTGCGCCAGGAGCACGGCCAGGATAATCAGCAGGCAGCCCAGGAGCTGGGCCGCGTTCAGGCTCTCGCCCAGGATCAGGTAGCCGAACAGCCCGGCGAAGACGGCTTCCATGCTCAGGATCACCGCCGCGCTGCTGGGGGCGGAGAACTTCTGCCCGTAGGCCTGCAGGGTGTAGGCGACGCCCACCGAAAAGACCCCCGTGTAAAAGACGCCCCAGCCGGAGGCCATCAGGGCCGGCAGCCGGTCCGCCTCGAGGACGGCCCCTGCGCCAAAGTTCAGCAGGGCGGCGACCAGGAACTGGCCGGCCGCGAAGGCGAGCAGGTCCATGCGCTGCACGGTGCGGTCCACGACCAGCACGTGCAGGGCCCAGACAGCCGCGCCCGCCAGCTCGAGCAGGTCGCCGAGGACGGAGACACCGCCCTCGAAAGACAGGCCGCGCAGGTCTCCGCCGGTGCTGAGCAGCAGCCCGCCGAGAACGGCGAGCAGGGCTGCGCCCCAGGCGTTGGGGGTCAGGCGCTGGCGCAGGAACCCCACCAGGATGAGGGGCACGAAGACCACGTACAGGCTGGTGATGAAACCGGCATTGGCGGCGGTGGTGTACTTCAACCCAGCCTGCTGCAGGGCGCTGGCCGAGAACAGGATCAGGCCCGCCAGGGCGGTCAGCAGCCAGCCGGTGCGGTCCGGGCGGCGGGTGAGGCGCACCAGGGGCAGGATCACCAGCGCGCCGAGCAGGAAGCGGGCGCCGTTGAACAGGAACACGCCCGCGTTCTGGGCGGCGATGCGCTGCACGGCGAAGGCGCTGCCCCAGATGACCGCCGCCAGGAGCAGGGCGAGCCCGGCGCGCGAGCGGCTCACGGCCGCCTCGCCGGAACCGCCCCGCAGGGCAGAGGCGGCCTCGCAGGGG
>JAEWYL010000117.1 GCA_023395675.1 Chloroflexota bacterium | reverse complement strand
CCCCAGAACCAGCAGCACGATCGCGGGCTTCCAGAAACCATAGATCGAGGTTTCCACCCTCCGCCAGCGCTCCTCTACCGGTTCATCGGGATCATAGCGGTATTCGTTTGGGTCGGTTTCCGGTTCTCCCCTGCCGGTCATTCCGGGCCAACCGGGGTCCGTGCGTCTGTCTTCCGGCTTTTCTTCGCTCATTCGGTCTGCTCCTTCCTCCTGTTCATATAATCTTGATAAAGTATATCTAATAAACATAAAATATGTCAACCGCCGGGGGTGAAAAATATGGTAATTTCAAGTGTCCCGGCAGGCCGGTTAGGGGGGAGGAGCCTCTCGCAAAGACGCCAGGATGCAAAGGAAAAAAACCTTCTCTTCTTCTTTGCGTCTTTGCGTCTTGGCGTGAGATTTTTAGAAAAAGCCTCTCGCAAAGACGCTAAGACGCAAAGGAAAACAGGAAAACCTTCTTCTTTGCGGCTTTGCGTCCTGGCGAGAGCTCTCTAGTCTTCGCTGCGTTCCAGGCTCAGGAAAACTTCCACCACCCGCGGGTCGAACTGCTTCCCCGCCTGCTCCTGCAGGTAGGCGCGCACCTTTTCCACCGGCCAGGGCGGGCGGTAGGGGCGGTCGTTCAGCAGGGCGTCCCACACGTCCACCACCGCGAAGATGCGCGCCGCCATCGGGATCTCCTCCCCCTTCAGCCCGCGCGGGTAGCCGCTGCCGTCCCAGCGCTCGTGGTGGGCGTAGGGGATATCCAGCGCCGGGCGCAGGAAGGGAATGGAGGAGAGCAGCTTGAAGGCGTGCACCGGGTGCTGCTTCATCACCTCCCACTCCTCCGGCGTCAGCGGCCCCGGCTTGTTCAAAATCTGGTCCGGGATGCCCATCTTGCCGATATCGTGCAGCAGCGCGCCGCGGCGGATATGCATCAGGTTATCCCCGCTCACCCCCATGGCCCGCGCCACCTTCACCGCCTCCTCCACCACCCGGCGCGAGTGGTTCTTCGTCTCCAGGTCGCGCAGCTCCAGCGCGTTCGCCCAGCCCTCCAGGGTGGTGTCAATGGTGAGGGTCAGCTCCCGGTTCGAGTGCTGCAGGTCGTTGAACAGGCTGGTGTTGTCAATGGCGATGGCCGACTGGTAGACCACCGCGTCCAGGAAGGAGAGCCACTCCTGGTCCGGCAGGAAGGGGCTGCGGCGGTAGAGCTCCAGCACGCCCTTGATTTGCCCCTTGGCGATCAGCGGCATCCCGAAATAGGCCTGGAAGCCCTCCGCCTGCAGGTGCGTCAGGCTGGCGCGCAGGTTGCCGTCGCGGCCCGCCCCGTTTTCCAATTCCTCCAGGTGCTGCGCCAGGTCGGGGATGGAGATCATGCGCCGCGTCAGGGCCACCTGCCCGGCGTAGCCTTTCCCCAGGCGCAGCCCGCTGGGCGTGAGAGCGTTGGTGCGGAACCCCGCCCCGGCGGCGTAGATCAGCTTCTGCGTCACCGGGTCGAAGAGCAGCACGTCCGCCGCGTCCACCCCCAGGTGGCGGGTCATCTGCTCCACCACCAGCGAGAGGGTCACCCCCAGGTCGAAGCTGCCGCTGATGGCCTTGTCGATGCTGTGCTGGGCGTCCAGGCGGTTCACCCGGCGCTGGATCTCGTGGAACAGGCGCGCGTTCTGGATGGCGATGGCCCCGATCTGCCCCACAATCGCCAGCAGCCCGGCCTCCCGCTCGGTGAAGCAGTTCGCCGCCCGGCTGCGGAGCTGGATCACGCCCAGGATCTCGCCCTTCGCCAGCAGGGGCACGTACAGCCCGGCGCGCTCCTGCCGCCTGCCGTTCCCGCCTCTGCCCGGCTGCTCCGGGGCGATCAGCGGCCTGCGCTCGCGGATCACCCGGCTCTGGGGGTCCCGGCTGTTGGCCTCCAGCGAGAAGACGGGCAGCTTCGAGACGCGCACCGGCTCCCCGTCCTGCACCCCGTATTCGGGGATGATCAGGGCCCGCTCCGGGTCGTAGCGGGTGATGAGCACCGAGCGGGCCGCGGGGAACAGGTCCAGAATGGAGGCGGCCAGGCGCTCGTACACCTGCCCCAGGTCCAGCGTTTCGGCCAGCGAGCGCCCGATGGCGCTGACCGCGGCCATGCTGGCCGCGTACTGCTGGGTCTCCTCGTTCAGCGTCTCCCGGTAAAGGGCGTTGGCGGCCATCTCGCCCACCGCGTTGAACAGGCGCACGTCCGCCTCCGACATGGCGGAGCTGCGCCCGATGGTCAGCGCGCCGATGGTCTGGTCCTGGGCGATGAGGGGCACGGCCGCCAGGGCCGCGTGGCGGGGCGCCTCCCCCTCCGGCCCGGAGCCCGGCGCGCCCAGTTCGTTGCGCAGGTAGGGCGCGCCGGTGGCGATCACCCCGGCCGCGATGCACAGCTCGGCGGGCTCCCCGGGCGCTGGCGCCGCAGGCGCGGCCGCGGCGGGGGCCTCCGCCTCGAAGGCGCCCTGCCCGTTGTTCCCGGCCGCCTGCGCCTCCGGCAGGCATTCGGGTGCGGCGGCGCGCTGCAGGCACTCGACGGGCAGCCGCCTGCCGGTCATCTCCGCCGCCGCGCCGATCCCCAGCTCGAACACCGCCTCCCCGCTGCGGCTGTCCAGCATCGCCAGGGCCGCCCCCTCCGCGTTCAGCAGCTCGCTCACCTGCTGCAGGATCACCGGCGCCATCTCCGCCCGGGTCTGGGCCGAGCGCAGCGCCGAGGCCACGCGCACGATGGTCTCCAGCTCGCGCTCGCGCTGCAGGCGCTGGGTGATGTCGTTCACGATGGCGTACAGGAGCTGCTTCCCGTTCATGCGGATGGTGCTGCAGTAGATCTCCACCGGGTGGATCTCCCCGCCCGCCAGGCGGTGCGCGCTCAGGAAATGCCGCCGCAGGCCGTTCTCGGCCCCGGTGAGGGTGCGTTCGGCCTCGCTCTCGTCAATGATCGGGATCTCGGTCAGGCGCCGGTCCACCAGCTGCGCCCGCTCGTAGCCGTAGAAGCGGCAGGCCGAGGGGTTGGCGTCCACAATCTCGGTGGTCTCGGGGTCCAGCAGCAGCATCACCGAGTGGTTGTCCTCGAACAGGCTGCGGTAGCGCTCCTCGCTCTCCTGCAGCGCCTCGTGGGCCTCGCTCAGGCCGGCGTGGGCCCGGGCGTTCCTCAGGGCCGAGGAGGCGTAGGCGGCGAAGGTCTCCGCCAGGGCCAGGTCCTCGCCGCTGTAGCAGGTGCCCATGCGGGCGATGCACATCGCCCCCAGCACTTCTTCCCCGTCCACAAAGGGCGCCACGATAATGCGCTCCTCCAGCTCCACCGGGGTGCCCGGGATCTGGAAGGTGCTCGGGTCCTGCAGCGGCTCGTTGAACAGCAGGCTGCGCCGCTGCTTCACCGCCTGGCCCGTCAGGCTGGCGTCCACGTCCACCACCACCGCCTGCATCTCTTCCTGGTAGTCCGGGTCAATCACCACCACCGGCCTCAGCCTGCTCCCGCCCTCGTCCAGCATGAAGATCGAGCAGCTGTACGATTCGAGGATCTCCAGCGCCCCCCGGGCGATGCTCTCCAGCACCTGCTTCACCTCCAGGCTGGAGGTGAGCTGCCGCGCCGTCTCCAGCAGCCGCTCCAGGGCGTGGGTCTTGCGCTGCAGCGCCAGGTTGGCCTCCGCCAGGGCCGAATGCGCCGCGTGCATGGCCTCCTCCGCCTTCTTGCGGGCGGTGATATCCACCACCGAGACCAGCACTTTGGCGTAGCTGTCTTCGTGGCCCGAGGCCGCCGACCACTTCAGCGCCACCCAGATCGGCTCCCCGTCCACGGTCAGGTTGCGCGTCTCGAACTCGCACTCCCGCTCCCCGGCGGCCACCGCCAGGATCTCCTGCAGGTTAGTCGCATAGCCAATATTGTTCAGGATCCTGCCCAGGCTGCCGGTCAGCTCCTGGCGGTCCGCCGCCCGGTACAGCTTCAGGGTGGCGGGGTTCACGTCCAGGATCTGGATCGTATCGCAGCAGCGCCGGATCTCCTCCGGCCTTTGCTCCAGGTATTCCCGGAGCTCCTCCACGCCCGGGGTGGGGAAGCCCTCCCGCTCCCGGATCTCGTCCACGATGCGCTTCACCCCGGAGAAGTCCTCCTCCCAGAGCGATACGGGCGAGTCCTCGAACAGGCCCCGGAAGCGGCTCTCGCTGGCCTGCAGGGCGGCGTGGGCCCGGCGCCGTTCGGTGATGTCCACAATGGACAGGAGCAGCTTCTCGTAGCTCTCCTCGCAGCCCGGGGCTACCGTCCAGCGCAGCGAGATCTCGATGCGCTTGCCCGACAGGGTGCGGTTGCTGGTCTCGTACTCGAACTGCCGGGCCCCGGCCCCCACCGCCAGGATGGACTCCTTCATCCCCTCGTACGAGTCGTCAATGGTGATGCGGGAGAGGTCCGCCAGCAGGCTCTCCGAGTCCGGCGCCTCGAACAGCTCCACCGTGGCGCGGTTCACCGCCACCAGCCGGATCTGCTGCATGGCCCGGTTCAGCTCCTGCGGGTGTTCGTCGAAATAGGCGCGCAGGTCCTCCACGCCCGAGGCGCGCAGGTCGTCCAGGTAGCGCTTGACCCCCGAGAAATCCTCGTCCCAGAGCGAGATGGGCGAATTCTCGAACAGGGTGCGGTAGCGCTCCTCCCCTTCGGCCAGGGCCGCGTGGGCCTGCAGCAGGGCTGCCTCGGTCTGCTGCCGCTCCACGATCTCGCGCTGCAGGGCCTCGTTGGCCTCCCCCAGCCGGGTATGGGCGCGGGCGTTCTTCAGCGCCATGGAGGCGTAAGCGGCGAAGGTCATCGCCAGGGACAGGTCGTCGGGGGTGAAGATGGCGCCGGTGCGGTCCAGGCACATGGCCCCCAGCACCTCCCCGTCCACCATATAGGGGGCCACGATCACGTTCTCCTGCTCGTCCACCGGCGTGCCCGGGATCTGCACCCCCACCCCGGCGTTCATGGCGTCGTTGTAGATCAGGCCGCGCTGCTGCAGCACCGCCTGCCCGGTCAGCGAGCCCTCCACCTGCAGCGGGGAGGCCAGGATCTGGTCGCTGAAATACGGGTCCACCACCACCATGGGGTTCAGCCAGAGCCCGTCCTCGCTCAGCAGGTAAATGGTGCAGCCGTCGGCTGCGATCAGGTCGCGCACCCCGGCCCCGATGCGCTCCAGCACCTGGCGCACGTCCAGGCTCTCGGCCAGGTGCCGCGCCGTGTCCAGCAGCCGCCCCTGCTGGTAGGCTTTCCGCTCCAGGGCCGACTGGCCCAGCTTCTGTTGGGTGATGTCCAGCAGGGAGATCAGCACCCGCCCGTAGCTGTCTTCGTAGCCCGGGGCGGTGGTCCAGCGCAGCGAGATGTGAACCGGCTCCCCGCTGATCTTGTGGATGAGGGTCTCGCTCTCGAAATACGTATTCCCCTCGTTCAGGGCCGCCACGCTGTTGGTGACCACCGTGGTCAGCTCGGGGGTGAAGATGCGCGCCAGGTTTTCGTCCAGCTCCTGCAGGCTGCGGATCCCGAGCACCAGTTCCGTCGCCCGGTTGATGCCCAGCACATTCACCCGCCTGAGAATGGTGAAGATTTCTTCCGGGTTCTGGGCGCAGAAGGCACGCAGGTCTTTGACCCCGGCCTGCTCCAGCTCCTGCACATAATCTTTCACCCCCGAGAAATCCGCCTCCCACAGCGAGATCGGCGCGCCCTCGAACAGGCCCCGGAAGCGGGATTCGCTCTCGCGCAGGGCCTGCAGCACCTTCAGCCTCTCGTGCACCTCGCGCTGCAGGTCCAGGTGCGAGCGGGCGTTCTTCAGGGCCGTGCTGGCGTAGGCGGCGAAGGTCTCCGCCAGGGCCAGGTCTTCCTCGGTGAAATCCACCCCGATGCGCGCCAGGCAGATCACCCCCAGCACCTGCTCCCGGTCCAGGAGCGGGGCCGCGATCAGGTGCTCTTCGCACTCGACCGGCGTGCCCGGCACCTGGAACATGGCCGGGTGGTTGAACGGGTCGTTGAAGATCAGCCCGCGCCGCTGGAGCACGGCCTGCCCGTTCAGGCTGGCCTCGACCTGCAGCTCGGCGGAGAGCACCTCCTGCTCGAATTCCGGGTCAATCGCCACCACCGGCGTCAGCCGCTGGCCGTCCTCCGACAGCATGTAGAGGGTGCAGCTGTAGGCGTTCAGGATCTCCACCGCCTCGCGCCCGATGTTTTCCAGCACCCCGGTCACTTCCAGGCTGGTGGTGAGCTGGCGGGCCGCGCCCAGCAGGTTCTCCAATTGGGCGTTCTTCCGCTTAAGCTCCTCGCGCGTGTGCTCGAAATAGATCAGCGCCATGCCCGTGGCGCAGGTCAGCTCCACCACGGTCGAAAGGGGCCACCACCAGGCGGCCGCCTCCACCCGGTTCTGGAGCAGGGGGTAGAGGACCACCAGAATGCCCATGACGCCGAACGAGATCCCGGTCATGGGCCTGCCCAGCCCGGGCTCCGCCTGCATGCGGCGGGTGCTCAGGCCGGTCGCCAGCGGCAGGCAGGCCAGCAGCGCCCTGCCGCCCAGCCCGATCAGGCTGCGCGGGTCGCCCGGGTCGCCGTAATCGGCCCCGAAGCTGAAGAACCCCGCCGCGCCCACCAGCAGCGCCCCGCCCAGCAGCCGCGCGGTGAGCTCCCTCTCCGGGCCCGGCTTCAATATGCGGCGGATGGCGGTGTACATCAGGGAGAAGGCCGCCCACAGCGCTGCCAGCCACAGCCCCTGCAGCAGGGGGCCGCCCAGCGCCAGATTGCCCAGCGCCTGCAGCCCCAGGGACAGCGAAAACACTCCCCAACCGGCCGCCCAGGTCAGTAGATAGCGAACCGGGTCCTGGCGGTAAAGATGATAGTAGACCAGGGCCAGGACCAGGGTGCCGGTCAGGCATGCGAAGAGCAGTTGCGTCGGTGCGGGCATAAGCAGCAAAGGATATATAACACGGTTCCCCCCCGGCCCACTTTACAATCACCCTACAGTTTTATCGGGCCTGTTCCCCCAACAAACCGGTGCGAGGCGCTTACATCCCCCTGCCGGACCCCGGCCGGCAAAGCTCTCCAGCCCGCGCCGCCTCCCACCCGGGCGGGGGGAGCGCCTTGCACCTGCTCCCCCAACCGCCCACCCCACCGGTGCAAGGCGCTGCCTCCCCCTGGGAAGAGCCTCCCCGGGCCGAGCGGCAC
>JAEWYL010000092.1 GCA_023395675.1 Chloroflexota bacterium | reverse complement strand
TACTGGTAGCAGAGCAGGTAAAACTGGTCTACCAGGGTGGCGATCTTGCGCCCGGCGGCGTCCACCAGGCCCAGGCGGATATCGTTGGCGTTGTAGCCGATGCCCAGGATGTAGCGGGAGATCTGCCCCTCCGGCGTCAGGATCACCACGCCCGTCGGGTGCGCGTATTCGTCCTCGTCCTCGAGATAGCGGTACTCGAACCCGGCGGATCCCGCCAGGGCGGAGATGGCCGCCTGCTCGCCGGTCAGGAAGTGCCAGCCCGCCTCCGCGCCGGGCTGCCCCAGCGACTGCAGGTAGGCGTCCTTCTTCTGCCGCGCCAGCGCCGGCCCCTCCCCGGGGTCAATGCTCACCGTGAGCACTTCGAACTCGTCTCCCACCTGGAAATCCACCTCCTGCAGCGCCGCGGTCAGGTCGTTCAGGGCCAGGGTGCATAACATGGGGCACTCGTAATAGGCGAAGACCAGGATGACCGGCTTCTGCCCGAAATAATCGCCCAGCCGCACCGCCTGCCCGTTCTCGTCGGTGAAGCCCAGGTCCAGCGGCAGATAAGCCTCCAGCCGCTGTTTGAAATCCACCCCTTCGGAGGGGTTCGGCCCCCCATGGTCGGCCCGCGCCGGAACCGGGCTCAGGAGCAGCGCGCCCAGGAGCAGGACAGGCAGCAGGGACAGCCGGGAACTGCCTTTCATGGGGCTGCCTCCCCGCCCGGCGTGGGGGTGAGGGCGAAGCCGCTCTCGTCCACCCCGGCCCCCTCGCCGGCCGGCTCCGTCTCCCGGGGCTCCACCGGCAGGCCGCGCTCAACCAGCAGCTCCATGGCGCGCCGGATGGGGATGCGCGCCACCCCGGCCTCCTCGTCCACCCAGCCGTACCCCTCCAGCGCCGCCTGCTGCGTCGCCAGGTAGCTCTGCAGGTCCTGCCGGGGAGCGATCTGCAGGTTCGGGGCGTCCGGGGTGCGCAGGTCTGTCTGCACCAGCGGCTCGCGCTGCCCGAAGGCCGCAGTCAGGACGCCCGCCAGCCCGCTCAGCAGCACGATCAGCACCACCAGCCCGATCCCTGCGACCAGCAGGGTGCGCATGCTCATAAACGCGGCTTCATGCGAGGCCGGGATATGCCCTTCCTGAGATTCCGGGGGCGCCTGCCTCCCTTCGGGGTTCACCCCCTCTTCGCGTTGGACGTCTCGCTCTTCAGGTTCCATAGCGTGTCAGATAGTCGATTGGCGCTGACCGTGTTCCTGCACGGCCGGCTGCCCGGCGCGCACCCGGAGCTGCTGCGGCGTGCGCTGCAGGTGGTAGGAGAACGCCAGCAGCCACAGCCCGCCCAGCCCCACCAGCAGGGCCAGCGAGAGAAGCACGTTCCACAGGCTCGGGAAGGTCCCGGGGTAGTAAGCCGGGGTCACCAGCCAGTAAATGTCTATGGCGCGCATCAGCAGGATGCCGAGCGCCAGGCCCGCCACCAGGCGCAGATTGCGCTTGGCCCGCAGCGAGAGCAGCACGAAGAACGGCAGGACGAACTGGATGGCGACCACCACCAGAAAGAGCGCCAGCCAGAACCCGGTGCGGGCCAGGTACCAGGTCACCTCGTGGGGCAGGTTGCCCGACCAGATAATGATGTACTGCGAAAAAGCGATGTAGGCGTAGAACAGGACCAGGGTGAGCAGCAGGGCCCCCAGGTCGCGGATATGGCGCGGCGTGACGAAGGCCTCCAGCGCGCCGCCCGGTATCAGCGCGGGCAGCAGCGCGATCGCCAGGGCCATCGCCCCCAGCGCCTGCCCGGAGATGATCAGGAACCCGAAGATGGTCGAGTACCAGTCCGGGTGGAGGGACATGATCCAGTCCACCGAAGCCAGGCTCATGGTCAGGGTGAAGAGGATCAGGCCCACCGCACTGAAGCGCTGCAGGCGGCGGCGCAGGTCCGGGTCGGTCCAGTAGCGTTCCTGCCGGGCCCAGCCGGAAGCCACCCGGAGCAGCCCGCCCCAGATCAGGAAGTAAAGCGCCGCCCGCAGGGCAAAAAACGGAAGGTTCAGGTAGGGGGTTTTGTGCTCGATCACCGGGTTGGCGGCCACCGTTTCGGGGTCCATCCAGGGATAAATAAAGCCTGCCCCCACCAGCACCGGGATGAAGAGCAGGGCCGCCAGCCACAGGGTCTTCGCCCCGGCCTCCAGCGGGCGCTGGATCACCATCCCCCACTCGCTGCCCACCAGGTACTGCAGCAGCAGGATCGCCAGCGCCCCGAAGGTCAGGTTGGCCCAGAAGAGATAGGCGAACAGGTAGGCTTGGAAGAACACTTCCAGCCCGCCCAGCACCAGCCCGGCTGCGGCCCCCACCACACCGAGCACCACAGCCGGAAGCGCCAGCCTGCGTATGCGCTGTATGCGATCGTCTGCCGTGTTCATCGTCTCTCTTCCATCAGGGCTCCAGGTTCTCCAGCTCCTCAGCCGGGATCTCATCCTGCGAGGCGTTCTGGCTGAGCTGCAGGGCGCGGATATAGGCCGTGATCGCCCAGCGGTCGGGCGGATCCACCCGGTAGCCGTAGGCGTACATCTGTCCGAAGCCGTCCCGGATCACCTCGTAAAAGTAGCCTGCCGGGGCCTCGCGCAGGCGCTGCTCGTGCAGCGAGGGCGGCGGCGAGAAGCCGCGCTCCACGATCATCCCCTGGCCCGCCCCGTCCAGCCCGTGGCAGGGCGAGCAGTAGATGTTGTAGCGCTCCTGGCCCCGCTCCAGCACCTCCAGCGTCACCGGGAAGGGGAAGCTGTCCAGCAGCTCGCCCTCTTCCGAGCGCGGGTTGTAAGCTGCCTCGTCCTCCGCCGGCCCGCTGTCAATCCCCGGCGCGCTGCGGGGCACCACGCCCTCCGGGAGAGCGCGCGAGGCCCGCTGGTCTGGGAAGTACAGGTTTGCCTCCAGCGGTTCGTACTTGGCCTGGTCGCTCATATCATCGCAGGCCGCCAGCAGCAGCGCGCCGGCCAGCAGCCCGAGCAGGGCCCGCAGCCACAGGCGCGGCGTTTTGCCCCCCTGGCTTTGGAGGCGGGAGCTGCGGGCGCGGTGGGGCTGCATCGGGTTCATAGCGGGTTAAAAATCAATCTCCGAAATACTGTTGGGCCCCAGGCTCTCCAGGAAGCGCCGTGTCTCCTCGCGGCTGAAGCGCGGGTCCTGAGACTCGATCACCAGGAAAAAGTGGCTGCGAGAGGCCAGCTCGAAGCTCGGTACGTTGAACACCGGGTGGTAGGGCTGGGGTAGCCCGTTCAGGGCGAACATACCCAGGACGGCTGCGAAGGCCGCGAACAGAATGGTGGTCTCGAAGGCCACCGGGATGAAATTCGGCCAGGAGTGCAGCGGGCGCCCGCCCACGTTCAGCGGGTAATCAATCACCGCGGCGTAATACTGCAGCCCGTAGCCCGCCAGCGCGCCGATGATCCCGCCCGCCAGTACGATCAGGGGCAGGCGAATATTCTCCTGGTGCAGGATCTCAGATAAATCCTCCACCGGGTAGGGGGTGTAAGCATCCAGGCGGCGGTAGCCGGCCTCATAGGCCGCCCGAGTCGCTTCCACGATCTCCTCCGGTTCGTCAAATTCGGCCATCAGGCCGTAAATCCTGTACTCGCTTGCCACTTGATCAGCTTCCCTCCGCCAGGTTTAAATCCGGCCCGCCGGCGCCGCACCCTGCGGGCTCAATCACCCTGCCCGTACGAAGGCCTGGGGTCTGGTGGGCGTGTCTCGCCCCCGGGCCCGCCGGTCTGGTCTCCGCGCGAGGGCAGGGCGTCCGTCTCATCCTGCTCCGCCACCAGCTCGCGCATCTCGAAGATCGAGATCGCCGGCAGGAAGCGGATAAACAGGAAGAGCAGGAAGATGAACAGCCCGATGGTCCCGATAAAGGTCGCCCAGTCCCAGAAAGTGGGAATGTAGACTTTCCAGGTAGCCGGGATAAAGCTCTGAGAGAGACTGGTCACCACAATATTGAAGCGCTCCAGCCACATGCCGACGTTGATCAGGGCCGAGACGGCGAACAGCACCGGGATATTGGCCCGCAGCCTGGGCGACCAGAGCACCTGCGGCACGAGCACGTTGCAGAACACCATCAACCAGAAGAAGGGGGCGTAAACGCCCGTGGCCCGGCTGGCGTAAGCCGACATCTCATAGACGTCGCCGCTGTACCAGGCGAAGAAAAATTCCGACAGATAGCCGTAGGCCACGATCAAACCCATCGCCAGCATCACCCGCGCCATGTAATCCAGGTGGCGCTGGGTGATGAACCCCTCCAGGTTGTAGAGCCTGCGCAGAGGGATCGCCAGGAGCATCACCATGGCAAACCCCGAGAAAACCGCCCCGGCCACGAAGTAGGGCGGGAAGATCGTGCTGTGCCAGCCCGGAACCTGGGAGAAGGCGAAGTCGAAACCGACGATGGTATGCACCGAGACCACCAGCGGGGTCGCCAGCGCAGCCATGAGGAAATAGGCCGTCTGGTAGCGGCGCCAGTGGAAAGCCGAGCCGCGCCAGCCCATTGCCAGCACCCCATAGGCCACCTTCCAGACGGTGGATTTCGCCCGGTCGCGCAGCGTCGCCAGGTCCGGGATCAGGCCCATGTACCAGAACAGGAACGAGACCGTGGCGTAAGTGGTGACGGCGAATACGTCCCATACCAGCGGGCTGCGGAACTGGGGCCACAGGCCCATGGTGTTGGGGTAGGGCAGCATGTAATAGGCGAACCAGGGGCGGCCCATGTGCAGGATGGGGAACATCCCGGCGTTCACCACCGCGAACAGGGTCATCGCCTCGGCAAAGCGGTTGATCGAGGTGCGCCACGGCTGGCGCAGCAGCAGCAGGATGGCCGAAATCAGGGTGCCTGCATGGCCGATCCCGATCCACCACACGAAATTGATGATGGCGAAACCCCAGCCGACCGGGATATTGATGCCCCAGATCCCCGTGCCCCGGTACAACAGGAAGGTGACGGCGGCCAGGAACACCTGCAGCAGCAGAAAACCGATCCCGAAACCGATCCACCAGTGGCGCGGGGTGCGGCGCGTCAGCACGATATGGCTGATCGTGTCCGTGACCGAGGCAAAGGTATGCCCCGGTTCCAGGATGGGCGCCTGCTCGCGCGGTTCGACCGGCTGTTCCATAAGCCTCCCTACTCCCGCCCGTCCTGCAGGGCGGGGTTTGGATTCTTGATCTTCGCCAGGTAGGTGGTGCGGGGCTGGGTCCCCAGCTCTTCCAGCAGGGCGTAATTTTGCGGCTGGTCTTTCAACTGCCTCACCTGGCTGTTCGGGTCGTTGATGTTCCCGAAGACGATCGCCTGAGTGGGGCAGGCCTGCTGGCAGGCGGTGACGATCTCCCCATCCCGGATCGGGCGGTTGGCGGTTTTGGCGTCAATGCGGGCCGCGTTAATGCGCTGCACGCAGTAGGTGCATTTTTCCATCACCCCGCGCGTGCGCACGCTGACGTCCGGGTTGTGCAGCATCTTCAGCGGGATGAGGTCCTGCTCGGCATACTGCAGAAAATTGAAGCGCCGCACCTTGTAGGGGCAGTTGTTGGAGCAGTAGCGGGTGCCCACGCAGCGGTTGTAGACCATCTCGTTCAGCCCCTCGCTGCTGTGCACCGTGGCCTCCACCGGGCAGACCGGCTCGCAGGGCGCTTTTTCGCAGTGCATGCACAGCCGGGGCTGGAAGAGCACCTCGGGGTTCTCCAGTCCGCCCTGGTAGTAGGCGTCCAGGTGCAGCCAGTACATCTCCCGCCCGTTCGCCACCTGGTCTTTTCCCACCACGGGGATATTGTTCTCAGCCTGGCAGGCCAGCACGCAGGCGTTGCAGCCGATGCAGGATCCCAGGTTAATCGCCATACCCCAGGCGTTGCCCTCGTATTCCCACTCCGGGTACAGCGAGGGCGGGTGCCCGTCCTCAGTCTCGGGTCCGTGGGCGCTCTCGTGCACGAATCCCGGGTTTTCCACGAATTGTTCCAGGGAGGCGGCTTTGACCAGGTCCCGCCCCTCCATGCTGAAGTGGTCCTGGGTGGAGACCAGGCGGTAGCGCTCGCCCGTCTTGCGGATTTCGAGCCCGTAGCTGAACCAGGGGAAAGCCGAGGTGCGCAGCCGGTAAGCGTTGAATCCGGCGCCCTCCAGCACCTGCCCGCCGCGCTGCCTGCCGTAGCCCAGGGAGACCGTCACCGAGTTGTCGGGCTGGCCCGGCAGGATCCACACCGGGGCGCGCAGGCTGCGCCCATCGAAGACCAGCTCCACCACCTCCTCGTTCTCCAGCCCCAGCCGCTCGGCCGTGCCCGGGCTGATGAGGGCCGCGTTGTCCCAGCTCAGCTTGGTGACCGGATGGGGCAGCTCTTGCAGCCAGGCGTTGTTGGCAAAACGCCCGTCCCAGAGCGAGGCGTCCGGCTCGAAGACGATCTCCAGGTTCGCAGAGCCGTCTTGAGAGCCGCCCTGCGGAGTGGGGGGCAGGTTGGCGAGCAGGTCCGGGGCGGGGGAGACCTGCGCTTCCGGCGCGCCCGTCCCCGGGATAAAGCCCAGCTCCAGCGCCCTGCGCCAGAAACGCTCGAATTCGCTCGCCGCCGCCTCTCCGCCCGCTGCCGGGGCGCCGGCCTCGTCCGTTCCCCCTGCCCCCTGCGCCCCGCCTGGGGCGGGGGTCCCCTCCGCAGCAGGCGCTTCGGTAGAAGACGCTTCGGTAGAAGGCGCTTCACCGGTGGCCGGGGGCCCTCCGGTCTGGCCGGCGCCCGGCGTGGCGGCCGCCCCGCCCTCCTGCCCCTGCGGGAACAGGCGCTCCTGCCAGTAGCCGCGCACGATCTCGTAGCTGTTCTGTCCGAACTCGCCCAGTAGCAGGGCGAGCAGCTCGTAAGCCGAGCGGCCCCCGTACAGCGGTTCAATTAACGGCTGGACGATGCTGGCAGTGCCGTCGAAGGCCCGCGTGTCCCCCCAGCTCTCCAGAGGGTGCAGCGCGGGGATATGCCAGTGGGAGAGGGCGGCGGTCTCGTCTTCGTACAGGCCGTGATAGACGGTGAAGGCCGCTTTCTGGTACTGCTCCGCAAAATTCAGGTCGGCCGGGGCGCTGAAGACCGGATTGCCCTCCAGGGTCACCAGCACCTCCACCCGCCCGGCTTCCAGGTCGCCTGCCAGCTCTCGCAAAGAAGCCCCCTGGTCCACCGGGTTCGCCTCCACCGGTTCCAGGTAGATCACCGTCTGCCCGCTGTTGCCCAGGGCTGCGTTCATGGCGTGCACCAGGGCGTGCACCGCCGGGGGCTGCTGGTGCCCTGCCAGGATCAGGCTCGCGCCCTGGTTGGCCTGCAGGTCGGCGGCCACGGCTTCGATCCAGCTCTGGGGCACGCCCTGCAGCTCAGGCCCCGGCGGGACCTCCAGCCCCAATTGGCTCGCCAGCGCCCGGGCGTAGCCCTCGATCTGCCCGGCCTGCAGCGGCAGGCGGTGGTCGGCGAACCCCCCGAGGGTGGTCAGGCTGCTCTCGACCACGTACAGGCGGCTCATCTCCGTGCTGCCCTCCTGCACCTGGCGCCGGGCGCCGAAATCGCGCAGGTAGCGCAGCCTTCCCGGCTCGCGGTAAACGAAATTATTGTCCAACGAGAGGATGACATTCGCCCGGTCGAAGCGGTAGAGGGTCTCCACCGGCTGGCCGAAGGCCGCCTGCGCCCCCAGACGCGCGGCATCGCGCCCGGCCGGCTCATACTGGTGCCAGCGCGCCTGCGGGAACTGTTCGAGCAGCGTCTGGATCTGCCGGGCCAGGGTGGGGGAGGTGACCGTGCCGGTGAGCAGCCGCAGGCCCGCGCCCCCGCTGCCCCGCTGGCTCTCCAGCGCCCGGGTGAGGGCGGTCTGGAAGTTGTCCCAGGTGCGGATCTCGCCCCGGCTGGACACGACCTGCGCCCGGTCGGGATCGTACAGGTTCAGGATGGAGGCCTGCGCGAAGACGTCCGCCGCGCCCAGGCTGGCCGGGTGCTGGGGGTTGCCCTCCACTTTAATGGGGCGGCCCTCGTGGCTCTCCACCAGCAGCCCCTGGGCGTACCCCTCCAGCTCGAAGGCCGTGGCGAAGAACAGGGGCCTGCCCGGGGTGACGCCCTCCGGGGCCTCCACGTAGGGCAGGATGTGCTCTCGCGGCTGGGGCACGCAGGCGGACAGGCCGGCCAGGGCCAGCGGGGCGGCAAGCAGCTTCAGGAAGTCGCGCCGGCTCAGGTCTTTCGCCAGGCTCTCCGGGTGCGGGAACTCGCCCCGGGCGAAAGCCTGGAACTGCTCGTTTTCGGCCAGTTCGTTCAGGCTGCGCCAGGCCTCCTTGTCCCTGCCCGAGGCCAGCAGCCGGCGCAGGCCGGCCAGGTCGAAAGGCTTTTCGTTCTGCGCGTCAGGCATCCGTGATCCTTCTCCCCATTCTCACGCTCTTGACCTTCTCTTTCACCGGTGGCAGACCGAGCAGTCGTCCAGCTGCTCCAGCGGGCCGATATTGTATTCCTCCACCAGCCGGCGGCCCAGGGTGAGCTGGTCCTCCGGGGGCTGGTAGCCCATGGTGTAAACCTCTTCCACCGGGCGGATAAAACGCTCGGGCGCCCGGTGGCATTCCAGGCACCATTCCATATACAGGGTGTTCTCTTTGCGCATCAGGGGCATCTGGTCCACGCGCCCGTGACAGGTCTCGCAGCCCACCCCCTTATTGACGTGGATCTGGTGATTGAAATAGGTGAAATCCGCCAGGTCGTGCACCCGGGTCCACTCAATCGGCAGCCCGCTCTCGAAGCTCTCGCGCACGGGCTCCAGGGCCGGGCTGTCGGACCAGATCTGGCTGTGGCAGGTCATGCAGGTGTGGGTAGGGGGGATATCGGCGAACGCGGACACCTCGACGCCGGTATGGCAGTAGCGGCAGTCAATGCCCAGCCCGCCCACGTGGTGCTCGTGGCTGAACTGCACCGGCTGCTCGATCGCTACATCTACATTTGTGCCATAGGGGGAGCGAAATACCTCGGTCAGGGCCAGCGCCAGGCCTGCGATAAAGAAAACGGCGCCGAAAATACTGACTTTTGCGAAGGCATTCGTACTCGGATGGAAAATCTGCGGCATTATGTTATCCGGAGTGCCCGTTCCCCCTTCCGCTCGTGTTAATCGTCACAAACCTGGGCGGCTGCCTCAGTCCGTCCAGTTTAAATCCTGACAAAGAAAGTCTCAATAAGGGAAAACCCTAGCTTCCACTAAGGGATTTCCCTACCCGCGTCCCCCGGAA
>JAEWYL010000035.1 GCA_023395675.1 Chloroflexota bacterium | reverse complement strand
ATTACGTAATGTGTGATCCTGAACGGCAAGCTGGTTTTGGAGGCTTTTCAAGATGAAACTTACCGTCCTGGGCGGAGCCGGGGTACGCTCCCCGCTGCTCGTCGCCTCGGTTTTGAAGCACGCCCAGTCCATCCATCTCGAAGAACTTGCGCTGATGGACACCAACCGGGAGAAATTGTGGCTCCTGGGCGCATTAGGGGAGCATATTGCCCGGCGCATGGGCAGCCCGGTGCGGATTACCCGCTCCACCGAGCCCGAGGCCGCCCTGGATGGCGCCCGCTACATCATCACCACCCTGCGCGTGGGAGAGGAAGCCGGACGCATCCAGGACGAGCGCATCGCCCTCGCCATGGGCGTCCTCGGCCAGGAGACCACCGGACCGGGGGGATTCGCCATGGCCATGCGCAGCATTCCGGCCATTTTGCGCTATGCAGACATGGCGGAAAGGCTGGCCCCGGGCGCCTGGATCTTCAATTTTACGAATCCCGCCGGCCTGGTGACCCAGGCGCTGCGGGCGCGCGGCTTCTCTCGCTCGGTTGGCATCTGCGACTCGGCCAACCTGGCACAGGCGGAAGCCTCCCGCCACCTGAATATCTCTGCGGGCGAGCTGAAGCACGAGGTGTTCGGCCTCAATCACCTGTCCTGGACGCGCCGCCTCCTTCACCGCGGCGAAGACCTTCTCCCCTCCCTGCTGTCCGACCGGGAGTTTCTATCTGGGACGATCCAGCGCTTTTTCGATCCGGAGCTCGTTCAGGCCCTCGGGATGTGGCTGAACGAATACCTGTATTACTATTATTACCCGGAGAAAGCGCTTTCCAGCATTCAGGCGGACCCCATGACGCGGGGAGAAGAAGTATCGGCGCTGAACCAGAAGCTGCTGAAAGAGCTCAGCCAGATCAATCCGGAGCAGAACCCGGAAGCCGCGCTGCGGGTCTACGCAGCCTACGAAAAAAGGCGTTCCTCCACCTATATGCACTACGCCCAACCCTCAAGCCCTGACATGCAGGAAGCGGACGAGCAGGAGGAGCGAGAATTGGAGCTCGACCTGGAGGAGGGCGAGGGCTACGCCGGGGTGGCGCTGCAGATCATCGGCGCTTTCGAATCCGGGAATGCAGCCTATACCGCCCTCAATGTGCCCAATGAGGGGGCGATTGATTGTATGCGCCCGGACGACGTGGTGGAAGTGAGCTGCGTGATCGAGAATGGAGCGATCCGCCCGCTGCCAACCGGCGCGGTGCCCGAGCACCAGGAGCTGCTGATGCGCTCAGTAAAGCGCTACGAGAGGCTGGCGGTGGAGTCTATCCTGGAACGCTCCAGACAGAAAGCGGTGATGGCTCTGATGGCCCACCCGCTGGTCAGCTCCTATTCTCTCGCCCAAGCGCTGGTATCCGCTTATATCACTGCCCACGCCGGCTACATCGAAGACTGGAGTTAAGCCCCATGGGGAACTTTGATGTTCTCACCTTTAACAGCTATTTCTTTGACCTGATCATCACCGGGCTGGAGGACATCCCCCAATTGGGGATGGACCTTTTCGGTAAATCCATGTCGGTGCAGGCAGGGGGGACTTTCAACACCGTGCGCGCCCTGCACCGGCTGGGCGTGCGGGTGGGTTGGGTGTGCGATTTCGGGAATGACCTCTTCAGCCGCTTTGTGCTGGATGAAATCCGTAAAGAGGGCGTTGATACCAGCCTGTTCCGCCTGCACGCAAAGCCTGTGCGCTCCTTCAGCCTGTCCTTCTCCTTTTCCCACGACCGCGGCTTTATCAGCTACATAGACCCGCCCGAACCGTACGACCGCAGCGCATACGTGCTGGAGCACAAACCGGCCGCCCTCCTGCTCTGTTCCCTGGAATTCGGACCCCAGTCTATGGCCCTGGTGGAGGCCGCCCGCTGCGTCGGGGCGAAAATCTACATGGACAGCCAGGCGACGGAGATCGCCCTGAGCGAGCCGGGGGTCAAAGAAATGCTGGCTGCGGTGGACGTCTTCATGCCGAATGCGCTGGAGGCCTGCCGGCTGACCGGGGCGGAGAACCCGGAGGAGGCGTTCAGGATCCTCTCGGGGCTCGCCCCAACCCTGGTCGTCAAATCGGGGCCGGAGGGCGCAATGGCTGCGGCCTGCGGACGGCGCTATGCCTCTCCGGGGCTAAAGGTGAGGGCGGTGGACACCACCGGGGCAGGCGACTGCTTCAACGCCGGGTTCATCCACGGCCACCTGCAGGGGATGCCGATCGAGGCGTGTCTCCGCTACGGGAATATCTGCGGAGGCCTCTCCACCACCGATTACGGCACCATCGCCGCGCCTACCCTGGATGAGCTGAGACAGCACCTGGGATAACCGGCTGATTCAGGCTCCGTCCGGTACAACTTTTTCCCACCCCTTTCGTAGAGTATTTTGAGGCAATAACTCCCAAAAGAGGCCAGCCGCCTTACAAAGAGGCGGCCCTGGAACCCGGCGTTTCAAAGACCGGGACCCGCAAACCGGCCTCTTTGAGAGATTTTTGAGTTTCAGGGGTAGGAAAAACGGATGGATCTTCTGGAGCAGCTAAACGGCTCGAACCTGCTGCTAAATACCAAACTGGCGACCCCGCCCCAGCGAGGGCCCCTCCTGGAAAGGCCAGACCTGCTGGCGCGGCTGCAGTCCGGCCTGAACCAGAAGCTGACCCTGATCTCGGCCGGAGCCGGTTTTGGCAAATCCACTCTGGCGCTGCAGTGGGTGCGCAGCTTTGTCGAGCAGGACCGGGAGGGAAGCGCAGCCTGGGTCTCCCTCGATCCGGGCGATAACGACCCGCACCGGTTCTGGCGCTATATCTTCACCGCGGTTGAATCCATTGATCCCGAGTCCGGCGCCCGGGCTCTGGAATGGCTGGAAGCCTCCCAGTCCCCGCCCTTCGAAGCGGCCCTCACCGCCCTGATCAATGCCCTTGCGGGCTGCCCGGGGCGGATCCTGCTCATTCTCGAGGATTATCATCTTATTCACAATGCAGACATCCACGCGGGGATGGCCTTCCTGATCGAACATCTCCCCCCGGGTCTCCACCCGGTGTTTCTGGTCCGCAGCGACCCGCCCCTGCCTCTCGCCCGGCTCCGGGCCAGAAGCGAGATTAACGATCTGCGGGCGCCGGACCTGCGGTTTTCCATGCAGGAGGGAATAGATTTCCTCGAAATGAACGTCCCGCACCCCCTGCAGCCGGGAGCGGCCGGGAGACTGGTCACGCGCACCGAAGGCTGGCCTGCCGGCTTGCGGCTGGCAGCCCTGGCCCTGCAGGGCCGTCCCGACCCCCAGGACCAGACCCGGTTCCTGGACACCTTTACGGGCGGCCACGGCCCGCTGCTGGAATACCTGGTTGAGGAAGTGCTGGCCTCGCAGCCGGAGGGCATCCAGAATTTTCTGCTGCAAACCTGCTTTCTCACCCGCCTGAACGGCTCGCTCTGC
>JAEWYL010000025.1 GCA_023395675.1 Chloroflexota bacterium | reverse complement strand
CGCCGGTGGTGGGCAGCATGTGGAAGTTCACCAGGGCCACGCGCTGCCCCTGCCAATCCATCTCCGCCAGCAGCGGGCCGCCGATCCAGCCCTGCCCCGGGAGCTCGCCGCCCCCGGCGACAGGCGTGAAGGGATGCTTGCTCAGGGTGCCGATCCCGCTCGGGTTCCCCGCCGGCTCCAGCTGGCGGTAGGGGTAGACCTGGCCCCGCTCCCCCTCCAGCGCCAGGGCGAGCGCCGGGTTGAGCTCCTGAATGAAAAGCACATCCGGGTCCTCCTGCCGGATCACTTCCAGCAGCGGGGCGGTGAAGTTGTACCAGGCAAGCACGTTGAAGGTCATCACCCGGAGGCGCGGCCCCTCCGCCTGAGCAGGGCTCAGGCGGGGCGTAAAGAGCCGCCCCCACAGGCCCAGAAAGATGAGCAGCCCGGCGGCGAACCCGAGCAGCAGGGCCCGCCGCCGGCAGAGCAGCCCCGCCAGGAGCACCAGCGGCAGGGGCGCGAAAAAATAGACTGCCAGCAGGTTCGCCAGACCCAGGTAGGGGAGGTTGTCCCCGCCGAGCAGGTAGGCGGCGAACCAGGCCAGGATCAGGGCCGTGTAGAGCCAGCTAAAGGATTGCAGCGCAAGGCAGAGTGTCTTTTTCATGGATAAATTGACGCCGGGACGAATGCAGTTGGAAGGGTTGTGAGTGAATGGTGCGGGCGCAGACCGCGCAGATTATTACATTCTTCCCTGAACGGGGAAGCTTCTGGATGATTAAGCGCCGGTGGAGGCCGGAAAAACCCAGGCCTCCACCTATTGTACTATCGCCTGCCCGCCGCACTCACTTATATATCGCCAGTATGGGAAAAGGATTTCAGAGGAGATATTTTCATATATTTTGCGGCGCAGCCGCACAAATCTAAAAATTCACCCCGAACCCGTACTCACGTCATGGATAACTTTTGAGCCCGGCTCTCTCAGAGTAGCAAGCCGGGCTCGGAATGGTTTGAGCGCTGTCGTGTACGGGGCGTTACAAATCCCGTTTTGAGAAGGCCAGGATCGCCAGGAGCAGCATGGCGAGCACGTACAGCCCCGCATAAGCGATCATCGCCAGGCTGGGCACCGAGCTCGGCACGAAGGGCGAAAAACCGAGCGAGGCCACCAGGGGCGACTGCATCTCGAACGCCGCCCGCCGCCAGAGCGATTCGGAGGGCAGGATCAGGCTGGTGAGCACCCCGATGTTGATCGCCGCCTGCCGGGCGGCGACCTCGTCCAGAAAGCCGCCGATCCACTCGATCCAGCCGCCGATAAAGCTGATCCCGAACAGCCCGAAGGCCAGCACCCCGTTGGCCAGGGTGGACAGGCGCGCCCCGCCCGCCAGCGAGAGGGTGAGCAGGAGCAGGGCGTTGAGCCACATAAGGGAGAGCCCGCCGGCTGCGTTCGGCATGCGGTATCCCGTCAGCATGAAGATCACCAGCAGCAGCCCGCCCGCCATGAGCAGCAGGTAGAGCGACAACATCCCGGCGAAGCCCAGCCACTTGCCCAGCACGATCTCGAACCGGTGCACCGGTTTGGAGACCAGGGTGTGGATGGTGCCGGAGGTGACTTCTCCCGAAAGGGTGTCCACCGAGGTGAGCACAATCATGATGGCGGTCAGGAAATTGACCACGTACAGCCCGGCCATGGCCAGGAAATTGCGCACCTCGTTCAGCTCCAAGAGGCTCATCGCCCCTTCGGACTCCATATTCTGCATCATGTAATAAAAGCCCAGGCCGAAAATGGCCTGGAACAGGACCCCCAGGATCAGGCCCGCCAGCAGAATTCGCCTGCGGGCGGCCTCGCGAAAAGTCAGCCGGGCGATGGTGAGGATGGTGGACATCACAGGCCTCCGTCAACGCCGACGATCTGGATGAAGAGGTCTTCGAGGGAGAGATGCTGCGGCTGCAGCGAGTAGACCTGCGTCCCCGACTGGACCAGGTAGCGGTGGATCTCCGGCAGGTCGGCCTCGTTCGCCAGGGTGAAGGAGAGGTGTTCGCCGTCCAGGCGCGGGGCGCTCGTCCAGCGGCAGAGGCCCTCCAGCGTTTCGGGCTCCAGGCCGCGCACCCGGGCCTCCACGGTCAGCTCCCCTTCCACCAGGGTGTGCAGCGGGCTGACCAGCACCACCTCTCCGTTCTTGATAAAGGCCACCCGGTCGCAGGTGATCTCCACCTCGCTCAGCAGGTGCGAGTTGAGGAAGACCGTGGTCCCCGCCTCCCGCAGGTCGCGGATGATATCCCGCACCAGGCGGCGGCCCACCGGGTCCAGGCCCGAGGTGGGCTCGTCGAGGATGACCAGCTCCGGGCGGTTGAGCAGGGCCTGGGCCAGGCCGACCCGCTGCAGCATGCCCTTGGAATACTCGCGCAGCTTCTTCTGGCTGTGGGGGGTCAGGCCCACCAGCTCCAGCAGCTCCGGGATGCGCCGGCGGCTCTCCGCGGCCCTCATATGGTACAGGTCGGCGTGCAGCTGCAGGAACTCCCGGGCGGTGAGCCAGTCGTGAAAGCGGAAGTGCTCGGGCAGGAAACCCACCCGGGCCCGGGCCTGCACTTTCCCCAGCGGCGAGCCCAGGATAAAGCCCTGGCCGGCGGTGGGAGTGATCAGGCCCAGCAGCATCTTGACCGAGGTGGTCTTCCCGGCCCCGTTCGGGCCCAGAAAACCGAAGACCTCCCCCCGCTCCACCTGCAGGGAGAGATCGGAGACGGCGACTTTCTCGCCGTAGACTTTGCGTAAACCACGCGTTTCGATGGCTGTCATGGGCAGCGCCGGGGGAGGGCGGGGGCCGGAATCGCCGGCCCCCGCCCTTTACGCCCGTTTATTGGAGCGTCTCTGCCAGCTTCAGCCCGTCCGCCCCGTCGCCGGCGCCGACCACCGTGTAGACCATACCGTCTTTCAGCCAGATCAGCATGTACTGGGTGGCGCCGTTTTCCAGCCGGCGCAGGATCAGGTTCCCGGCCACTCCATCCACGCGCACCTCGGAGTACTCGCTCCCGTAGCGCGGGATGGGCAGGACCAGGGTGGAGGCCCAGTCAATATTGGCGGCGAAGCTCTGCGCTTCGCTGTCTTCCATCCCCAATACCTGCAGGAAGGCCTGGCCGATGGGGGCAATATCCAGCTCACCCGGAGCGCTGACCTGCGGGGAGGGCATCTGCATCAGGGTGGTGCAGCGGGCCAGGCGCCGGTAAACGCTCTCATCCACATCCTCATCCTCCCGGTCTTCCGGGCTCTCGCCCTCGCACTGCCCGTAGGCAGCCACGACCGCCGGCTGGACGTCCAGGGTGACCCGGGCGCCGTCCACGGAGGCGGGGAGATGGATGTCGGAGCGCCCGATCTCGGCCAGGATGGTCTCAATGCGCGCCAGGTCCACATCAAAAGCGGCTTTGACCCCCGGCTGGACCGCCAGGAAAGCCGGCTCCCTGCCGGCGGGCAGGCGCGGCGAGAACCCCGCCATCTGTCCGGCCTCCTCCGCGCTGGCGGCGGGCTGCGCATCGCCCTGCTCTTCGATGCTGATATTCTCGGAGAACACGGCCTCCAGGGCGGGGGATGCGCCGAGCTGTTCGGGCAGGCCGCCCGGGTTGAAGGTCACTACCTGCACCCGCTGCACGCGGAACAGGTTGAGGAAGCTCTGGCCCAGGGCCCGCACCGGTTGGAAAGCCAGGCTGAACGCCAGCAGGGCGATCACAGCCAGGACAGCCCAGGCGGGGCGGTATGGACGTGCGAAAATTTTACCGATCATATTGGTATTCTCCTTATTTTGAGCGGACAGGCGCCCGGAAAGGCGGGCGCGCGCGGTCTCGGGGGAAGGCGCCTTCAGGCTGGGCCCGGGGTCCAGGACGGACAGCCTCTCTCCCACGCGTTCGGCGCGGGCTCGCAGGGCTGCGGCCTGCTCCCGGCAGGCCGGGCAGGTCTCCAGGTGGGCCTGGGCCTCAGGCTGCAGCTCGCCATCGTAGACGGCGCGCAGTTCTCCTTCGTTCAGGTGCATCTCTCTTCTCCTTCCGCAGACAGCCCGGGGTTCAGGGCCCCGGTTTTGGATCTGTCTCGATCTCCCGAAAACGGCGCTCGAATTCGGCCTCGGCCCGGGCCAGCAGCGCGCCCACCGAGGTGGGGGCCACCCCGACGGCTGCGGCTATTTCGGCGTAGGAAAGCCCGGAATAACGCAGCAGCAGCAGGCGGGACTCGCGCGGCTTCATGCCGGACAGCACCCGGCGCACCGCCTGGCGCTCCTGCTCGCGCTCGACCTCGCCCGCAGGGTCCCAGGCAGGGCGGTCCTCCAGCAGCAGGCGGTGCGCCCGCTCCTCGTAGCGCCGGCGGCGCTGCCGCGCCCGCAGGGCGTTCAGCCCCAGGTTGCTGGCCACCCGGTACAGCCAGCCGGAGAGGCCGGTCCCCGTCCCGGCGGAGCCGTTCCGGGCCTCCGGCGGGGGGCGGTGGTACAGGCGCAGGAAGGCGTCCAGGGCCAGGTCCTCGGCCTCCGCCCGGTCGCCGACCAGGCGGAACAGCACCGCATATACGCGCGCCCAGTGCTCGCGAAACGCGGTCTCGAACCATTCCCCTCCCTCCTGGCTCGCGCGAGAGTTTTCACCCATTGCAGGAGGGTGCATCGCCGCCGGTCTGTGCGCCGCTCCATCGGAAAGCGGTCCAAAGCATCGTTTTCATAGAGAGACCCTGCGGTTACCAGGACCGCCGCACGCCGGCGCAGGTCTGCGCCCGGTGCGGCGATGCAACCGCTACTTACAACCTATTAACACCGCCCATTCAGGATCTGTGACAGACTGCGTGGAAACGCCCAATACGATCGTATGCGGTTATTTTTGGCAGGCCGGGCTCCACCCGGCCTGCCAAAAAGCACTCTCATTCAGGGCAGGAAGGTGAATGAATTGGTGAGGCTGCCGTAGAGCCGGTCCACCTCATCGAAAAGCGGGCCGAGATTGTGATCGGAGGGGGTGAACGTGAGGCGGTAGAGCTGCCCATCGTGCACCACCAGCACCAGGCGGTAGAGCTCCTCCCCGGGCAGGTGGTCAATCACCTGCACCTGGGTCTCGCCGCCGATCATCAACCCGTAGACGCGCTCGATGCCTTCGACCCCCTGCACGCCCGCCATGACCTCCCCCGCCAGCCCATCCGCCGTGCGTCCCTCCGCCGGTTCGATCTGGATGGAGGCTTTGGGGGTCAGCGGCTGGGGCTGCTCGCCGGCGAACACCAGCAGGCCGTTATCCCCCTCCGGCGCCACGTTATAGCCCTCCGGGTAGGAAAAACAAATGCCCAGGGTCTCGTCCCGGTAGGAGCGCTCCCCGGAGCCGGGCTGCGGGCACGGCCCCTCCACCGCCTCCGATCCCCCGGCAGCCTGGCCCGCCCCGCCGCAGGCTGCCAGCAGCAGCGCGGCCAGAATCCAGACGGTGATGAACGCTTTTCTCATGCTTTCCCCTCCCATGCTGCGATGACCCCCCGCTTCAGCTCAACCAGCGCCGCTTTGCCCTCCTGGCGCAGGATCTCCTGCGGCGAGAGCCAGGCCGCGCCTGCCGTCTCCTCCGTGCTGTCCAGTAATTCGCCCCCGCTCACCCGCGCCCGGAACAGAGTCGCCACCCGCTGCACGTTGGCCCCGAGCGGGTAGGGCCAGGGGCGGGGCGAGGAATGCAGCCCCAGGATGCCCTCCAGCTCGATCTCCAGCCCAGTCTCCTCCCGCGTCTCGCGTATGGCGCAGTGAGAGGCGTTCTCCCCCAGGTGCAGGTAGCCGCCGGGAAAATCCCACTCGCCGTCGTCCGCCCGCCGCACCATCAGGATGCGCCCCGCCCCGTCCGCGATCACCGCGACGGCGCTCACCCCGATAAAGGTCATCTCGCCGAGCAGGGCGCGCATCCTTTCGACCTGCGGAGTATGCTCCGGGCGGAGGCAGGGCGGCTTGAACGCCGGCTCGCCCCCGGCCAGCGCGTCGCGGATCATATGGCGGTAAAAATCCGCCAGGGCCTCATAAGGGATCTCTTCCGGGGTGAAGTAGCGCAGGTCGCGGGTCTCCTGCCCGTCGGCCTGCAGCGCCCCCCCGCCGGCCTCCGCCTGGAAGCACACGGTGTACTGCTGCACTTGGTCCCCGTTGGGGTAGACCACGTCCCAGCGCGGGTCGCTGTACACGCCCACCAGGGCAAGCTCCCCGCAGGAAAGGCCGGTCTCCTCACGCAGCTCGCGCCGGGCGCAGTCCCAGATGCTCTCCCCCGGCTCCAGGATGCCGCCCGGCAGCCCCCAGGTGTTGAAATCGGTGCGCTGCTGCAGGAGCACCGCGCCCGGCTCCGAGCGCAGCACCACCGATGCGAAGGCCAGGAAGAGCTTGCGCCTCCCGGCCCGGCTGCGCACCGCTTCGATATAAGACATGCCGCCCTCAGGCCTCCACTACCGCGCTGGCCTCGATCTCGATCAGCAGCTCCGGTTGGATCAGGGCGCTGACTTCCACCAGGGTGGCGGCAGGGCGGATGGCGCCGAAAACCTCGCCGTGGGCGCGCCCGGCCGCCTCCCAGTCCTGAATATTCGTCACGTACATGCGGGTGCGCACCACGTCCTGCAGCGTGGCCCCGGCCTCGTGCAGCGCCCGCTCGATCTTGCTCAGGATAAAGCGGGTCTGGGCGTACAGGTCGCCCGGCCCCACCACCCGGCCCTGCTCGTCCACGGCGGTGGTCCCCGCCACCTCGACCAAGTTGCCGGTGCGCACCGCCCGGGAGTAGCCGGCTACGGCCTCCCAGGCGGTTCCGGATGAGATGTTGCGCCGGGCTGCCATCGCTCTAGCTCCCGGCGCGCTCGATGCCGACCGACATGCGCTCGCCGTCGAACTCGGCCGTGGCGGTGGCCCCGTTGGCTGGCGGGCGCAGTTTCAGCTCCAGCGCCAGGGTCTCACCCATAATATAGTCGCGGTGGGCCTGGATGGCCTCCGCCAGGCCAGGGCTGGCCTCCACGCTCAGGCGGATGCGGTCGGCGATGTCGAAATCGGCCGATTTGCGCAGGTCCTGCACCCGGCGCACGAACTCGCGCGCCAGGCCCTCTTTCACCAGCTCGGGGGTCAGCTCGGTGCTCAGGGCTGCCAGGTAGGCGCCCTCGGAGGCCACCGTCAGCCCGGCGCGGGCTTCGGCCCGCACCTCGACCTCGTCCGGATAGATCTCGTAAGCCTGCCCGTCCAGGGTTACCGGCAGCGGCTGCCCTGCCAGCAGGGTGCGGGCGGCCTCGTTGGGGTCCAGGGCCAGGATGGCCGCCCGCAGGCGCGGGAACAGGGCCTTGTACTTGCCGCCCAACTGCTTGGGGAGCGGGTTCAGGCTGTAGGAGACCGCCTCGCCGGTGGAGCCCAGCACGCGCACCTGCTTCACGTTCAGCTCGTCCGCCAGCAGCTCGCTGAAGCGCTCCAGCGCCCCGCTCTCCTCCGCCCGGGCCACCGAGAAGGCCACCTCCGCCAGCGGCTGGCGCACTTTCACCGCGGCCGCATTGCGGGCGGCGTGGCCCAGCGAGGCCAGGCGGATCACCAGCTCCATGTCCCGGTTCAGCCTTTCGTCAATGCGGGCGGGGTCCACCTGGGGCCAGTCGCACAGGTGGATGGAATCGGGCGCCTCCGCGTCCATCGAGCGCACCAGGTTCTGGTACAGCTCTTCCGCCAGGAAGGGCATGGTGGGCGCCAGCAGCTTCGCCAGCGTGACCAGGGCCTCGTACAGGGTGGCGTAGGCGCTCTGCTTATCGGCGTCCGATTCGCCTTTCCAGAAGCGGCGGCGGGAGCGGCGCAGGTACCATTTGGACAGGCTGTCCACGAAGGTCGCGATGGGGCGGGTGGCGCCGGTGACGTCGTAGTCCTCCAGGGCGTTGGTCACCTGGCGCACCAGGGCGTGCAGCTCGGAGAGCAGCCAGCGGTCCAGGTCGCTGGCGGTCTCGCCGGCCGCTCCCCCCTCCCAGGCGCGGGAGGCGGGCTGCCACTTATCCAGGTTCGCATAGGTGACGAAGAACGAATACACGTTCCACAGCGTCAGGGTGAAGTTCTTCACCACCTCCCCGACCAGTTCGGTGGAGAAGCGGCGCTCCTGCCCGGGCGGCGTGGCGGTGTACAGGTACCAGCGGAAGGCGTCCGCGCCGTGGGCGTTGAGCACCTCCCAGGGGTTCACGATATTGCCCTTCGACTTGGACATCTTCTGCCCCTCGGCGTCCAGGATCAGCCCCAGGCAGATGACGTTCTTGAAGGCCTCGCTGTCGAACAGCATGGTGCTGATGGCGTGCAGCGAGTAGAACCAGCCGCGGGTCTGGTCCACCGCCTCGCAGATGAAATCGGCGGGGAACTGCTTCTGGAAGATCTCCTGGTTCTCGAAGGGGTAGTGCCACTGCGCCACCGGCATCGAGCCCGAGTCGAACCAGACGTCGATCAGCTCGGGCACGCGCTCCATTTTGCCCGCGCACTCGGGGCAGGGGTAGTGGACCTCGTCCACGTAGGGGCGGTGCAGGTCCAGGCCCGACAGGTCGCGGCCGGCTTTCTCCGAGAGCTCCGCCACCGAGCCGACCGCCTCCTGGTGGTGGCAGTCCGGGCATTCCCAGACCGGCAGCGGCGTGCCCCAGTAGCGCTCGCGGCCCAGGGCCCAGTCAATATTGTTCTCCAGCCAGTTGCCGAAGCGCCCCTGCTTGATGTGCTCGGGCACCCAGTTGATGCCCTCGTTGAGCGCCACCAGGCGCTCCTTGAACTGGCTGGTGCGGATATACCAGGTGCCGCGGGCGTAGTAGAGCAGCGGGGTGGAGCAGCGCCAGCAGAAGGGGTAGGTGTGGGTGATGGTGCCGGCGCGGAAGAGCAGGCCGCGCGCCTCCAGGTCCCGGGTGATGCTCGGGTCGGCCTCCTTCACGAACACGCCGCTCCAGGGGCGCACCTCGGGGATGAAGGTCCCGTCCTCGTTCACCGTCATCAGCACCGGCAGGTCGTACTCCAGGGCGGCGGACATATCCTCCGCGCCGAAGGCCGGGGCGGTGTGCACCAGGCCCGTTCCGTCCTCGGTGGTGACGTAGTCTTCCAGCACCACGTAGTAAGCGGGTTTGTCGGGGGTGAGGAAGGTGTAGAGCGGGTGGTAGCGCTTGCCCTTCAGCTTCTTCCCCTTATACGAATCGACGATGCGCACCGTCCCCTCCGCCAGGGCCTCCTCGCCGAAGACTTTCTCCAGCAGCGGGCGGGCCAGGATCAGGCGCTCTTTGCCGGGGCCCTTCCCCGGCAGACCCTCCTCGGGGAGCTGCCGCTCGACCGTCACGTACTCCACGTCCGGGTGGGCGGCGACCGCCACGTTGCCCGGCAGGGTCCAGGGGGTGGTGGTCCAGACCAGCAGCGAAGTACCGGGCTCGTCCACCAGGGGCAGGCGTACGAAGACCGAGGGGTCCTCGGCCTCCTCGTAGCCCAGGGCCACCTCGTGGTCGGAGAGGGGCGTGCCGCAGCGCGGGCAGTATGGCACCACCTTGTAGCCCTGGTAGAGCAGGCCCTTGTCCCAGAAGTTCTTCAGGATCCACCAGATGGACTCGATATAGCTGTTCTTATAGGTGATATAGGCGGTGTCCAGGTTGACCCAGTACCCCAGGCGGTCGGTGAACCGCTCCCATTCCTGAATGAACTCGAAGGCGCTCTGGCGGCAGAGCTCGTTGAACTCGGCGATGCCGTAGGCCTCGATCTGGCTCTTGTTGGTGAAGCCCAGCTTCTTCTCCACGCCGATCTCCACCGGCAGGCCGTGGGTGTCCCAACCGCCGCGGCGGATGACGTGGTTGCCGCGCATCAGCTTGTAGCGCGGGAAAACGTCTTTGAAGGCGCGCGCCAGGGCGTGGTGCACGCCCGGGTGCCCGTTGGCGGTGGGCGGCCCCTCGTAAAAGACGTACTCCGGGCGGCCCTCGCGCAGGCTTTCGGACTTCTCGAAGATATGGCGGCTCTTCCAAAAACGCAGCACGCCTTCTTCCAGGGTGGTGACATTCAGTTTGGGGGATACGGGTTTGAACATGCGCTTTCCTGTTCCGGGTTTGGGATGGGGTTCGGTGATGGCTGTTTTCGAAAAATGACTTCTTATTTTAACCCGTAAATGGGTTAATTCAAGGGGCAGGAAGAACGGCGCGGTATGGATAGGCACAGCGGCGCAGGGTCACGGCTGGGTGCGGGTCGGGAATAACCCATTTCATGCACCGCCGTGCCCTTTGTTGCAAGAACCATGATTCACGGCCGGGAAACCGGTTTGCGCGGCGCAGGGGCACGGCTGGGTGCGGGTCGGGAATAACTCATTTCATGCACCGCCGTGCCCCTACGGCCCCGTTTCGGGCAAATGTCGTTCCGGTCATCGCCGCACCCCCGGCGTGGATAGGTACAGCGGCGGTTCCCTTCACGATCTGGGGTAGGGGCACGGCGGTGCATCTCCCGGAACCCGCGCGAAAACCCCTCCAGCCGTGCCCTTTGTTGCAAGAAGCATGATGCACGGCCGGGAAACCGGTTTGCGCGGCCCCGGGGCGGGTAGCGCAATGACCCCGGGCGTATGAGAGCGGGGTGGGACTTTTTTTCTCCATAAGCATCCAGGGTTATAATCGCGGGCAGCGAAATTATTCACCATAAAGGCGGGATTATGACAGACAGCAGCCCCGATTCTTTCCAACAACTCGGCCTGAGCGAGCCGATCCTCAAGGCGATCGACGCGGTGGGCTACGAGGTCCCCACCCCGATCCAGGTCCGAACCATCCCCCCGCTGCTGGCGGGGCGAGACGTGATCGGGCAGGCGCAGACCGGCACCGGCAAGACGGCGGCCTTCGCCCTGCCCATCCTGCAGAAGCTCGACCTTGACCAGAAGGCGGTGCAGGCGCTGGTGCTCACCCCCACCCGGGAGCTGG
>JAEWYL010000315.1 GCA_023395675.1 Chloroflexota bacterium | reverse complement strand
AATTCTGCCTCGACAACCAAAAATCCGGCCCAAAGCGCCGCATTTTTGGTTCTCGACTATCAGATTCCCTTCCGTGAGGAAGGCGCTTTCTCAGTGCCCGCTGCCTTCGGTCTCCTCACCCTCGTAGATCGAATGATCCTCTGGCCCTTCCACCACCAGGAAGCCGGCCAGACCACGCTCCATGCGGGAGAGGGAGTGATCCACCAGGATAAACCTGCCCGGCACTTCCAGCTCGAACTCTACGATCACCGCGCCGCCCGTGGGGACCAGGGTGGTCTGCACATCCGTCAGCGGCGGGGCCGTGAGGGAGGCCTCGCTATAGACCCGGTCAAAGATCTCGCCGATCACGTGGAACGAGCTGGTCACGTTCGGGCCGCCCACGCCGAAGTAGATGCGCACGGTCTCGCCCACCCGGGCCTGGAGCGGGTGCTCCGCCGTCAGAGCGCCAACCGAGCCGTTGAGCACGTAGTATTCCGGTTCTTCATCCAGCAGCCGCTCCAGGCTGAAGGTGTGAGCGCCCTTCGAACCATAGTCCTCTGCGGTGTAGATTTCGCCCTGCATCACGTAGAACTCGCGGTCCACCGGGGGCAGGCCGCCCTCGGGCTCCACCAGGATCATCCCGTACATCCCATTGGCGATGTGATGGGCGACCATCGGCGTGGCGCAGTGGTAGACATACAGGCCCGGGTTGAGCGCCTGGAAGGTGAAGGAGGTTTCCTCACCGGGTTTCGTCTGGGTGGCTACCGCCCCGCCCCCGGGCCCGGTCACCGCATGGAAGTCCACCGAGTGGGCCATGGTGCTGGAGGCGGAGTTTTTCAGATGCACCTCCACGGTATCTCCGACCCGGACACGGATGAACGGGCCGGGGACGGTGCCGTTGAAGGTCCAGTAGGTAAAGCTGGCGCCGTCCGCCAGGCGGCCCTCCACTTCCACCGTCTCCAGGTCCACCCGCACGTGCTCAGGGGTCGAGCGGTTGAGCGGGGCAGGCACCGCCGCAGGGTCCAGGACCACGCTGGGCAGGTCCGCCGCCACCGGCTCCGACGCGGCCCCAACCGTCAGCCTGCCGACCATACCGGCCTGGCGGTGCCCGGGGATGGCGCAGTAGTAAGCGAACTCGCCCTCCTGATCGGCGACGAACTGGATACGGGCCTCCTGCCCTTTCTTGTTCACGTCGGACGAAGTCAGGTCGTAGCCTTCCAGGGCAACGTTGTGCAGAATGTCGTCGCCGTTCACCACCACGATCTCGACCGAGTCGCCGGGCCGGGCGCTCAAATCCGGGTTCACCTGCCCGTCAATCTCGCCGCCCTGCCCGATAAAGACCATCTTTCCGTCCGCCATCCCGGTGGTCAGGGTGTAAACAACCAGGGCCTGAGTCTGGACCTGGGCATGCTCGCTGTGCGAGGTCTGGGCCTCGCCCTGACCGGCGCTCACCTGGCTCTGCTTCGGGTTTCCGACAACCAGGCTCCCCTCCATACCGGCCTGGCGGTCGCCGTAGAAAGAGGAGTAATAGGGGTAGACCCCTTCACTGGCGGCTGTGAACACCAACCGGGTCTCCTGCCCGCTTTTATAGACGGTGGGGCTGGCTACATTCAAGCCGTCCACGACCAGGTTGTGCGAGTGCAGCCCGTCGCTGTTGACCAGCACAATTTCCACGTCCTGGCCGGGCTGGACCGCGAGGTCCGGGTTCACCTGCCCGTCAATCTCGCCGCCGACGCCCACAAAGTTCATGCGCCCGTCCTCGAAACGGGTCTCGAGACGGAAGCTGGCGCTTCCCTGCGCCGCCGTCTGGCTGCCGCCCGTGTCCGAGACTTCCTGGCTCTGGCCCCTGGCGATCCCGCCGCCTGCGCACCCGCTCGCCAGGGCAGCGATGACCAGCAGCACAAACAACTGCCTGAACCACTGCTGGTGAATAAATTTAGAAATTTGAGTGTGCATTTTGTTTCCTCCGCTTCCTTACCCTTTGGTCCGGGAAGGTTGGCGTTTAATAATTTGAGCTTTCAGCGCATTATTCGCTTTCCGTGGTAACACCTATAGTTTACAAAACAGGTAAAGGATTTTCTTTGCGCCAGCGCAAGCTTCCCCCGAATTTGGGTGAATTTAACTTGACTTTATCCGATTTACACAAAAAGGGGAACCAGGCAGGTCAAATGGGGCTGTCCAAAAAGTGAACAGCAACAGAGAGTAAAAAAGCGGGGGTCGAGCGAACCTCGACCCCCGCTTATGGTATTCGATACACTCCCCGCGGCTCTTTGGGGGCAGCCTCACGACTGCTCTAAAGACGCGGCAAAATGACCGCTGAACCTGTCACTCCTGCTCTGAGCTTGATTGTTCAATGCGCCGCCGCGCGAGCTGGATATATTCGTCGTCCAGTTCATACCCGACGTAAAAGCGCCGGCCCTTGAGGGCGGCCAGGCAGGTGGTGCCGCTGCCGGCGAAGGGATCGAGCACCACCTCGTCCTTGAAAGTGTAGAGCTGGATCAGCCGCGCCGGCAGTTCCTCGGGGAAGGGGGCCGGGTGGCCCACTTTTTTCGCCGAAACCGCCGGGAAGGTCCACACGCTTTTGGTCCACTCCAAAAAATTCTCCCGGCTGATGGTGCTCTCTTTTCCCTGGCTCTCCCTGCGAAACCCGTCTTTTGAGAAGATCAGGATGTATTCGTGGACGTCCCTCAGCACAGGGTTGCTCGCCGAGCGCCAGCTCCCCCAGGCGGTCGAGGGGCTGGCGCTGTTAGCCTTGTTCCAGATGATCTCCCCGCGCATCAGGAAACCCACCTCCCCCATCTGATCCATGATGTATTTGTGCAGGGGGATATAGGGCTTCCGCCCCAGATTGGCGACATTAATACAGGCCCGCCCTCCGGGGACCAGCACCCGGTAGGTCTCCTGCCAGACGCGTTTCAAGAGCTCCAGGTATTCATCCAGGCTGAGATCCCGGTCGTAATCCTTGTTGGCATTGTAGGGCGGCGAGCAGACCATTAAATGCACGCTGCGGTCCGGAAGCTCGCTCATCTGCTCGCTGGACTTGCAGAACAGCCGGTTGCGGCATTCCGCTGGCAGCGCGTTCTCGCTGTAGGGAATGTTTCTGCCCGCCTCGATGCCCTCATACAGCCGGCTGGCGTAGAATTTCGAGGCATCGTGGCTGATCCTGCCCGGGGTTCCAAAAGAGCTGGTTTCGGTGTTGGAGCGTTTTTTGGAACTTTTGCGCATCTATCGTATCCAGAGGTGGTTTTGGATGGTGCTCATCCATTTTAGCAGAGTTTTCCCCAGGCTGGGGTCCTGCAGGAGCGGCAAGGTGCACGAAAAGCACGCTCTGGGGTGGGGCTGGGGTGGCGTCCCCCGCCCCATCCCATTTTTTCAATTCGCAGCAGCGGCAGAATAGGATATGATAGCGCTGAAGACAATACCCGAGGGAGACTTATGCCATATACAGGCCTTCTCAACCGCTACCGCCCGCTGCTCAACCTGCCCGGCCACACCCGGGAGGTCAGCCTGCACGAGGGGGATACCCCCCTGATCCCACTGCCGCGCCTGGCCGAGCAGCTCTCCGGAGGTTTTGAGCTGTATGTCAAATACGAAGGTCTCAACCCCACCGGCTCCTTCAAAGACCGGGGGATGACCGCCGCGATCGGCGAGGCCCTGGGGCGCGGGGCAAAGGCGGTGATCTGCGCCTCGACCGGGAACACCGCCGCCTCGGCCGCGGCCTACGCGGCACGGGCCGGGTTGAAAGCGGTTGTGCTCATCCCGCAGGGCAAGGTGGCAGCCGGGAAGCTCGCCGGCGCGGTGGCTTACGGGGCCCAGGTGATCCAGATCGAGGGCTCATTCGACGAAGCCCTGTCGCTGGTGGTGGCTCTCTCCGAGCGCCGCCCCATCGCCCTGGTCAACTCCCTCAACCCCTACCGGCTGGAGGGGCAAAAAACGGCCGCCTACGAGATCTGCGACGAGCTGGGGGCCGCGCCGGACCTGCTGTGCCTGCCGGTGGGCAACGCCGGCAATATCAACGCCTACTGGATGGGTTTCCAGGACTACCAGCGCCTGAACGGGACCGGGCTGCCGCGCCTGCTGGGCGTGCAGGCCGAGGGGGCCGCCCCGCTGGTGCTGGGCCACCCGGTCGAGCATCCGGAGACCGTCGCGACCGCCATCCGCATCGGCCGCCCGGCCCGCGGCGAGGGGGCGCTGCAGGCCGCGGAGCAGTCCGGCGGCAGGATCATCGCCGTCTCCGATGACGAGATCCTGTATATGCAGTCCCGCCTGGCGGGCGAGGGGATCTGGGTCGAACCGGCCTCCGCCGCCGGGCTGGCGGGACTGGCGGCGGAGATCCGCAGCGGGCGGCTGGACCCGCGCGGGCTGCGGGTAGTGGTGGTCTGCACCGGGCACGGCCTGAAAGATCCGGAGATCGTCACCCGCAGGCTGGAAACCCCACGCGTGATCCCGGCGGAGCTGGAAGCGCTCGAAGCGCTGGCGGCAGAATAAAGCCGCGCCGGTCCAGTCCGGGCGGCGGGGCGGCGTGAGCGCCGGTCTCCCTCAGCCCCCGGCTGCGTGGGTCTCCGTGCGGTGGATAGGCTGGTAGCCCCCGGCTGCCAGTTCCGCGGTAGGAATGGAAGCCTCGTCGGGCTTGTCGGAGAGGGCGAACACCAGCGCCCCCTGGCGCCCCCATTTCAAAGCCTGTTCCCGAATTTCAGCCGTAAGCAGGATCTCCTCTTCCAGGCGCTCCGAGAGCGGGGTATCGCCCTCCGGCTGGCCCATGCGTTTTACAGTCGCCAGGTATTCGTTGCGGCGGAACTCCTTGAACGGCGTGGGGTCGCCGGAGCGCACGTTGGCATAGATCTGCTCGTGAATGGCCCGCAGCTCGGGTGAGAGCCTGTCCTGCTTCAGAGATACCCCCTCGATAAATTCCTCGAATGAAATCAGCTGCCCGGCCCTGACGTTCGCCACCACACTGTTCAGCCGGTACAGCCCGCTGCCCA
>JAEWYL010000305.1 GCA_023395675.1 Chloroflexota bacterium | reverse complement strand
GCCAGGGCCAGCGCACGGCGGGCAAATTCCAGGGCGCGGTCATTCTCCCCGCGGTGGAGCATGGTGCGGCTCCAGTCGGAATAGATCTCGGCCCGGACGCGCGCGCCTTCGACGCCCTCCGAGGCCTCAAGGGCCGAGCGAAAATGCGCCTCGGCCCGCTCCCAGTTCCCCAGCCGGTGGTGCAGGTCGCCCAGCTTGTGCTCCAGGCGGGCCAGGCCGGAGCGCTGGTCGGAATTAAGCGCCTGGGCGGTCTCGTAGCTGGCGCGGGCCGCGTTGTATTCACCCTGCAGGACCTGTAAATCGCCAACGGCCTCGTTCAGCCAGGCCCGATCCGGGTGGCCCAGGGCCAGGGCCTGGCCGAAATGCGCCAGGGCCTCGGTATTGGCGAACAGCGCCCGGGCGTACCGGCCTGCCCGCAGGTAATACTCCGCGGCCGCCTCGGCGTTTCCGGCCTGCCGGTAGTGATGGGCGATCTGCGCGCTGACAGCCGGGATCTCCGCCCGGGGCCTGGAAAGCAGGACTTCCGCCGCCCGCCTGTGCAGCAGCCGCCGGCGGGCGAGGCTGATCTCCTCATACACCAGCAGGCGCAGCTTGTCGTGGCTGAAATCGTACAATGGGCGCTGGAGCTCGCCCTCCGCGGCGCCTGCCGGGGCGCGAAACTCCCGGATCAGACCCCGGGCGGCCAGCTCCTCCATACCGGCCACGCCCTCCTCTTCGGACCGGCCGCTGGCGGAGCGCAGCACTTCGTAATCAAAAGCCCGCCCGATCACCGCTGCGGCCTGCAGAAGCTGGCGGGCGGTCTCCGAGAGCTGCGCCAGGCGCGAGTGGAGCAGATCGCGCACGCCCCCCGGCATGCTCCAGTCCTGAGCGCCGGCGTTCTCCCCAGCTTTTCCAATCAGGTGCAGGTATTCGATGATGAAAAACGGAAGTCCCTCTGTCTCCTGAAACAGCCGCCGCCCGAATTCGTGCAGGCTGTCCTGCCCGGGGGCGACCGCCTGGAGCAGGTCGCTGACAGTGGCCTCGGAGAGACGGGAGAGAGAGAGCAGCCCGGCCCTCCCGCTGCGCTGGCTCTCCGCCAATAGGCGCCGCAGCCGGTGTTCTGCCGGGAGGTCCTCGCCCCGCCAGGCGATCAGCAGCAGCGCCGGGCGGCCCTGCAGGCGGCGAACCAGGTAGGTGAGCAGGTCGAGGGAGGCTTCATCCGCCCAGTGGAGGTCGTCCAGAAAGATCACCCCCGGTGCGCCGTCGGAGACAGCGGCGAGGATTGTCTGGGCCAATCCCTCCAGGAAGCGGTTCTGGGCGCCAGGGCCTTCCAGGGGTTGGGGGGAGCCCAGCCCGGGGCGCAGACCCGCCAGTTCAGGGACCAGGCGGCTGCTCTCGACCAGGGCAGAATCGGGCAGGGCCGGGTGCCAGGGTGCGCCTGCGCGGCGCTTGAGCAGGCTGCGCAGGCCTTCCACAATCGGGGCGAAGGCCAGGTGGGTCTCCCCTTCGTAGCAGCGGGCGGAGAAGACCTGCCCGCCGCCGGCCTGAACCTGAGCCAGGAAATCCTCCGCCAGGCGCGTCTTCCCGATGCCCGCCTCCCCTTCCAGCACGACCAGGCGCCCATCCGGCCCTACTGCCTGGTAGGCTTGCAGGAGGGCGCGCCATTCTTCGCTCCGTCCTACCAGCGGGTAGGGCCGGGCGCCGTCCGGGGGACTCTTCACTGCGCCCGGGGGCTGGCTGAGCGAGGGTACTGGCGGCTCGCCGTGGAGGCGTTCGATGACGGGCGGCGGTTCCAGACGGTTCTCACGGATCAGCTCGTACAGCGCCGTGGTCTCTTCCAGGGGGGCGACGCCCAGCTCTTCATCCAGGATGCGCACGCACTCCTGGTACTGGTGCAGGGCCGCACCTCGCCGCCCGCTCCAGGCGAAAAGCTGCATAAGCTGCCGGTGGGCGGGTTCGTGCAGGTTATCCATCGCGAGCCAGCGATGGGCGTAGGGGATGGCGGTTTCGTAGTCCCCCAGCTCGCTGTAGCCGTGGACCAGCCGTTCCAGGACCCAGGAGAGCTCCTGGCGCAGGGCCTCCGCCTGGAAAAACTGCCAGTCATCGAACTCGGGGCTGTCGCGCAGGGAAAAACCGGCCATGAAGTGGTCGCGGTACAGGGTGGAGGCCTCGACCAGCTCGTCCAGGCAGTCGTGAATGGTGTTAGAGGTCTGAGACAGGTGGGTGCGCGCCATGGAGACGAGGCGGCGAAAACGCGCCAGGTCAAACTGCAGATTCGCGCCCGGCGCAATATCCACCGTTTCGCGGTTGATCTCCAGGCATTCATCACACAGCGCCCGGCGCAGCGAGGTCAGAGTGCGCCGCAGCGCTCCCAGAGCGTGGGAATGGTCGTATTCAGGCCAGAGCAGGGCCGCCACGCTCTCGCGGCGCTGCGCTTCCCCGGTGACGGCCAGATACGCCAGCAGAGCCAGGGCTTTACGGGTGTCCATGACAACCGGGCGGCCGTCCAGCTCCAGGCGTGGAGTTCCTAACAGAGATAAGGCTAAGGTGGACAATGGATTTCCCTCTACGGATTATTTTACTCGAGGTGATCCTAAAAATGAGCGTGAAGGTGCGAAAAAAAACCTGAATCAGGGGTTTCGTAACGCCGGTCGTAACTGCTGGAGTACGGCAGCGGGGTATGCTGTGACAGGCAGGAAGATGTAGAGGTTCAAGACCGGTGCGGGGACAACGGGGTCCTGCTTCCCGGCGCCGGTTCCCTGGTTGGTGGTATATGCAGGAGAAAAAGAGCATGGCTGCGAAAAGAACCCAAAAAATCGCGATATTCGCGCTGCTGCTGGTCGTCTTTGCGGCGGCAGCCGGAGGATTTCTAGCCCTTTCAGACGGTTTTCCGGCGGGGCTGGGCCGGTTTGTTTCGATCCAGACCGGCTCCGAAAGTCTGCACGCATGGGTATTCGGTTCGGGGAGGGGCAGCGCCCTGGCCGAGAGCGGGGAGGTTGAGGCCGGTTCAGGGCAGGCGCCCATGGCGCTGGTAGACCTGTTCGGGTAGAGAGCACACAAAAGTTGAAAAAACAGGGAGTGATCTGTGCGCGGCGACGCCGGCGTCAATCTGCCGCGCACAACTCACCGCCTTCTCGAAATACGAGTACACCCTTCGGGTAAGGCGGATTACCGGATACTGGATAAACTTGATACAATTAAATCAGAGGGAAAGATGCTGAAGAAAGTGCTGAAAGGGGGCGGGATTCTGCTCGGGGCGCTGCTGGTGCTGGCGCTGCTGGGTGTGATGGCGCTCTTTGTACTTTCGGAAGAGCGCCTTAACCGTGTTTATTCGATCCCTGCATCCGGTTTAGAGATCCCGGAAAGGCCTGCGGCGGTGGAGCGCGGCCGGGTCCTGGTGGAAACGCGCGGGTTCTGCACCGACTGCCACGGCGAGAACCTGTCCGGGCAGGCTTTCGATGACGGCTGGCTGGTGGGGCGCGTTTCTATTCGCAACCTGACCCGCGGTGAAGGGGGTCTGCCGGAAGATTATTCGGATGAGGACTGGGTCAGGGCGATCCGTCACGGCGTCGGGCGGGATGGGAAGCCGCTGCTCGACATGCCGTCGAACTTCTATTACGAGTTCTCGGACGAGGACCTGGGGGCGGTCATCGCCTATCTGAAAGGCCTGCCTCCGGTGGACAAGGTGGTCCCGAAAGAGCGCCTGGGCTTGCTGGCTCGGGTGTTTATTCTGACGACCCCCTCGCTCCTGCCCGCCAATCTGATCGATCACCAGGCTCCTCGCCCGCCCGCGCCGGAGCCCGGGGTGAACGCTGCTTACGGAGAATACCTGGCGACAACCTGCAAATTCTGCCATGGGGCCGACCTGGCGGGAAGGGATGCGCCGGGGGCGGGGTTGAACCTCACCCCGGGCGGGAACCTGGGTCATTGGACAGAGAGCGGCTTTATCCAGGCCATCCGCATCGGGGTCACTCCGGATGGGGAAGAGCTGAACCAGGAGTTGATGCCCTGGGATAAGATCGCCGGCATGAGCGACGATGAATTGAAGGCTATCTGGCTTTATCTCAGAACGCTGGCGCCGGTGGCGCAGCCGGTAAGCATGGATTCCGGCCGGTAAGGAGGGTGCTGTAAACCGCAACCGCCCGCAAAATGGACAGGTAGGCCGCGAGCGCAGGGGCTTTGCCGGGACAGCCGGTAAAGCGGGCTTCGCGCGCCTGCGGGTGACGGTTCTGCAGTTCTCCTGGTTTGTCATCACTTTCCTGGTCCTCAGCCTGTTCGTGGTAGACCTGGCGAGCCGCTACCAGCGGCTGGCAGATTCGGTCGACCTGCGCGCCCTGCAAACCCTGGGCATCACCATGCAGGGCTTTGCCCTCTATATGATCCTGCTGGATCTGGCCGTAATTCTGGCCCATGTGGTCATCGCCGGGGTTATCTTTTTCCGCCGCCCCTACGATTGGATGGCCCTGCTGGTGGCGATTGCCCTGGTGGTGAATGGAGCCATTATCCCCCTGAGGCAGACGGTGGATCCGGTGGGTCTGAACGCGGCCGCCTGGGAGCTGCTGCGTTCCATGGTGGTTTACACCGGGCTGGTATCCAGCATCGTGCTGCTCACCCTGTTCCCGGACGGGCGATTTGTGCCTGCCTGGACGCGGCCTTTCGCCCTTATCTGGGTGGCGATCATGTTTTTTGCCCTTTTCCTACCGGATACGCCGCTCAGCCTGACTACCTGGAGCCCTGCGCCGCGTTTCCTGGTGCTCCTGGCCGGGTCCCTGATCGGGGCTTATGCCCAGATCTACCGCTTCTCGCGCATCTCCACGCCGGTCGAGCGGCAGCAGACGAAATGGGCCCTGCTGGGGTTGATCGCCGCGGCGGCGAGCCCGCTGGCGTTCTTCGTCTTTATCTCGCTGCCCCCCGACCTGGCGGAGACCAGCATCCCGAACATCCTTTTCCAGCGTGTGGGCCCTTCCTTCTATTCCATGGTGATCGTGGTGAGGCTGCTCAGCGCAACCGTGCGGGGGATCTATTTTTTGCTCTTCCCGCTTTCGTTCGCAGTGGCGATCCTGCGCTACCGCCTGTGGGATATTGACATCCTGATCCGCAGGACCCTGATCTACAGCGTCCTGACCGGGACGCTGGTAGTCATCTATTTCGCCAGCGTGCTGGTCCTGCAGGCCGGATTCATCGCTTTCACCGGGCAGGAACGTTCGGAACTGGTGTCCGTGGTCTCAACCCTGGCGATCGCCGCCCTGTTCGTACCCATGCGCAGGCGGGTGCAGGACGCGATTGATAAACGCTTCTACCAGCAGAAGTATGACTCGGCCAAGACCCTGCTGAAATTCAACGAATCCTTACGCGACGAAGTGGACCTGGACCAGCTTTGCTACCGGCTGATGCAAGTCGTGGACGAGACGATGCAGCCGGAGTGTATTTCGCTCTGGGTGAGAGAGACCGCGGTGGTGGAGCCCCAGGCGAGAGACAGCCTGGAAGAAAAGGCTGTGATAGGGGAGGAAAGATGACCCGCTGCGATCACTTCTTACTCTTTTTCGCCAGCAGCTGCGGTCGTAACGGCTGCCGTAACGTTCGCGTGCTTGCGTTCAGCTATAATGGTTAGTACATGGATCGTAATACACGCAATTATTGGAAAATTTTTATTGGGGAAGTAAGGCGGCGGAGCAGGACGGCCGATGCTGGCAGCCAGGCTGCCCCGGCGACGGAACAGGGCTATCACGAGAGCCGGGTCGAGATCGAGCCGGGTGATCCGCTGCTCGAGTACTTAATGAGAGCGCCGGGGGTGGTGGAGCTGGATCAGGTGCAGCTGGCGTCTCCGGCTTTGGAAAGGCTGAAGGCAGCGGGGGTCAAAGTGACCGTGCCGTTGGTGAACCAGGGAGAGCTGATGGGGCTGCTGAACCTGGGGGCCCGCCTGAGCCAGCAGGAGTATTCAACAGACGATTACCGGCTGCTGAGCAACCTGGCCTCGCAGACTGCGCCGGCGCTGAGAGTGGCTCAACTCGTGCGGCAGCAGCAGGCCGAGATCCAGGAGCGCGAGCACCTGGAGCAGGAACTGCGGGTTGCTCGCATTATCCAGGAGACGCTGCTGCCAAAAGAGACGCCCGCACCTCAGGGCTGGGAGGTGTCGGCTTTTTGGCGTCCGGCTATGGCTGTGGGCGGAGATTTTTATGACTTCATCCCGCTGCCCGGCGGGAAGCTGGGGCTGGTGATCGGGGACGTGACCGATAAAGGCGTGCCGGCGGCCCTGCTGATGGCGACCACCCGCAGCACCCTGCGCGCAGCTGCGGAGCGCTATTCCTCCCCGGGTGAAGTTCTCCAGCGTGTGAATGACCTGCTCTACGGGGATATCCCTCGCAACATGTTCGTCACCTGCCAGTACATTATTCTGGATCCCAACGATGGGCGGCTGCTGCTGGCGAATGCGGGGCACAACCTCCCGATCTTGCGCGGCGATTGGGGGGTCAGAGAGTTGCATGCCACCGGGATGCCCCTCGGTTTGCTGCCCAATATGGCCTACGAAGAGAAAGAAGCATTTATTCAACCCGGCGAAAACCTTCTGCTTTACAGCGATGGGCTGGTTGAAGCCCACAGCCCGCTTGGGGAATTGTTTGGCTTCCCCGCCGTGCGCGAGCTGGTAGCCAATCACCTCGGGGGAGACACCTTGATCCCGTTCTTGCTGGACCGGCTCAAAGAATTCACCGGAGAGCAGTGGGAGCAGGAGGACGATGTCACATTACTTACTCTTAAACGGATGGAGGTTCTAATGCCCTTTTCTCCTGCATTTAATCCCTCAAGCCGGGTTCCGGATGGAGCGGGGTGGAGGACGCTCGCGAAATTCACCCTGCCCAGCGAGCCGGGGAAAGAACGCCGGGCGATGGAGCTGGTGGTCGAGGCGGTCCAGGAACTGGAGATGGAGCCGGACCAGCTCGAAAAGCTGAAAACCGCAGTGGCCGAAGCGACCATGAACGCCATGGAACACGGCAACAAGTACCGGGCGGAGCTGGAGGTGGTCATTCAGGTATACGGCTCACCGAAAGCGGTGAAAGTCTGTATAATCGACCAGGGAGGCGCAACGCCGATTCCGGAGGCGAAGGATCCGGACCTGGAAGCAAAACTGGCCGGGCTGCAGAGCCCGCGAGGCTGGGGCCTCTTCTTGATCAAGAATATGGTGGATGAGATGAACATTTACAGCGACGAGAACCACCATATCATGGAGCTGATTATTCGTCTTAACAAGGGAGGCCAGGATGATCGATAAGCAATTAGAGGCCGGGGTGCGCTTCCGGCAGGGAATTGCTACCATCGACCTGCATGGGGAGATCAACAGCTTTGCAGAGGAGACTTTGCTAAACGCCTATCAGCAGGCGGAGGCGAATAAGCCGCAGAATATCGTCCTCAATTTCTCAGATGTAGACTATATCAACAGCACCGGAATTGCGCTGATCGTGGGCCTGCTTGCCCGGGCGAGGAAGGCGGGCCTCCGTCTGGGGGTATACGGGTTAAGCGAACACTATGTAGAAATCTTCAACATCACTCGCCTGTCAGATTTTATGAATATCTATCCGGATGAAGACAGCCTGATGGCTGAACTGTAAGAATAGGAGACAGCGGTTATGAAGGTAAATGTGACCATGAACGTGCGCCGGGCAAGCGCCCAGGCCAGCGTGATTGATATCCAGGGGGAGATCAATGCTGCTGCTGAAAATTCACTGATGGATGCGTATACTCAAGCCAGCGGAGAAGGCGTTCAGGCGATTATCCTGAATTTCAGCCGGTTGGAGTATATGAACAGCTCCGGCATCGGCCTGCTGGTGACCATGCTGATCCGCGCCCAGCGGCAGAAACAGGCCCTGATGGCCTGCGGGCTGAGCGAGCACTACCGCCAGATCTTCGAGCTGACTCGCTTGAACGAGGCGATCCTGATCTACCCGACCGAAGCGGAAGCGCTGGCAGCCGTTGGCGCCCCGGTCCAGTAGCTGCCTGCATCGAGCCAACTTTATGCTGGAAATAATCAGTTCGGGGGAGAGGTGCAGGAGTATGGATGGTGCAGCCGCCCATGCTCCTGCACAGACAATATCCTGGGATAAGTGGACAATAGAGGAGCAAACGGATTGAGCGCGCTGCTGCCAGCCTACGATGCAGTCGTGATCGGCTCCGGGCCGAACGGCCTGGCTGCCGGGATTACCATGGCCCGGGCCGGGCGTTCGGTGCTGATTATCGAGGCGAAGGACAGCATCGGGGGCGGTTCGCGCTCAGCCGAGCTGACTCTGCCCGGTTTTACCCACGACGTCTGTTCCACGATCCAATCCTGGGGGATGGTCTCACCGTTCATGCGCTCTGTCCCCTTTCTCGAATACGGCATCCGCTTTATCTATTCCCCGGCTGCCCTGGCCCACCCGCTGGACGACGGTACCGCCGTGATCCTGGAGGGCTCGCTGGAGGCCACGGCTGCGAGACTGGAGGAGGACGAGGGGGCTTACCAGAAATTGATGGGCCCCTTTCTGAGCGATTGGGAGGGGCTTTTTTCGGACCTGCTCGGCCCGCTGCCCCTTCCTCCCCGGCACCCGCTGTTGATGGCCCGCTTTGGCCTGTACGGGATGAGGTCGGCGAAAGGGCTGGTGGACTCCCTGTTCCGGGGCAGGCGCGCCAGAGCGCTCTTCGGCGGCACGGCCGCCCATGCGATCCAGCCGCTGGACCAGCTTCCCACGGCGGCTTTCGGGCTGATGCTCGGGATCTCGGCCCATAAAACCGGCTGGCCCGTGGCGGAAGGCGGCTCTCAGACCCTGGCGGATGGACTCGGAGCCTATTTCAAAAGCCTGGGAGGCGAGATCGTCACCGGCTGGTGTGTGGAGACGATGGACGAGCTCCCGCGCGCCGGGACGTATTTCTTCGATGTTTCTCCCCGGCAGTTGTCCAGCATTGCGGGCAGCCGCCTGCCGGAGGGCTACCGCAGGCGGCTGGCGCGCTACCGGCACGGCCCGGGTGTATTCAAGATGGACTTCGCGCTCAGCGACCCCGTCCCCTGGAAGGCGAAAGAGGCGGCCCGGGCGGCGACCGTCCACCTGGGGGGAGAGTTCGAGGAGATCGCGGTGGGAGAGCGCGCGGTCTGGGAAGGGCGCATCCCGGAGCGCCCCTTTGTCCTGGCGTCCCAGCAGACCCTGTTCGACCCCAGCCGCGCTCCGGAGGGCAAGCATACCCTGTGGGCTTACTGCCACGTCCCAAACGGCTCGACGGCGGATATGTCCGGGAGAATCATTGCCCAGATCGAGCGCTTTGCGCCCGGCTTTCGCGACTGCATCCTGGCGCAGAAATCCATGAACGCGGCTGAGATGGAGGCCTATAACCCCAATTACGTCGGGGGAGATATCAACGCCGGCGTCCAGGACCTGTTCCAGCTTTTCACCCGCCCGACGATCAGCCTGCAGCCTTACGCCACCCCGGTGAAGGGTATCTATATCTGCTCCTCGGCCACGCCGCCCGGCGGGGGGGTGCACGGTCTGGGCGGGTACCATGCCGCCCGTCTGGCGTTGAGAAATTCATAGCCGCGGCCCCGACCGGGCAGGCGCGGTCCGGGGTAGGGTAAATCCTTATCGCTCTTAGGAATTCCCCCCATTGTGAGTGCGGATAATCTTCCTTATAGTTGAAGGAGGGGGAGCAGGCAGAAGCCTGCTCCCTCCATTTGAGGCATCCGTTTAGGGGGAATAATAGCTATTAGCTGTAAGGAAAGTACTGCATGTCTACAATTGCTGCCACTGCGGTAGGCTTCCCTCGGAATTACTACCGCCAGGAAGAACTTCTCTCGCTGGTATCGCGCCTGTGGTCCGGCGGCGGGGTGGACCAGGGACTGCTCGAACGTTTCCACAGGAATGTTCAGGTGAAGGGCCGCCACCTGGCGCTTCCCCTGGAGGCTTACGCCGCTCTGGATGGTTTTCAAACCCGGAATGAGGCCTGGACCCGGGCCGCGCTGGAGCTGGGCGAGCGGGTCGTCTGCGCGCTGCTCGAGCGGGCCGGGATGCTGCCGCGCGAGATCAGCCACCTGTTGTTCACCACCGTCACGGGGATTGCCGTGCCTTCCATTGACGCCCGCCTGATGAACCGCATCTCGTTCCCCGCCGGGCTGAAGCGCACCCCGCTCTTCGGTCTGGGCTGCGCGGGCGGGGCGGCGGGCATCGCCCGCACGGCGGATTACCTGAAGGGCCACCCGCAGGAGGCGGCCGTCATGCTTTCCATCGAACTGTGCTCGCTGACGATGCAGCTCGACGATCACTCCGTGGAAAACCTGATCGCCACCGGTCTGTTCGGGGATGGGGCTGCGGCGGTGCTGCTGGTAGGCGCGGAGCACCCGCTGGCGGGCGGCGAGGGACCGAGTGTGTTAGACAGCCAGTCCGTGTTCTTCCCGAGCACGGAACATATTATGGGCTGGGACGTGCGCGATTCGGGCTTTAAAATCCTGCTCAGCCCGGATGTGTCCGAAGTGGCGCAGGAGCATCTGCGCCCGGCGGTGGAGGCCTTTCTCCGCCGGCACGGCCTGGGCCTGGAGGATATCGGCTGCTGGGTGGCCCATCCCGGCGGGCCGAAGGTGATGGAGGGTCTGGAGGCGGGCCTGGGGTTGGATGGAGAGGCCCTGCAGGTGAGCCGGGACAGTCTCTCGCGAGTAGGCAACCTGTCCTCGGCCTCGGTCCTGATGGTGCTGGATGAGACCTTAGAAGGCCGCCGCCCGGACCCGGGGACTTACGGGCTGCTCCTGGCCATGGGCCCGGCTTTCTGCGCCGAGCTGGTGCTCTTGAAGTGGTGAATCTATTCGAGCACCCTAGGTTGAGGGCGGACTCGTGACCACCTCCCAACTGCTCTTCCTGGTGTTTCTGCTGCTCCTGGGCCTGCAGCGCCTGGTGGAAATGCGCCTGAGCCGGCGAAACGAGCGGCGCATGCAGGCCCTGGGCGGTTATGAGATCGGGCAGGGCCATTTTCTTGTCATGCAGGCGCTGCATGCGGCCTGGTTTGCCGCCATGCCCCTGGAAGTGTTCCTGCTGGAGCGGCCATTCACTCCTGCGCTGGCTTTGGGGGCCGCCGTTCTCTTTCTCCTCGGGCAGGCGCTGCGCTACGCCGCCATCTCGACCCTGGGCTACCGCTGGACGGTGCGGGTGATGGCGCTGCCGGAGCAGCCGCCGGTGAAGCACGGGATCTACCGCTTTCTGCGCCACCCAAACTATCTGGGGGTGGTGCTGGAACTGCTGGCAGTGCCGCTGCTGCACGGCGCATTCCTGACGGCGCTGGTCTTTTCGATCCTGAACGCTTTTCTCCTCTATAAACGAATCCGTACCGAAGAACAGGTATGGCTTCCTATCAGGCAGTGATCACCGGCGGGGGGCCGGCGGGGCTGGCGGCGGGCATCGCCCTGGCTCGCTCCGGACTGCGGGTGCTGCTGGTCGAACGGAAGCGCTTCCCGGTGGATAAGTGCTGCGGGGAGGGGGTGCTGCCCACCGGCGCAGCCCACCTGGAAGACCTGGGAGTGACCGCCTGCCTGCAGCCCGGTGATTCTTTCCCGATTCGCGGCATCCGCTACCACACCCCTGCGGGCAGGACGGCGACCGGTTATTTCCGCGAGGGGCCGGGATTGGGCATCCCGCGCGAGCGCCTGTCGGGCGCGCTGCGCGCCCGGGCGGAGGCGCTGCCCGGGCTGGAGATCTGCGAGGGGCTGAAAGCCTCTGCCTACAGCCGGCAGAGCGGCAGGATGGTGGTGGAGCTTGAGGGCAGAAGGGCCAGCGCCCCGCTGCTGGTCGGCGCGGACGGGCTGAACTCGGGCCTGCGGCGCTGGGCGGGACTGGACGGGCCGGCCCCGGCGCGCCGGCGCTGGGGGGCGCGCCGGCATTTTGGCTGCCCTCCCTGGAGCGACTGCGTCGAAGTCTTTTGGGGGCGGGGGATCGAGGCTTATATCACTCCCTGCGGGCCGGACCGGGTTTCGGCCGCCTTCCTCTGGGACCAGGCGCGCTTCGTCCCCGAGCGCGAGGGAAAGGACCTGGTCTGGTCGCTGTTGAAACCGTTTCCGGAGCTGCGGGAACGCCTGTCCGGCGCGCCGTTGGGCGGGCAGGCCCTAGCGGTTGGCCCGCTGCAGCGGAATGCCATCCGCCCGGCGGCGGACGGAGTGGCGCTGGTGGGGGACGCCTCCGGCTACCTGGACGCCCTGACCGGGGAGGGGATCAGCCTGGCCCTGGCGCAGGCGCTGGCCCTGGAAGCCTGCGCCGCCCCCCGGCTGCAGGCGCGGGGCGAGGAGGGGCCCCTGCTCGGCCTGGAGGAGCTGAGGGATTACGTGCGGGCGCACAGGGCTATCTGCCGCCCGAACCGCCTCATGACCCGCGCCCTGTTGGGTCTGTCCCGCTTTCCCATACTGGTTGAACTGGCTGTGAGCGGGCTGCAGGGCAGGAGCGGTCTGTTCTCCCGGCTCCTCTCCATGAACATGGGGAGCGCAGGTTTCTGGCCGTTTCAGTCCTGAGTGCCTTGACCGGAAGTCATTCAAAGGTGATCCATGTGTTGGCGGCGGGGGGGGCCGGGCCCCCCCAAGG
>JAEWYL010000324.1 GCA_023395675.1 Chloroflexota bacterium | reverse complement strand
GTTTGCCCCGAAAGCGCCTCGCACCGGGTAACCCGCACCCCGCCTCTCCCTCACCCCCAGATTCAAGATAGAATAGGCCTGCGCTTTGCAACCGGCTGCGCGCAGGCCATATTTCACATGGGGAGGATCCAACCATGTCCATTCGAGCTGTCATTTTTGACCTGGGCGGGGTGCTGGTGCGCACCGAGGATAAGGCCCCCCGCACCCGCCTGGCCCAACGCTTCGGCCTGAGTTACGCGGACCTCGACCGGCTGGTGTTCGACAGCCCCACCGGCGCCCAGGCCCTGGTGGGCGAGCTGAGCGAGGACGAGCATATGCGCCAGGTCTGCGCCGGGCTGGGCCTGAGCGAGGCGGAGATCGCCGCTTTCCGGGAGGCGTTCTGGGGCGGCGACCGCCTGGACGAGCGCCTGGTGGCCTATATCCGCTCGCTGCGCCCGCGCTGCCAGACCGCCCTGCTCAGCAACGCCTGGTCGGGGCTGCGCCCGCTGCTGGAGAGCGTTTGGGGCATTTTGGACGCCTTCGACCAGGTGTTCATCTCCTGCGAGCTGGGCATGGCCAAGCCCGACCTGCGCGTCTACGCCCACGTGGTCGAGCGGCTGGGGGTGCGCCCGGAGGAGGCGGTCTTTGTGGACGATTTCCCCGCCAATATCGAGGCTGCCCGGCGCGCCGGGCTGCAGGCGGTGCACTTCCGCAGTACCGATCAGGCCATGCACGCGCTGTCCGAGCTGCTGGGGCAGGAGGGCTGAGGCATGGACCTGACCGCGCTGACCCTCACCCGGGCCCTGGAGCTGCTGCGCCGCCGGGAGATCTCGCCGGTGGAACTCACCCGGGCGCACCTGGAGCGCATCCAGGCCCTGGACCCGCGCCTGAACTGCTTTATCACCCTGGCCCCCGAGGCCGCCCTGGAGGCCGCCCGCCGGGCGGAGGCCGCGCTGCTCCAGGGGCAGGACCTCCCGCCCCTGCTGGGCGCGCCGCTGGCGCTGAAAGACCTGTTCGAGACCTGCGGGCTGCGCACCACCGCCGGCACGACCTTCTTCGACGATTGGGCGCCGGAGCAGGACGCCGCCGTGGTGGAGAAGCTGCGCCTCGCCGGGGCGGTGATCCTGGGCAAGCTCAATATGCACGAGATCGCCCTGGGGGTGACCAACGTGAACCCCCACTACGGCCCCTGCCGCAACCCCTGGGACCCGGAGCGGGTCAGCGGGGGCTCTTCGGGCGGCTCGGCGGCGGCGCTGGCGGCGCGCCTCTGCCTGGGGGCCCTGGGCACCGACACGGGCGGCTCCATCCGCATCCCCGCCTCGCTCTGCGGGGTGGTGGGGCTCAAGCCCACCTACGGGCGGGTGAGCCTGCGCGGGGTGGTGCCCCTGAGCTGGAACCTGGACCACGCCGGGCCCATGGCGCGCAGCGCGGGCGACGCGGCCCTGCTTTACCAGGTCATCGCCGGCTACGACCCGCTCGACCCCGCCTCGGTGGAGCGCCCGGTGGAGCCCGTCCCGCAGGCGGGCAGCCTGCGGGGCCTGCGCGTGGCCCTGGCGGGCGGGGCTTTCTTCTCCCGCGCCGGTGAGGAGGTGCTGGAGGCCGTGGGGGCTGCGGCGCGGCTGTTCGAAGACCTGGGGGCGCGGGTAGAGACGGTGGAGCTGGACGAGGCCCGCGAGGCGGCCCGGGCGAACGGGCTGCTGACCCCCGCCGACGCGGCCGCCTTCCACCGCCGGCGCCTGGAGCAGGAGCCGCAGGGCTTCGGCGAGGACGTGCTGCGCCGCCTGCAGGCGGGCGCGGCCTTCAGCTCCGGCGAGTACAGCCTGGCGCGCCGCACCCAGGCGGAGTTCCGCCGCCGCATGGAGCGCTTCTTCAGCGAGTACGACCTGCTGCTGACCCCCGCCACGCCCATCGCCGCCCCGCCCATCCAGGGCCCCGACGCCGTGGAGCAGGCGCGCCTGCTCACCCGCTTCACCGCCCCCTTCAACCTCTCCGGGCTGCCGGCCCTCTCGCTGCCCTGCGGCTTCACCGCCGCGGGCCTGCCCCTCGGGCTGCAGATGGTCGCCGCCCCCTGGCAGGAGGCCAGGCTGCTCGCCGCGGCGCAGGCTTACGAGCAGGCCGCCGGCTGGAGCGGGCGGTTTCCGGATTTGTTGTAACGCTTCTCGTAACGAACGGGATCCGCGCGGGTGATAAAATCTCGAACGGCAGCCCGCGGGGGGAAAGCAGGCCGGTGAGGGCGCCGGCCGACCGCAAGCTGCCAGACCGATCGCCGGATTGTGTTGTTTCAATAAAGCAAAGACCCTGAAGATTTTCGTAACCTTCAGGGTCTATCTTCGAGTCTGTTTTTTCAGGAGCATAAATGACCCGTTCGTTCACCAATCTGTTGAGCGTGCTCGCCAGCCTCAGCCTGCTGCTGGGGGCCGCGCCGGCCGGGATCGCCCGGGCGGGCGAAGCGCCCGGCCAACCCGCCGGGGCCGGGGGCGCGGCCGCAGTGGAGACCCGCCTCTTCCTGCCGGCCCTCTTTGGGGGCCGCGCCCCCGCCGTCACCGGCCCCTCCATGGCCCTCATCGGCCGCGCCCTGGAGGAAGGGCGCATTGATTACCCCACCTCCCTGCGCTACCGGGCCTACGCCTGGTTCGAAGACCCGCGCCTGCCCGAGGAGTTCGTGGGCCTGGGCCCGGCGGAGGACCTGGGCCTGTCCGAGGAGATCCGCAGCCCGCTCGAGCCCCTGACCCCCGCGGTGCGGGCCGAGCTGGACTCCTTCGCCGCCCGCCCCGACAGCCCGGGCAGCGTCTTCAACGCCGGGAGCCTGCCCGCCGCCGGCCTGCAGTCCGCCGCGGACCTGCCCTGCGACGCCAATCGCTGGGCCGCCCTGGTGGACCCGAGCATGAAAATTCGGGTGCACGCCCGCTGCACCGGCGGCTATGAGGCCGATATCCGCTACGTGCTGGACTTCCTGAAGGCCCACGTGCCCGCCATGCACGCCCTGATGGGCGCGCCCCTGCCCGACCGCGGCGGCGAACTGGGCGGCTACAGCAGCGATATTGACTTCTACCTGCTCGACCCCCTGGACGAGGAGCCGCGCCAGTACCCCGGCGGCCTGAGCGGCGTCAACCGCCACGGCCTGGCCCCCTCCGACCTGCCCGCCTCCGGCAATAAGAGCAGCGGCTACGTGCTGCTCAAGCGGAACCTGCTGTACGACGATTTCATGCCCGACGTGATGGTGCACGAGTACTTCCACGTGCTGCAGTTCGCCCACAATAAGGCCATCTTCTTCAAGCAGGGGAACGAATGGTGGTTCGGCGAGGCCAGCGCCACCTGGGCCCAGACCCACTTCCTGCAGCCCACCGCCAACGACCACGTGCACCTGAGCCAGTTCCTGGCCTACTACCGCCCGCAGAAGCGCCCGCTCGGGCTGGCGGCGTCGTATCACAGCGGCGACCAGCCCCTGCTCTACGCCCAGTATATGTGGCCCCTGTTTATGGAGATGGAGAAAGGCCCTCAGGCCATCGCTCAGGCCTGGGTGAACCTGGAGAGCACCACCGACTGGCTGGTGGGCATGGATAAGATCAGCCTGGTGCTGCCCTTCGACGCCAATTTCCGGCGCTTTGCCCAGCGCAACCTGAACCTCAGGCTCGGCCCCGGCGAGGGGGTGATCACCCCGCGCTACAAAGACCTGAACGCCCCCACCGCCACCTTCCCCGACGGCCTCTCTCCCATCCCCGAGGCGGAGGAGCTGGACCTGGAGCCCCGCAGCCGGGCGCAGAGCCCGCTGGAATACCAGACCGAGCTGCCCGCCCTGCGGCCCGTGTACTACCACTTCAGCCTGGCGCCGGAGGCCAACAAGCTCCTGCTCGACCTGAGCCCCATGGCCGCCAACCCCGGTATCCAGGTGGACGCGGTGGTGCGAGACCAGAGCGGCGATTGGGAGATCCGCCCGCTGGCCCTGGGCCCGGTGGAGCTGTGCGGCGTGCGCGAGCTGTGGCTGATCGCCAGCTACATTGACCTCGATTACACCCGCAGCGCCGGCCTGGAGTTCAGCCTGCAGCCCCTGACCGAGTCCTGCCAGTGCACCACCCTGGCCCAGACCCTGGCGGAGGTGGACCATTTCGAGATCGAGATGGCGGTGCACTACCAGAAGACGCACACCGTCGGGGACGAGAGCGTGAGCACCCTGAACGAGTTCAGCGTCACCAGCCTGGAGATGAACCCGGTGGCGCTGACCGAGCACTCGGCCCTCTTCCGCGCCGGGACCTTCGCCGGCACGGCGACCATCGACTGGCTGCACCAGATCGGCCCGTACTTCAGCGCGCTGCAGGGCTCGGGCCTGCCCATCCCTTACCGGGCCGAGAGCAACGACTTCTCGCGCCTGAGCCTGCACTTCGACCTGCGGGAGTGCACCTACAACTTCAACGCCTCGATGTACGTGGATGCGGTCAGCACCTCCGACAACAGCAGCCCCCTGAATCTCGAGGCGGAGGCCGCCACGGTGGGCTCGGGGGCGCTGGCCGTGCCCGAGAACCTGGTCCTGAGCGGCAGCAGCGCCTTCCCGGCCCACTCGGCGGAGTACATCGAGAGCCAGCCGGATATCTTCAACTTCTTCGCCCAGTACGACTACGACCTGCTTTCCTGGCTGGGCGAGCACGGCATGGGGAGCGCCGAGGTCACCTGGAGTTTCACGCCGGTGTTTGGGCCATGAGGGCCCTGGCAATAAACTGAACAGCAAGGTTGGGGCACGGCGGAACGTTCCACGCTCTTTGAGTGGAATGGGCGCAGCCGTGCCCCCCTTTTTTGCAAGAAACACGCTCCCGCGGCCGGGAAAGTAGAGAGGTGCGGGAGGTGGGCGCGGCTGGAGGCGGGTTGGGCGGGTTCCGGTCGAGGCGCCGCCGTGCCCCTACGCCGCGGGTTGGGCGGGTTCCGGTCGAAGCGCCGCCGTGCCCCTCCGCCGCGGGTGGGGCGAAAAATCGTTCAACGCCGCCGCGCCCCGGGGCGCAGGTGGGGCGAAATGCCATTCAACGCCGCCGCGCAGACACGGAATGGTAGGGGCACGGCGGTACATTCAAGGAGGCTGCAAGGGAA